>JAGBCX010000081.1 GCA_017937805.1 Alistipes sp. | reverse complement strand
TGGTGTTAGCCGAGCAGTGCATCGAAGCGATACCCTGCAATGGGAGGTAGTAGTTCATCATCGAGAACATACCCTTCTTCATCTCACCACCATACCAAGTGTTGATGATAACCTGCTCACGCGAAGTGATGTTGAACACAACAGCAGTCTCCGAGTTAAGACCGAGCTCCTTGTAGTTCTCAACCTTAGCCTTCGAAGCGTTGTAAACCACGAAGTTAGGCTCGAAGTCCTTCAACTCCTCCTCTGTTGGGCGGATAAACATATTCTTAACGAAGTGAGCCTGCCAAGCAACCTCCATAATGAAACGAACCGACATACGGGTATCCTTGTTTGCACCGCAGAAGCCATCTACAACATACAACTTCTTGCCCGAAAGCTCCTTCTGAGCGATACCCTTCAACACTGCCCAAGACTCCTCCGAGCAAGGCTTGTTGTCGTTCTTGTACTCCTCCGAAGTCCACCATACAGTATCCTTCGAGTTCTCGTCCATTACGATAAACTTGTCCTTAGGCGAACGACCTGTGTAAACACCGGTCATTACATTAACAGCACCGAGCTCAGTCTCCTGTCCCTTGTCAAAACCTGTAAGGTCTGCCTTGGTCTCCTCCTCGAAAAGGAGCTCGTACGATGGGTTGTAGATTACCTCAGTAGTGTCGGTAATACCATACTTCAATAAATCTTCTTTCTTGAAAGCCATAGTTTTAATTATTTAATTGTTTAACATCATCTCTCTGTTTCAAAATCTCCGCCATTTCGGGAGATAGCAAGGGCAAATTTACGCCTATTCAGCAACGAATTTCGCAAAAGCCCCTTTTTCACCGCTGCAAAGATAATGCATTTATTTTGAATTGTGAAAAAATTAACACTAAATTTTTAAACTTTTTGTCGATTGCGATATAAGTGATACTTATATACTCTTTTCGGATAGCATGAAAAGATAGACCAAAATGTTGCATTTGAGGGTTGGTGGAGAGGAGAAAAATAGGGAGTCGGCAATACGCCAACCCCCTATTCACTACTCTACTTAAGCTACTTTTTATTGCAATTTTGCCGAGATAAGTGACATAAACTCCTCGCGAGTTCGTGGGTCCGAGAGAAATATGCCGGTAAATGCCGAGGTAGTAGTTTTTGAGCCCTGCTTCTCCACGCCACGCATCTGCATACACATATGCGAAGCCTCGATAACAACCGCAACGCCCACAGGGTTCAATGCCTGCTGAATGCAGTCACGAATCTGCACGGTCAAACGCTCCTGCACCTGCAAACGGCGTGCGAAGCACTCCACAACACGAGCAATCTTCGACAAACCGGTAATAGTGCCGTTAGGGATATAGGCAACATGCGCCTTACCGACAAATGGGAGCATATGGTGCTCGCATACCGAGAAGAGTTCAATATCCTTAACCACAACCATCTGCTTGTACTCCTCCTTAAACATTGCCGACTGCAAAATGGCTATCGGGTCCTGCTCGTAGCCCTTTGTAAGGTACGACCACGCCTTCGCCACGCGCTCGGGGGTTTTAATTAAACCCTCACGCTCAGGGTCCTCACCGAGGAGTCGCAACACCTCGCGGTAGTGGTATTTCAGTTGTTCAATCTTTTCGAGGTCATATTTATCCTCGCGTTCGTAATTTGCCATACTTCTAATTGATAATTGACGAATTGACAATTGATAATTAAAGGTAAAACGAATCGTTTTATTTTATTTAATTAGTTTTCCGTTTTCACCTTTCCGTTTTCCGTTTGTAGGAACTCTACAAGTTTTGCCACTGCACGACCACGGTGCGAAATGGCATTTTTCTCATCTGCCGACATCTCGGCAAAGGTGCGCATATCGCCCTCTGGCACAAACATTGGGTCATATCCGAAACCCTCCGTACCCGACATGTGGTCAATAATCGAGCCCTCGACCTTGCCCTCGAAGAGATACTCCTTGCCACCGAGAATAAGCGCAATAACCGTACGGAAGTGAGCTGAACGATTCTCCTCACCTTCGAGATTTTTCAGAAGCAGGGCGTTGTTTGCAGCGAAATCGTGTGCATCACCCGCATAGCGAGCCGAGCGAACGCCCGGAGCGCCACCCAAAGCATCGACCTCCAAGCCCGTATCATCGGCAAAGCAGTCGGCACCCGTACGCTCATAGACATAGCGAGCCTTCTGCAAAGCGTTGCCTTCGAGCGTCTCGGCTGTTTCGGGAATATCCTCGGTAATGCCGCACTCTCGTAGCGTCTTCAACTCGAAAGCCCCTTCGAGCAGAGCCTGCACCTCGCCCAATTTGTGGGCATTATTTGTTGCAAAAATCAGTTCTTTCATAATTTTAAGGCTATTCGCTTTTTTAGTTTTCCGTTTTTAACTCTCTGCTTCGAGCAGTGCCAATTTGTGGTCGGCTACACACTTGTCGATAATAGCCTTAACCACCGTATCCATCTCCGTTCCTTCGCTATAATCGGCAGGGCAGACATGATTTACGCGGTTATCGCGAATAAGGGTACTCATCTCTCTGCGCTTCGACCAATCTTTCGGATTGTAAACCGCAATAGAGTGTCCGCCAAAGTTCTTCACAAGGCGCATACACGGAATATCGGTTGTTCCATCTCCCACATAAATCATTCGCGAGAATGGCACAGGGCGCTGCTTCTCCTCCATAAATTTATTTACCTGCTTGGTATCGTAGACCGACTCCACCCCCTTGTTAATCTTGAAGATAAACTGCGTCTTATTGGTGTAGTTCACCGCCACACCGGGCCAATAGGCTATGCCATCGACATTGTAGAGGAACGAGCAGGCGTAAATCTTGCGGAACTTGTCGGCGATGGGTGTGCCCTCGATAATCTCCTTCAAACCCGACGAGTTGATATAGTGCAACACCTTTACACCGCGCTCCTCTCCGTATGCATTGATGCGGTCAAACCACTCCAGCACACCCGGGTAGAGGTCGATTTTTTTGCCCGACTCCTGAAACGCCTCGCGACGTAGCGACAAGCCTTTGGCTTGTGCCTCGTGAATCATCAGAGCCATATAGGTCAGAATCTGGTCTGCATCTTGCTCCTCGGCAAGGCGATTCGACTCGTCCCAGAACTCGAAATTACTCTTGCCCACAGCGGGTATAAAGTCGTACTCCTGCATATTGCCCGCAGCGAGAGTTCCATCAAAGTCGTATATCAACGCAATTGTAAATTTGTGGTTCGTAGCCTCCATAGTCCGATACATTTATATTATATATGCCACAAAAGTAATAATTTTTTCACTATTTTTGCACTGCAAACTACCGATAACACAAAAAACAACTATAAAACCATGGAATTTAAGGATATTTTGGCTAAGCGCCGCAGCGTACGCAAGTTTTCGCCTACCACACCTTCACGCGAGGTGTTGCTCGATATTGTGCGCGATGCACTTACTGCGCCCTCGTCACGCAATATGCACACAACACGCTTTTTGATTGTCGATGACCGCGAAACTCTCGACAAGATTTCCGAGATGCGCGACTACGGCTCGGGCTTTATGACGGGTGCTCCGGCAGCAATCGTTGTTATGGGTGATACGACCAAGACCGACCTTTGGCGCGAGAACTGTGCTATCTCGGCTACGATGTTGCAACTCTCTATTGTTGAGCATGGTTTGGCTTCGTGTTGGGTGCATGTGGGAGGTCGTCCACGCCTGCAAAACGAGCCTGATGGCGCAACCGCAGAGGAACATCTGCGCTCATTCCTCGATATTCCTGCCGAGTGGAGCGTGGAGTGTGTAATCGCCCTCGGCTACTCCGACTTCGAGCCAAAACCACTCCCTGAGTGGGATTCGGAGGGCTCAATCTTGTGGCACACGAGAGAGTAAAAATAGAGTTTAGAGAGAAAAGTTGAGAGTTGAGAGCTCTCAACTTTTTTATAGGGGAACTATGGGCAATAGTGGTTATATGCCTTACCCCACCCTATTACCCCTATTACCCCTATTACCCCTATTACCCCTATCACCCCTATTACCCCTATTTTTTTAAAAAGGGGGTGGGTAACACCCTACTCGGCTTATGGGTGGTGTTGCATATAAAAAAGGTAAAGCTTATACCTATCGTACAAGCCTTACCAAAGGTTGCAGACCCCATAAGCCGAGTTCTGTTTTAGTCCATCATTTATCTACGATGACAATCACTTGCCACCTCCAGCGGTTTACCCCTCGGCATCGGGCGAGCAACCCTTAATTGCCGATATACATAACCTTGCAACCCGTGAGGCGTACTGACCGAGCGACATTGCTGCCCTCGCGGTGGGCTCTTACCCCACCTTTTCACCCTTACCCTGACGCATCTCGAAAGACGCTTACTGCCCGGGCGGTTATTTTCTGTTACGCTACTATACCCTCTCGAACATCAAGCCGTTAACTTGCACGGTGCTCTGTGTTGCTCGGACTTTCCTCCCCCTCTTGCGAGGCAGCGATGAACCGAATCTGCGCTGCAAAGATACAACATTTTACAGAATTAACATCGCCGAGCCACTATATTATTTTACAACCCATACTTTGCCGTATGCCCAAGAGCCGCTTCGATGCGCAAAAGGCGATTGTATTTCGCTGTGCGGTCGGAGCGAGAGAGCGAGCCGGTCTTAATCTGTCCTGCATTTACCGCTACGGCAATATCGGCAATTGTGGTATCTTCAGTTTCGCCCGAACGGTGCGAGATAATTGTCTGCATACCTGCACGATGTGCCATCTCTACCGCTTCGAGCGTTTCGGTCAGAGTGCCAATCTGATTAACCTTCACAAGCACCGCATTTCCGCACCTCTCCTCGATACCTCGCTTGATAAACTCCGTATTCGTTACGAAGAGGTCATCACCCACCAGCGCACATCTGTCGCCAATCTCGGCTGTCAGCAGTCGCCAACCCGACCAATCATTCTCCGCCATTCCATCTTCGATGGAGTCTATCGGGTAGTCGTTCACAAGTTTACGGAGATACGACACCTGCTCGGCAGGCGAGAAGTGAACTCCCCCATTCCCCTCAAAGCGCGAATAGTCGTATATGCCGTTAGTATAAAACTCCGAAGCGGCACAATCGAGGGCAAGCGTCAAATCGCGAGGGTAGCTATACCCCGCAAGCGTTATCGCCGAGAGGATTGTTTCGAGCGCATCTTCGATACCTTTGAAGTTAGGCGCAAAACCGCCCTCATCGCCAACGGCGGTCGAGAGTCCTCGTTGTTTCAGCACCGAGCGCAGGGCGTGAAAGACCTCAACACCCATCTGCAAACCCTCGGAGAAGGTCGAAGCACCCTTCGGGCGAATCATAAACTCCTGAAAGGCGATAGGAGCATCGGAGTGGCGACCGCCATTTACGATATTCATCATCGGCACGGGCAAAACCCTTGCATTCACACCGCCGATATAGCGATAGAGGGGCAGGTTGAGCTCCGTTGCTGCCGCCTTTGCTACGGCAAGCGACACGCCAAGAATAGCATTTGCGCCGAGGTGCGATTTTGTCGGTGTGCCATCGAGGGCGCACATCGCCATATCAATCTCCGCCTGCGCCAAGACATTTCTGCCTATAAGGTTGGAGGCTATGGTGTGCTTCACCGCCTCTAACGCCTTTAACACACCCTTTCCGTTGTAGCGTTCTTTGTCGCCATCACGCAGTTCGAGGGCTTCGTTTGCGCCTGTTGATGCGCCACTCGGCACAGCAGCACGCCCTACGGCACCACTGCGCGTCACAACATCTACCTCGACCGTAGGGTTACCACGCGAATCGAGAATCTCACGAGCAAAAATCTTTGAAATTTCCATAGTGTGTTTTGGTTTTAATTGGTTTTGTTAAGGGAAATTTGCAAAGTTTAAGCCAAAGGGGAAGGATAATAATGGCGCAGATAGTATGGAATATAGGGAGCTTAGGGAATATAAGGAGTTTAGCGATGCGCCTATCCCCTAAATTCACTATACTCTCTAAATTCCCTATACTCCCTAAAAGCTAATGGCTAACAGCTAATAGCCCCAAATATTTTTTGGCGGATTACCCAAAATTTATTATCTTTGGTAAAAATTCGGATACTATGGCAATTTTTAAGGTTGAAGGCGGTCGCAGACTGCATGGCGAGATTACTCCGCAAGGTGCTAAAAATGAGGCGTTGCAGATTATTTGCGCCACACTCCTCACCGAGGAGAAGGTGGTGGTGAACAACATTCCGCAAATTCTCGATATTATTCAACTTATCGACCTCTTGCAGGCAATGGGTGTGAAGGTGGAGCGATTGTCGGAGGACTCCTACTCCTTCTGCGCCAAGGATATAAACCTCGACTACCTCGCAAGCGATGACTACCGCAACCGCTGCGCCCGTCTGCGTGGCTCGGTGATGATTGTAGGTCCGCTGTTGGCCCGTTTCGGTGTGGGTTATATTCCAAAGCCGGGTGGCGATAAAATCGGTCGCCGCCGCTTGGACACCCACTTTATCGGCTTCCAAAAGCTCGGTGCAGAGTTCGATTTCGATGCTGCCGAGGCGTTCTTTACCGTCAAGGCGAAGGAGTTGAAGGGTACATATATGTTGCTCGATGAGGCTTCGGTTACGGGTACGGCAAATATCGTTATGGCTGCCGTGCTTGCCAAAGGCAAGACCACAATCTACAACGCTGCCTGCGAGCCATATTTGCAGCAGCTCTGCAAGATGCTCAACCGTATGGGTGCGAAGATTTCGGGTGTAGGCTCGAACCTCCTCGAAATTGAGGGTGTGGAGTCGCTCGGAGGCACATCGCACACAATGTTGCCCGATATGATTGAGGTGGGTAGTTTTATCGGTATGGCTGCGATGAACCGTTCGGAACTCACCATCAAGGGTGTTTCGTTCGAGAATCTCGGCATTATACCTGCACAGTTCGCCCGTCTGGGTATTGCGATGGAGCGCCGAGGTGATGACCTCTATATTCCACAGCAGGACCACTATCGCATCGAGAGCTTCATCGATGGCTCGATTATGACCATTGCCGATGCACCGTGGCCGGGTTTGACACCTGACCTCTTGTCTATTTTCCTTGTTGTGGCAACACAGGCAAAGGGTACGGTACTGATTCATCAAAAGATGTTCGAGAGCCGCTTGTTCTTCGTGGATAAGTTGATAGATATGGGTGCGCAGATTATCCTTTGCGACCCTCACCGCGCTGCCGTAATCGGTCAGGACCACCAGCACCAACTTCGTGCGGCGAAGATGTCTTCGCCCGATATTCGTGCGGGAGTGGCATTGCTGATTGCAGCAATGAGTGCCGAGGGCGTAAGTACAATTCAAAATATTGACCAGATTGACCGAGGATATCGCGATATCGAAGGTCGTCTGAACGCCATCGGAGCAAATATTATCCGATTGGAGGAGTAGAAAACTAATAGTGCAAAATAAAAAAGATTGAGCAGAAAACTCAATCTTTTTTATTTAATTCAATTTTTGTGAGAAACCCACCGGCGCTTGGTGCTGATGAACCTCGATACGACCAACATTGGTTTCGTAGCGGGCGATATTCTCCTGCAACGAGAGCAACAATCGTTTGGCGTGCTCCGGAGTGAGAATAATACGACTCTTGACCTTTGCCTTTGGCAATCCTGGGAGTATGGCGGCGAAATCGACAATAAATTCGGTTGGTGAGTGCGAAATAATTGCCAAATTCGAGTAGTGTCCCTGAGCAACCTCTGCATCAAGTTCTACATCTATTCCGTGTTGTTTATTCTCGTTCATTGCGGATATATTTATTGTTTAACGATACAAATATATACAAATACCTCACACACAACGCCCTTTTTTACTACAAGTTATCAACAATAAATGATATAAGGCACGCAATATGTAAAATTGAATAGAAGAAATAGTGCCGAAGTTTAATATATTTTTAATATATTTGTTATATTTGCAGAGTATTTTGCACTATTGCGACCAAATTTGCGATTAGAGGAGTATGCTTCTTACGATTATAGATATATTGTTACGAGGTTTTACCGTAGGTCTGGCATCGTCAATTACGGTGGGACCCGTGGCGGTGTTGTGTATTCAGCGTACGCTGAGCAAGAGTCGCCGTTCGGGATTTATCTCCGGACTCGGAGTGGCGTGTGCCGATACATTGATGGCGATTATCGCCTTCTTCTTCTACGCTCTGTTGCAGGCGCAAATCGAACAATACAGACATATAATCTCTATTCTCGGAGGTATCTTTGTGGTTATTGTGGGTGTGGTTATCTTTTTTCAGAATCCCGCACCACAAATTCGCCGTAACCGCACAGGCACAACCACCTCGAAGCGAGATTTCTTCTCGATGTTCGGCTTTACAATGGCAAATTTCATAACTGTCATACCATATATCCTCGCCTTCTTCGCAATGTTGGGAGTATCCTCGCACGATGGCTCTGCCGATGTTGCTTCGATACTTTCGAGCCTGCTTATTATCGCAGGTTTCTTCGGAGGTGCCGTGGTGTGGTGGTTCCTGCTCACCCTGCTTATCAGCCTCTTCCGCCGAGGTTTTCGTCCGCACCACATGCAGATGATAAATCGTGTGGCAGGCATTATAATAGGGCTCCTCGGAGTCATAACAATACTATCGACAGTTCTCACAACTACCCCAAATGGAACAATCTAACAAGAAAATCATTATCGCCCTCGATGGTTTCTCATCGTGTGGCAAGAGTACCTTTGCAAAGAGCATCGCGCAACGACTTGGATATATCTTTATCGACACAGGTGCAATGTATCGCGCCGTAACTTTGTATGCCCTCGAACATGGTGCAATCAATTCAGGCATAGTCGATGAAGACGAAGTGGTAAAACTCCTCTCCGATATCTCGATTACCTTCCGCTTCAATCCACAGCGCGGAGCGAGCGACATCTATGTAAATGGCGACTTGGTCGAGGGTAAGATTCGCACTATCGAGGTGTCGAACTGTGTTAGTCCTGTGAGTGCTATCGCTGAGGTACGTGAGAAACTCGTTGCTATGCAGCAAGAGATGGGGCGCAAGAGGGGTGTCGTGATGGACGGACGAGATATCGGCACGGTGGTATTTCCCGATGCCGAGTTGAAGATATTTATGACTGCCGACCCGAAAGTTCGCGCCGAGCGCCGCTATGCCGAACTAACCGCCAAGGGCGACAAAGTGTCGTTTGACGAAATTTTGGAGAATGTGGTTTCGCGCGATAAGGCGGATATGACTCGTGCTATTTCGCCACTGCAAAAGGCTGATGATGCCATCGTTCTTGACAATAGTTATATGACTATTCCTGAGCAGATGGAGTGGTTTGACAAGGAGTTTGCAAGAGTGCAGAGCACTCTTTAATTGACAATTGACAATTGACGAATTGACAATTAAAGGTATTTTTAGTTTTCCGCTTTCCGTTTTCCGTTTTCCGTTTTCCGTTTGTATGCGTGTCGAGATAGATAGTGAGTCGGGGTTTTGCTTTGGGGTTGTAAGGGCAATCAACGAGGCGGAGAGGGCTCTGCAAATGGGAGCAGTAGCCTCGCTTGGCGATATTGTCCATAACCGAGTGGAGGTGCAACGACTCGAAGCATTGGGATTGCAGACCATCTCGCACGAAGATATACCAACCATAGCCGGCAAACGAATGTTAATTCGTGCGCATGGCGAGCCTCCTCGTACATACACCCTCGCCAAAGAGTACGGCATTGAGATTATAGATGCCACCTGCCCCGTAGTTGCTGCCCTGCAACGCAAAGTTAAGGCGGCATACGAGAAGATGCAGGAAGTTGGCGGCACAGTAGTTATTTTGGGTAAGCGAGGACATGCCGAAGTGGTCGGTTTGACAGGACAAGTCAACGAACAGGCTGTGGTTGTGGAGAGCGAAGAGGATTTGCAAGTGATTGACTTCTCTCGCCCGATATATTTCCTCTCGCAGACCACGCAAAGCATCGACAAATTCAACCACTTGGCGAAGATTATGCGCAACAAGGTGGCACATGAGGAGATGCTTACTGTTGACGATACGATTTGTCGCCGAGTATCCTCGCGAGAAGAGCATCTGCGTGAGTTCGCCCGACAGCACGATGTTGTAATCTTCGTCTGCGGTCGCAAATCGAGCAATGGCAAGGTGTTATACAACATCTGTCGTCAGGAGAATGAACGCTCGTACAATATCGAGGAGGCGAGCGAACTGCAAGTGGAGTGGTTTGAGGGGGTTGAGAGCGTAGGTATATGCGGTGCAACATCAACCCCGAAATGGCTGATGGAACAAATTGCCGAGGCAATACTTTCCATAAATTAAGAATTAAAAATTAAGAGTTAAGAATTATATGAAGAAGTACATTATTCGCAGTGTAAAATATTTTATCGCCTTGTGCGTTTTGTATGTAGCGTTGATGGCATTGATGCACTATTCGGAGCATGCTCCTATAACCTTCGCACAGCGTTGGGAGTTGCTTTTCTCCACATGGCGAGGTTGGGGAATGGTTGTTGCGACTATCTTGTTGGCTGCCACCTACCCATATTTCGGCTTTGCCAAAAGAGCCTTCGAGGGCAATATCATAGCCGACCGTGAAGAGTTCACAATGGCTGCCGAGGTATCGGGTTTGGAGTTGGTAAAAGGCGATGAAACCGAATTGGTCTATCGTGCGAAAGGTCTGCGCCGATTGGTAAAACTCTACGAAGACGAGGTCGTTGTACGCCAAAACGGCACCCAAGTTGAAGTAGACGGTTTGCGCAGTCTTTCTGTGCGTTTTGCCTTCGATGCCGAGCGATTTATCACAAACAAACACCGCAGAGAGGCGGGAGAGATTTAACAAAAGCGAGGAGTTGGAAGATAGGAGTTAGGAGTTAGAAGATAGGAGTTAAGAGATAGATGAAAAATAAATTTGTAAAATATACCCTTTTGGCAGTAGTGGTTGTGGCAATTTGCACCACAACACTCTTCGCCACACGCAACGACTTCGGATTGGGGCGCAATATGGAGATTATGGTCAATCTGATGCATGCCATATCGACACAATATGTAGATGAGGTAGATGCTGATGAGATGATGCTAAACGGAGCCGAAGGAATAACCTCCAAGTTGGACCCATACACCGATTTTATCCCCGAGAAGGATATGCCCAACTTCGAGGCGATGACCACAGGTCGCTATGGCGGTATTGGTGCGCTGATTCGCAAGAAGGGCGACTATGTCATTATTGCCGAGCCATACAAGGGTTCGCCTGCCGATGAAAACGGCTTGAAGATTGGCGACAAGATTGTGGCGATTGATGGCAAAGATATGAAGGGGGTGAATGTCGAAGATATCAGCAAACGCCTTCGTGGTGAGCCAAATACAACCGTAAAAGTCACCGTTGAGAGGTTGCTCACGGGCGAGCGCGAGGAATTGAAAATTCGCCGCCGCCGTATCGTTATACCGAGTATCACCTACGCAGGATATGTTGCCGAGGGTGTGGGATATATCCGCCATGCCGACTTTACCGACAAGTGCTACGATGATATGCGTGCAGCCATTCTGCGCCTGCAAAGCGAGGGTGAGCTGAAATCGCTTATTCTCGACTATCGCAATAATGGCGGTGGCGTGTTACAGTCGGCAGTGAAGGTGTTGTCGCTCTTTGTGCCGAAGGGTACAATGGTGGTTGAGACTCGCGGTCGTGGCGACAAGTCGCATAAACTCTATACCGAGTATGAGCCGTTGTTGCCAAATACTCCGTTGGCAGTGCTTATCAATAGCAATAGCGCATCGGCAGCAGAAATCGTTGCCGGCGCGATTCAGGATTTGGACCGAGGAGTATTGATTGGACAGCGCAGTTTCGGAAAGGGCTTGGTGCAGGGTACTACACCTCTCGGTTACAACTCTTACGCCAAAATTACGGTGGGTAAGTACTATATCCCTTCGGGACGTTGTATTCAGGCTGTAAACTATTCGACAGATGGTCGTGCCGAGCAGGTTGCCGACTCGTTAATCAAGGAGTTCAAAACGGCGCGCGGTCGTAAGGTCTACGATGGTGGAGGTATTATGCCGGATAAGCGCATAGAGCCACAATATGTGAGTTCGTTTGCCGTAACACTCTTCTTGATGGGTATTATCGAGGACTTTGGCGATGACTACATTAAGCGCAACGGCTCGAAACCTATCGATGTCAAGACATTCTCGATTACCGATGAAGATTATGCCGATTTTGCAAAGATGGTTATGGCGAAGGATATTCCGTACAAATCGGAGTCGCGTGTAGCACTCGAAAAGTTGCGCCAATCGCTCACCAAAGAGCGCAACACCTCGCTTGACGAGGCTCTTGATGCTATTGACAAGGGTTTGCGCGATGACAAACAGAGCAACCTCGAAACTTTCCGCAAGGAGATTATCGAACAGATAAATCAAAATATTGTACTACGCTACGCCTATGCTGCAGGTGTAATAGCCAACTCGCTCGGAGGTGACGAAGAGGTGCAAGAGGCCATAAAACTTTTGGCCAATACAGCGGAGTATGAGCATATAACAACAAAGCAAGACACGGCTCGCAAGTAGAGCAGACCAAAAGATGCTTTTGCGGTTGAAAAATAAGGTTTTGGAGAATGGACGAGTGGTGGTTTTGATACTCGCCACGATATTTATTACCATATCTCTCCTGCTCACAAACCGTATGGCAGAGGCTCTGCACCACAAGGAGAAGCACGATGTAGAGTTGTGGGCTGCCGCCATGGAGCGCGTAAATCGCGATGCCATGGGCGACTACATCAATGACCCCTTGGTTACAAGCATTATCAACAATCGTAACAACATTCCTTTCATAATAACAGATGAGAATCTGCGCGTTATATCACACCACCTGATTCCTACGGAGGTTATCAATTCGCCTGAGCGACTACATCGCACACTCGACCGCATGGCAAGGGATAATACCCCTATTGTTGTAAAATTCTGGTGGACCAATGCCCACAACCACATCATCTTCTATGGCCACTCGCTCACCCTGCAATTGCTATACATATTTCCATATATACAGATACTTATTATCGTAGTATTTGTGTTGGTGGTATTTGTAGCCTTTCGCTCACTCAAACAGAGCGAGCAGAGCCGTGTATGGGTTGGACTTGCAAAGGAGACGGCACATCAGCTCGGAACACCGACCTCTTCGTTGCTCGGCTGGATAGAGTACCTGCGGGAGCAACCTATTGACCAAATGGCGGTTGACGAGATGCAGAAGGATTTGGCACACCTGATGAAGATTGTGGATCGTTTCTCGAAAATTGGCTCAGAAACCCCTCTGACTGTCGAATCTCTAAACGAAGTGGTCGGTGGCTCGGTGATGTACTTCCGCAAGCGCATACCTCGCAACGTTACTCTCAACTACAACGGATTAGCAACCGATACAGTCAAAGCAAAGATAAATGTTACCCTCTTTGAGTGGGTGGTCGAAAACCTTATGAAAAATGCACTCGATGCCTTGCAGGGCCATGGCGAGATTACAGTTACTATCGGCTCGGATAAAAGATATGTGTGGGTTGAGGTCTCAGACACCGGCAAAGGCATTCCAAAATCGAAATGGAAACGCATCTTTGAGCCCGGATATACAACAAAAACACGCGGTTGGGGACTCGGACTCTCCCTCTCTCGCCGTATTATAGAGGAGTATCACAACGGAAAGATTGCCGTTACAGAGTCGGAGCCCGGCAAAGGAACAACCTTCCGCATAACCCTCAAAAAAGCTTAATCACAAATGGAGCAACACTTATCGCCCATATCTCCGGAGGAGCTATTTGGCCCTGCAAGCCACCTTGTTGCACAAGGTGGAGATATGGTTTTGTCGGGCATAGCCTCTCTCGGCCCAACCTACCAGATAGCGACCGGTGTGGCCGCGCTCCTATTTATATTTATATTGGTACGATATTTCGACCTCTTTCGTTACCTGATTATCTCCTCAATAAGCAAAAAATCGGATCGCTCGGATATACATATATATTCAGCCGAGATAAAAAATATTGAGATATTCACAAGCCTTATGGGGGTAATACTCCTATCTCTGTCGGTTATGCGTATCTCCGTGATTGAGGATATTAGACCATATCTGTCTATCCCCTCAACGCTATCGGCTTGGGCTATTGGAGCCATCGCTTTCGTGGCTGTTCTGGCAACGATGTTCGGAGAGAGAGTAATGCTATATATCATAGGCGCAATTAGTGGACGTAACGATGCCTGCAATACTATTTGGCACATAAAACTACTCCATTTCAGCCTTATCATTATTCTTATATCCCCAATGCTTATTCTACTCCTTCTAACAGAGGGTATAGTGGCAAAATTATCCTTTTATACCTCTGTTACAATATGTTTAATATCGCTTATTTTGTTTATTAAAGAGACTTTTTTACTCTTTCAAACACAAAGATTTTCTATTTTCCATTGGATTTTGTATCTTTGCGCCCTGGAAATCTTCCCGTTGTCGTTGCTGCTTGCTCCGATACTGCGCGGATAGGCTCCAAAACAGAAAGAGAAGATATGAGTAATAATATAAGCAAGATTCTTGTTGCACAGCCGGCACCACCAATTATTGAGAAGTCGCCGTTCTATGAACTTTCGCAACGACTCGGAGTGGAGGTTGAGTATAATCCACTGATAAAAGTAATTGGCGTAACCCCAAAGGAGTTTCGCAGTCAGCGCATAAATATTCTCGACCATACGGCCGTGATTTTCACTTCGCGCACCACAATCGACAGCTTCTTTCACATCTGCGAAGATGCACGTATCACCGTACCCGAGACCATGAAATATATCTGCTCAACCGAGAGCATTGCGCTCTACTTGCAGAAGTATATTATCTACCGTAAGCGCAAAATATCGTTTGCAGATGGTTCATTCCAAGGCCTGATAGAGCTTGTTGTGAAACATAAGGCGGAGAAGATGTTGCTCTCGCTTTCGGAACCTCACAAGCCTGAACTCCCGGAGGCTCTCACTCGCTTGAATATCAACTATACGCCAATTATCCTTGCTCGAACTGTAGCCACCGACATCTCGGCCGAGAAGTTGAAGGAGTATGATATCGTACTACTCTACTCCCCTTGGGACGTGAAGAGTATCTGCGAAAAGATGCCCGTAGAGGAGATGCCAACCATAGCAACGTTTGGCGAAGGTACGCTTAAACTTGCCGTTGAGAATGGTATCCACGTGAAGGCAAATGCCCCAACTCCTGCTGCTCCATCATTGGCAAAGGCGGTGGATATCTATATTCAGAACGTACGCAAGGGAAAGGCTGTTGATGATGTCGCTTTTGTGTATGACGAACGCAAAGAGGAGTTTTTGCGCACCCAGCAGAGTCGCATGCAAAAGAAGGGTCGCACAACAAAGAAGTAATCCGGAAAAGCAATAAACCAATGGATTTCAAACTGCCCAAATCGGAGAAACTACACTCGTTCGGGGCTATCCGTCGTCTTTTCACCGAAGGACGAGGCGGATTTGTCTATCCATTGCGTTATGTTGTGTATGCCGAAGATGCAGATGAGATGAGTGCCGAGATTCTCTTCTCTACGCCTAAAAAATTTCTCAAACGCGCCAACAAACGCAACAAGGTGCGCCGCCGCATGCGCGAAGCATACCGTCTGAATAAAGCATTGTTACTCGCAAGCGATACCTCTCCTCGACAGATGCAGGTCGCACTTATCTACTCCTCAAAAGAGGTCCTCGACTACAAAACAATCGAAAATGCTACAAAACGAATCTTGGAAGGCCTTTGTCGGTAGTTGTCGCCGTATTGTGGCGCTACCATTTATAGGGTTGATAAGGTTCTACCAGAAGTGTATTTCACCCCTAACTCCGCCTGCATGCCGATACACACCTACATGCTCACAGTATGCTATTGAGGCAATACGCAAATATGGCATCATCAAAGGTGGGTGGCTCGCAGCCAAACGAATTGCCCGTTGTCACCCTTGGGGAGGTTCGGGATACGACCCCGTGCCATAAAATACAGGGGGTATTTTGTCGGTTTTTATCGGCGAAGTTGTCGAAAATCGAGGAAAAAGATAAAATTTTTAAAAAAATTCTTGCACGGTATTTTTTTTTGCCTTATATTTGCACTCGCAAAACGCAATAAAGGCGTTGCAAAGTTCTTAAAAATGCGGAAATAGCTCAGTTGGTAGAGCACAACCTTGCCCCAAAAGGATAATATAAACAACCTTGGCAATGGGAGGGCTTAACAACGGAGAACGCAAACAAAAATGCGGAAATAGCTCAGTTGGTAGAGCACAACCTTGCCAAGGTTGGGGTCGCGAGTTCGAGTCTCGTTTTCCGCTCCAAGTCCAAAAGTTTTAAGGACAAAATCAAGCAAAACCCTTTGGAACATCGTTTCAGAGGGTTTTTCATTTGTTGTCGGGTAGGGGCTCCACGGTGTCGGAGCGATACCGACCGACAACAAATGAAAAACCC
>JAGBCX010000080.1 GCA_017937805.1 Alistipes sp. | reverse complement strand
TGTATGCCAATACTAGGGCATTTGTAAATAAATATATTGCCACAACACAACCTGTAAACATTGATGAGGTTGGAACTTTCGATGGAGATTTCGAAGCTTTGTTGGTAGGTAGCGATCAGGTATGGCGCTATAAATATTTGGGGAATGAGATAGGTCATTTCTTTGGAGTGTCGATGCCTAAAACGCCGATCAAGGTGGCCTATGCAGCATCATTCGGCACCGATAAGTGGGAGATGCCAGAGTCGCTAACTGCCATATGCAAGCAGAATATCCACACTTTCAATGCGGTTTCGGTAAGAGAAGATTCTGGCGTAAAACTATGTCGCAACTATCTTGATATACCAGCTTGTTTAGTACTCGACCCTACTATGTTGGTTGCGAAAGGTGTCTATGAAGATGTGTTAAGAAGAAATGAGAATAAAAGTGAGCAGACCGGCATGTTAGCAACATATGTTTTGGATGCAACAACCGAGAAACAAGAGATCGTTAAGTTAGTTGCTTCGCATTTGGGGTGCGATGTCATGCCGCTGGCGGTAACAGCAACTTTCGATAAGGTCGGGCGTGCCAATATTGAATCGTGTGTGGTTCCTCCTGTTGAGGAATGGTTGAGTGGTATAAGCGAATCGGCGTTTGTTATTACCGACTCTTTTCATGGTACCGCTTTTTCGATAATATTCAATAAGCCGTTTTTAACGGTAGGTAATAAAAGTCGCGGTTTAAGCCGAATGACCTCGTTGCTTAATATGTTCGGATTGGAGGCCCGTTTGGTGCAGGAATTCGACGAGCATAGTATCCTTGAAAAGGTAAATAATGCAATCGATTGGGCGAGTGTGAACGAGATATTGGAAACGAAGAGGGCTGCTTCGTTAGAATTTTTGCGTAGGGGCTTGAATGATCCAAAGGGCGAAATATAGCTACTTGTTAATAGACAATTAGTGCAATTTATATAGTGCGGTACAAATATGGTAACACTTCAAACATATTTTATTTATCTTCTGCTATTTGTTGTAATGCTGTTTCTGGCCAAAAGAGCAAGTGAACGCAACGAATGGTTTTGGATGATACTGGCAATATTACTTTATGCCATAGTATTTGGTCTGCGCTACGGTGTCGGAGTGGACCATCTTGCCTATTTGGCAGATTATATGCGCTACGGACTTGCTGCAAGTGGGCAATATGACGATACGGAAATTGGATTCAAGTTCTTTCGTGATACGCTGGCACAGAACGATATACATTTCTCTGTCTATTTTGTGATTATAGCCTTTGTGCAACTTTGGCTGGTCTTTAAGGCAGTGCAGAAGGACAAATTTATATATCCCTATCTGGTTGTCGCCTTCTTCCTCGGGTGTATTTGGCTTAGTTATTCGAACGGTTTGCGTCAGCAGTTGGCATTTTGTTTCTTTGCTTACTCGTTGCTCTTTATTGAGAATAAAAAACTATTGCCGATACATTATCTTATAGTGTTATTGGCTTTAAGTGTGCATAATTCGGCGTTACTGCTTTGTGTCGCAGCTCCTATACTGTTGTTGAAATCGGAATGGTTTCATAATGTTAAGCTACAAATGGTTATGATGTGTATTGCCATCGTATTGGGAGAGTTGCCAAATATGGAGAATTGGATTATGTCAACCGAGGATAATTTCGGTTTTTTGAACGAATTTATGGAGGAAACGGGATATGATGATTACTATGAGCTTGAGTTAGGTGAGAAGATGTTTTTGAAGGGCGGCACCTTTGGAATCGGTTATTATGTCAACCTCATGCTGAATGCGCTGATAGTCTGGTATAGCAGCAAGGTTAAGCAATTTAACAGGCAGAACAAAGTAGTTACCTATATGTACAACTTTGCCTTCCTCGGTGTTGTGTTCCACTATCTCTTTATTTCGAGTCATATTATCAGCCGACTCAATTACTACTTCTATGGCTTTGTATATATAATCGGAGCTTATACATTGCACTACCTCTACCATAACAACCGCAAGATGTTTTGGGTGATGTTGGCGTTGTATGCGCTGGTGTTTGTGGGAACATTGCATCGAATGTATGATAATACCTCAGCATTTTATTTCTTCTGGCAGGAGGACTTGTATGGAATGTAGCGTGAAATTATCAATCATAATCCCCGTTTACAAAACGGAGCAATACTTACATAGGTGTTTGTCTTCTATCCTTGACCAGGATGTGGATAAGAGCCTATATGAGGTGCTTGTTGTGAATGATGGCTCGCCCGATAATAGTCAAGCGATTATCGATGAGTATTGTGCCAAGTACGATAATGTGTCTTGTTTGGTGCAGACTAATCAAGGACAGTCAGTAGCTCGCAATCGAGGTGTGGAGTTGGCGCGAGGAGAGTATATTTGGTTTGTAGATTCGGATGATTGGGTAGTGTCGGGCTCGCTTGTCAAAGTGCTTTCAGAGGTGGCCTATTCGCCAGATGTCGTTATGATATCTCGTGTAGGCAAAAAGTCGCTTCGAGCAAGCAGTTTTTCAGGCACAATTGACGGTGGCAAGGTGCTGCTTGCGAGAGATTTTGAACAAGGCCCTGTATTCTATATTCTCAAACATAGTTTTGTTGAGGAAAAGGAATTGCGATTCGTTCCGGGAATTTATCACGAGGATAGCGAGATAATACCGAGATTTCTCTATTTGGCGAAGAAGGTTCGCGCAATTAGTGCTCCTCTATATCATGTTTACGAGAATCCAACATCAACAACTCGCACTATCAATCCAAAGAAATCGCACGATTTGCTTATAGTGGCCGAGCGTTTGTCGAAGTTTAGAGATGAGCAAGTTGTTGAAAGCGAGATAAAGAGCGTTTTTGACTATTTGATTTCGGTGATGTTGAATAACGCTTTGGCGAATATCGTTCGAAGCGATAAAGCCGAACAGCGGCGATTTGGGAAGGCTCTGTACGATCATCGTTCCCTCTTTCCGGCACTGTGGCATAGCTCGCTGAAATATCGTGTCGAGTATGTGCTATTCCGACTATTTCCGAAGCACTGCGTCGGTATCTATCGAATAATGAAAAGAATACAATAACAGATATATGAATAGTTCAACTAATCACAAAATTTGTGTCATCGGACTTGGCTATGTAGGTCTTCCGTTGGCTCGTTTGTTCTCAACAAAGTACAAGACTGTCGGTTTCGATATGAACCGTGCGCGTGTCGACGCGCTTATGAGTGGCCATGACAGCACACTCGAAGTGTCGGATGATTTGCTCCAAAAGGCTATCTCCAATGGTTTTGTCTGCACAGCCGATATCGAGCAGATTAGAGATTGCAATATCTACATTGTGGCGGTGCCAACGCCCGTAGATGAGAATAACCGTCCTGACTTGAAGCCATTGCAGGGTGCGAGCGAAACCGTAGGTAAGGTTATTGCCAAGGGCGATATCGTGATTTACGAATCTACTGTCTATCCGGGAGTAACCGAAGAGGAGTGCCTGCCGATTGTAGAGCGTGTCAGCGGTTTGCAGTACAATGTCGATTTCTATGCTGGTTACTCGCCCGAGCGTATTAACCCCGGCGATAAGGAGCATACAGTAGAGAAGATTAAAAAAGTAACCTCCGGTTCCACACCGGAGATTGCCGATGTTGTAGATGCACTTTACAATTCTGTGCTGGTAAATGGCACGCATAAAGCTCCTTCGATCAAGGTTGCAGAGGCGTCGAAGATTATCGAGAACTCGCAACGAGATGTGAATATTGCCTTTATGAACGAGTTGGCAAAGATATTCAATGCCATGGGTATCGATACTCGCGATGTGATTGATGCTGCTGCTTCGAAGTGGAATTTCATAAAGTTGAGCCCCGGTTTGGTTGGTGGCCATTGCATAAGTGTTGATCCGTACTACCTGATTCAGAAGGCTCAGGTCTATGGCGTTCTACCTCGTGTAATGTCGTCGGCTCGTCGACTGAACGATGGTATGGGCGAGTATGTAGCGATGCAGACTATCAAGTGCATGAATAAGAAGGGTATTGTCGTGAAGGATTCCAAAATTCTGATTCTTGGAATTACTTTCAAGGAGAATTGTCCCGATATACGAAATACAAAGGTTGTTGATATTCATTCGACCCTTGCAGAGTACACTCCGAATATCACAATCTACGACCCGTGGGCAAATGCGGCACAGGTAGAGCACGAATATGGAATTGAGGTTGTGAACGAGTTGCCTGCGGAGCGTTACGATGCTGTGATTTTGGCTGTTGCGCACAAGGCTTTTGCAGAGCTTGATATCAGGGCTCTGCTAAACGAAAATGCGGCAGTGTACGATGTCAAAGGTGTGCTCGATAGAGATATTGTTGATGGAAGATTGTAGAGATATGATTGCAACTATTATAGCAAAGGTGTTGAAGAAACTCCGTTTGAGTGCAATACGCCACTCGCATATCGATAAAAGCTCGAAGGTGGAGTCGGGATGCAATATCGTGAATGTAACAATGGAGCGATACTCTTTTTGTGGTTACGATTGCGATATTCTCAACACAAGAATAGGCTCTTTTTGTTCCATTGCAAATGCAGTATCTATTGGCGGCGCGATGCATCCTATTGCGTGGACCTCGACCTCGCCCGTATTCTATGCGGGCCGTGATAGCGTGAAGAAGAAGTTTGCAACACACGCTCGTCCCGAGGATAAGATTACCACGATAGGTCATGATGTGTGGATTGGCGAGGGGGCCAAGATTAAGCAGGGTGTAACAATCGGTACGGGAGCGGTTATAGGAATGGGTGCCGTAGTTACTCATGATGTACCTCCGTATGCTATTGTAGGTGGAAATCCGGCCCGTATATTAAAGATGCGTTTTCCCGAAGATATAGTCGAGAAACTATTGGCGAGTAGATGGTGGACGCTCTCTGATGAGGAGCTATCCAAGAGGGCACATCTTATTACCGAGCCGGAGAAATTTTTAGAATCATTGTAGGTATGAGAGTTCTGCATTGTTGCTTGGCAGCCTTTTATAACGAGGGTTATGGCTATCAAGAGAATATACTTCCTCGAATGCACAAGAAGCAGGGGCACGAGGTAAAGATTGTTGCTTCGACCGAGAAGTTTGTCGATAAGATGAATTTGGGCTATGTCGAGGCATGTACCTTCGTGAATGAGGATGGCATAGAGGTAATTCGTCTGTCATATAGTTCGTGCCTTTCGCTTAAAATCGCTGCTAAGTTGCGCCTGTATAAGGGATTGGAGCGTGTACTGGCGGAGTTTGCTCCCGATGTTATCTTTATGCACGATGCGCAGTTCCTCTCAATTTTGGTGGTAGTAGATTATCTTAAACAGCATCCTGAGGTTCGCCTCTTTGTGGATGGCCATACCGATTTTGGAAATAGCGCACGAACATTTGTGTCGAAATATATATTGCATGGTATTATATATAGGTGGTGCGTAAAAAAGATTGAGCCATATGTAGAAAAGTTCTATGGAACTTTGCCTTCGCGAGTTGATTTCTTTGTTGATTTCTATAAAACCCCAAAGAGCAAGACCGAGTTGCTTGTGATGGGGGCTGACGATGATTGCATTGCGGCTGCCAAGAAGGCTAATATGCGAGAGCAGATTCGAGCAGAATACAAAATAAGCGATAAGACGCTGTTGCTTGTTACCGGTGGAAAGTTCGACGAGCGAAAAACTTCGGTACTCAATCTTATGACTGCGGTAAAGCGGGCAAACGAGAAGTACGATGTAAAACTACTTATCTTCGGCTCGGTAATGGAGGGTGATTTCAAACGGCACTTCGAGGAGCTTTGCGATGGCGAGACAGTTATATATGTGGGCTGGGTTAATAGTGCCGAAACATACGCATATTTCGAAGCGGGCGATTTGGTGGTATTTACGGGTAGCCACTCTGTTTTGTGGGAACAGGCGGTAGGTCAGGGTAAACCGTGCATTTTTAGCCGATACATGGGGCTGACGCATATCGATGTCGGTGGTAACTGCCTATTTTTGAACGACACAACCGAGCAAGAAATATATCGTGTGATTTCGGAGGCCGTCGGGGACTACGATCAGCTGAAAGAGAGTGCCGAAACAAATGGCGTTGAGCATTTCTCATACGATAGAATTGCAGCCCGAGCAATAGAGTAGTACAAACAAAGATTTCTCAAGAATATGGAGAGTAGAAATAATAGAGTTTGCGCACACTGCGTGATGGACGACTCCGACAAGAATT
>JAGBCX010000079.1 GCA_017937805.1 Alistipes sp. | reverse complement strand
TGGTACGATGGTTTGGATATCATTGCTATTACCGACCACCTCGAAATTCGTACCTACGAGAAGTTTATGTTGAAGGCCCTTGCGCCATACAACAAGGACGGTAAGCCTTATACCTACGCGAACGCAGGTGCGGGTAACAAGAAGGATAAGGATGCTCCGATGTTGTCGAACCTCAATGCAGGTTACGAGGAGGCACTCCATATCATCGCCAAGGAGGAGATTCCTATTATGGCGGTTCGTGGTACCGAGATTTGGCGTAACCCTCGCACTACGGGCGAGTACAATGCTATCTTCTTGAAGGATATTAACGCTATCTGCCACAAGGATCTTTTCGAGTGCTTCCGTCGTGTGAAGGAGCAGGGTGGATTCATTATCCACAACCATCCGGGATGGCGTCGTAAGACTATGGATAAGAGCGAGGATCAGGTTCGCGCATACGGCGAGAAGTGGGTTGACGCTATCGAGGTTGTAAACGGTACAACTCTCTATCCGCAGATGATTGACCGTTGCGTGAACGAGAATCTTACCATCACTGCAAGCACCGATGTACACCGTCCATCGTCGCAGGTTTGGGCTCGTGACTGCGGCATCTTCCGTACTCACACCATTATCTTTGCGAAGGAGAAGACCGAAAAGGCTATTAAAGATGCGCTTTTGAAGCGTCGCACTATCGGTTACTCGGCAAATAACCTCATTGGTGAGGAGGTATGGCTCAAAGAGTTCCTCAATTCGGCTGTTGATTGCAAGGTTGTAGCCGAGAATGAGAAGAAGGGCCATCGTGCTTTCCAGCTCACAAATACTTGCTCGATTCCGTTCCTCCTTCGTCGTGGTGGCACCGTATATGTGCTTAAACCATTCCAGTCGTTGCGCGTGAACTTCGGTAAGGATAAGAATAGCGGTAAGTATCGTAAGCCTGTATTTACCGTTGACAATATGTGGACTGTTGGCGACAAGCACCCTCAATTCACAATCGAGATCGACAAATAGAAGTAGGTAACAGCAAAAAATAAGGCAACTCGTCGAGTTGCCTTATTTTTTATTTCTGCCACTTCATTGTGAAGTTACGCAGTTTGTTGATTGCAAAGCGTGGTAGCAGGTCGCAGATTGGAATAAATGCTCGGCACCACCAATCCGGCACGATGCACTGCTTCTTGCGCCACAATGCACGCAAACCGCGACGAGCGCAATAAGCCGGGGTGGAGAGGGCGTGCAACTTCAAGCCGATGCCCTGCCACTTCTTTGTGAGTCCGTAGAGGTCGGTCGCAATACCCGCAGGGCATACCGCCGTAACCCATACATTCTTGTATCGCATCTCCTTGGCAAATGCCACCGAGAAGGATTTCAGATAGGCCTTCGATGCGCTATACAGTGCCAAGCCCGGGAATGGCATCCACACCGAGAATGATGACATATTGAGGATGTAACCTCCACCTCGCTCAGCCAGATCGTTACCGAAGAGTTGGCAAAGCAACGAGTTTGTGATGTCGTGCAGCGTGATAGTGCGCACGATACGCTCGGCAGGGGTGTTCGAGATATCGCAGAACGAGAACATTCCTGCGTTGTTAATCAATACATCAACGATGTATCCCTCCTCCTTGCACCAGCCAAAGAGCTTGTCTGCGGCATCGGTTGTAGCCAAATCCATAGCCTTGACAACGACCTTTACGCCGTGTTTCTCCTCAATCTCGTGAGCCACCTCCTGCAAGGTTGCCTCGGTGCGGCTTACGATAATAAGGTTGTAGCCGAGGTCTGCCAACTGCTCGGCATACTGACGACCAATACCTGTCGATGCTCCCGTTACAAGGGCAAGTTTGCTACCCTTAACAACTTCTCCTTTACGCATAGTTTAGTCGATTTTTGCGAGTTCCTTCCACACTTTGTCAGGAATATGCTCCTTGCAGTTGTGGCAACACTGCATATCCTTCGAGTACATACGCGCAATGCAGTAGTCGCGATGGTCGCAACCCGAACGAGTCGAGATATCGCCCTCCTTCATCTTGTTTACGAATGCAGGGTCGTTGATCAAGCAACGAGCCATCTGCACCATCTCGAAACCTGCATCCAAGACCTTCTCGATACCCTCACGCGATACAATACCGCCGACATATACGAGAGGGCCCTTCAACGCCTCGCGGAACTTCTTTGCGTTCTCCAAGAAGAAGCACTCCTCGAACTTGTAGTCCTTAATCATCCAATGACCGAACAAATCGACCACGATCTTCTGCAACCACTCGTTCCAGCCCATGTAGTAGCTCATGGTCTTTGTAGGGATACGGCCACGCATTACCGCCATTGGCGCACGCGAAACGAATCCCGAAGAGAGTACGATACCGTTCACATTGAACTTCTCGATCTCCTTGGCTATCTCGATGCTCTCAGGAATCTGAATACCGCTCTTGAAGCCATCTTCCATATTGTGCTTAACGAGTACGGCAGTATTTGTCTTCAACGCATTCTCCATAACCTCCTCCAAGCACATCTTCATAAAGCGCATACGGTTCTCCAACGAGCCACCAAACTCGTCGCGACGGCGATTGGTCCATGGCGAGAGGAACTGCGAGATGAGGTATCCGTGACCTGCGTGTACCTCTACGCTATCGAATCCTGCCTCGTGAGCAAGTAATACTGCCTTACCGAAATCCTTCGCAGTCTCACGAATCTCGGCGTGCGACATACGACGGTGGAAGGTAGGGGAGTAGAGGTTAAAGCCATTCGATGCCGACACAGGGAAACTTCCGGCTGTTGACCAGTGGGTCATATTTCCGCAGTGGCCGATCTGAATTCCCGCTGCTGCGCCCTCGGCGTGAATAGCATCGGTAATATCTTTGAGCGGCTCGATAATCTCGTCACGCAGCCACAACTGCGAGTTGAACGAAACACCGCTACGGTTGATTGATGCGTAGGCAAGGGTTGTCATTCCGACACCGCCCTTTGCTACGCTTACATGATAGTCCTTCAACTTTTGGGTTGGACCAAAGTCCTTACCCATAGACTCGAACGCTGCCGAACGGATAGTACGGTTGCGCAGAGTGATGTGCTCGTTGAGTTTGTAAGGGGTAAAGAGTTTCGACTCTTTGAGATCCTTCTTCTCGTCTGCCATATCTTATTGTGTTTAGTTTGTGTCTTAATATATAAAAGGTATAATACGCTTGCGTTTGAGCGAAGTAAACTCCTCGCCAAACTCCTCCTCGTAGCGCTTGTACAAGTCGTTTGCACGAGGTCCGAGGTTTGCGAATGTCCACCATGCGAATACTACGCCTGCCAGCGACCACGATGCGATAGCATAGCCTACCCACTCCATGAACTCGCCGAAGTAGTTTGCCGACGATACAAAGCGGAACATACCTCCACGAGGGATGTAGTGCTTTCGATCACCAGGCTTGCGCAGGTGGCGGATGATGTAGTCGGAGTGGAGATTGGTGATAAAGCCGAACAACCATACGGCAGTGCCGATGTAGATATATGGCTTGCAGAACCAATCTGCGTAGTAGTCAGGGAAGTATGTAGGAACGATAAAGAACAACCATCCACCCTGCATCAAAGCGTTCAGAGTGTTGAAGGTCATTCCCATAAGCATAATCGACACAGGCATCTTCGAGTTGCCACGCAGCAACATAGGGAAGATGAACGAACGCTGGAAGTAGTGGATTTGGATAATCGAGAAGAGAGCCAATGGTGCCAACTCGGTTGTCATACCTCCGAGATACCAAAGTATCCACATCGCGATAAATACGGGTGCCTCCATCAAAACCCACGCAATTTTGTTAGGTATCGGAAAACCGAATTTTGGGTTGTAGAGGTAGCCGTAGCCGGCCTTCACGAAGAACAAAGCGATAAAGACCACGAGAGCCGTAGCCGACATTATCGCCAAAAAAAGGTTGTAAGTAGAGAGTTCTATCATACAGTTTGGGTATTAAAATCTCACAAAAGTATAAATTTTTATTTATAAAATGTCAAAATGTGGCGCAAATCTGACATTTGAGGTTCGAGTTTGAACAATTTCAACTTGACCAATTTTTCGCCTTTGCGAACCAAGTCCCTGCCTGAGGCGGGGATTTAGGGGTGGGTCAGAATTGATGCATTTCTGTTCAATGCGTTAAACATTGAACAACTTTTTCGCTTTGCGAACCAAGTCCCTGCCTGAGGCGGGGATTTAGGGGTGGGTCAGAATTGATGCATTTCTGTTCAATGAATTAGACATTGAACAAGAAATGCATTATATCGCCGTCCTCTACGATATACTCCTTGCCTTCGATGCCGATCTTTCCTGCATCACGACACGCCTTCTCCGAACCAAGTGCCACATAATCAGCATACTTGATAACCTCGGCACGGATAAAGCCCTTCTCGAAGTCGGTGTGGATGACACCTGCTGCCTGCGGAGCCTTTGTACCCTTGCGGTAGGTCCAAGCACGCGACTCGTCGGCTCCCGTAGTGAAGAATGTTTCGAGTTCGAGCAACTTGTAGGCGGCCTTGATAAGACGAGCCACACCCGACTCCTCCAAACCCATATCTTCGAGGAACATCTGTCGCTCCTCGTAGGTTTCGAGTTCGGCAATATCAGCCTCGGTAGCCGCTGCTACGATAAGCATTTCGGCATTCTCGTCAGCAATGGCGGCCTTTACAGCCTCGGTGTGTGCGTTGCCCGATACGGCACTCGCCTCATCGACATTGCAAACATAGAGTACAGGCTTATCTGTCAGCAGGTTAAGGTCGCTTACAACCTTGCGCTCCTCTTTGTCGAGTTCGAGTGTGCGAGCGCACAAGCCCTGCTCCAAAACCTCCTTGTAACGCACCAAAATATCGTATTGACGCTTTGCTATTTTGTCGCCACCTGTCTGTGCCTGCTTTGCCACCTTCGCGATGCGATTCTCTACTGTTTCGAGGTCTTTGAGCTGCAATTCCGTATCGATAATGCCCTTGTCGCGTACAGGGTCCACCGTACCATCGACATGGGTGATGTTGTCGTTGTCGAAGCAGCGCAAAACATGAATGATTGCATTTGTATTACGGATATTTGCGAGGAACTTATTTCCGAGTCCTTCGCCCTTGGATGCACCTTTGACAAGACCTGCAATATCGACAATCTCGATAGTTGTAGGGATTACTCGTTTCGGGTTATCAATCTCTGCCAACTTAACGAGTCGCTCATCGGGTACAGTGATAATACCCACATTAGGCTCGATTGTACAGAATGGAAAGTTTGCCGACTGCGCCTTTGCGTTCGACAAGCAGTTAAAAAGTGTCGATTTGCCAACATTGGGCAAACCTACTATACCACATTGTAATGCCATAAGTTTATTTTTTATTTTGGGCTATTAGCCATTGGCCATTAGCCATTAGCTGTTTTTAATTCTTAATTCTTAATTCTGCATTCTGCATTCTGCATTTCTCTCGTCTAATCGTACAGTTCGTTCAGTATTCGCGCCAATCGCAATCCTCCCGCCAACAACTGCTTCTCGATAGCTGGGGTGTAGTATGCGATGTAGTCATACGAGAGTTTGCCTTTCGCCGGAGAGCTCTTGTATATCTCGACGGCTATGGCGTGGCTCTCATTGAGCCAATCTTTTGCTTCGCCTCGGGCAATCTCCGCCTTACGCTCTGCGGTGCAGTAGCGGTTGAGCTGCTGCTCCCATTCGGTGTAGCTCCATTTGTGAGCTGCCTCGACAAGTGCAGTATCCCACAATGAGTGCAACTTTATATCTTTATTGAAGAACTTGACAATCACTTCATTGCCGCCTCTGTCGCTCAATCGACCTGCGTGCATCGGGCAGTGAATATCGCCCACAAGATGAATCAGCATGCGAAGGCGTACCCCCTCCTGCTCTGCCGAGAGTTTTCCGCTTTTGATTTCGGCAATGATGCCGTTGATTGCGGTTACCACATCGCCCTTCTCGTTCTTCGCCATTGTGTCGTAGGTATAGCCTTCGTCCACATTGGCGTAGTGCCAGGTTTTGGTGTAACGATATTGGTCGGAGTAACTTGCGTTATCGAGCCAATTGGCGTAATATACCAATGAGTGGTTACCAAGCTTTTTTACGACGGTCTGATAGACCTCGGGTGCAAGGTTACACTCGGCAATATACGCCACAACATCGTGCCCCTTCTGCCCCCAGCCAAACGATGGTAGGACAGTACATAGAGCGATAACTACTATAATAAATCTCTTCATAAATTTTTTAGTTTTGCGGACTCCCTCCCTTGTCACGGCGCAGCGATTCTAGGGGTACTAGGGATTCTAGGGGTTCTAGGGAGCGCGGACAGTTTTCCGTTTTCCGCTCTCCGCTTTCCGTTTTATTGGTTCATTGTGGCGAGGAACTCCTCGTTTGTGCGAGTGAGTGTCATCTGCTTATCAAGGAACTCCATAGCCTCGACAGGTGTCATATCGGAGAGGTACTTGCGAAGTACCCAAGTACGTTGCATAACCTCGCGCGATAGGAGCAAGTCCTCACGACGAGTGCTCGAAGCAACAACATCGACAGCAGGGTAGATACGCTTGTTGGCGATACGGCGGTCGAGTTGCAACTCCATATTACCCGTACCCTTAAACTCCTCGAAGATAACCTCGTCCATCTTTGAGCCCGTTTCGATAAGGGCGGTAGCGATGATGGTAAGCGAGCCCTTCTCTTCGGTGTTACGCGCAGCACCGAAGAAACGCTTTGGCTTGTGGAGAGCATTTGCATCGACACCTCCCGACAACACCTTACCCGATGCAGGCTGAACGGAGTTGTAGGCACGAGCCAAACGAGTAATCGAGTCGAGAAGAATCACTACATCGTGTCCGCACTCAACCATGCGCTTTGCCTTTTCGAGGACCATCTCGGCAACCTTTACGTGGCGCGAAGCCTGCTCATCGAAAGTCGAAGATACCACTTCGGCCTTGACGTGGCGAGCCATCTCGGTAACCTCCTCAGGTCGCTCATCAATCAGCAGTACAATCATATATACCTCGGGGTGGTTGTCTGCTATTGCATTGGCAAGGCTCTGCAAAATCATAGTCTTACCGGTCTTTGGCTGTGCCACGATAAGGGCACGCTGACCTTTACCGATAGGGGAGAACAAATCGACAATGCGATTAGTTTTCGAGTTGTGACCTGAACCCGTGAGGTTGAACTTGTCGCTTGGGAAGAGTGGCGTAAGGTATTCGAACTGCACACGGTCACGAATAAGGTCGGGCTCCAAGCCGTTAATTTTCGTAACGTGTACGAGTGGGAAGTATCGCTCACCCTCCTTTGGTGGGCGGATAACTCCCGCTACGGTATCACCTGCCTTCAAGCCGAAGAGCTTAATCTGCGAAGGCGAAACGTAGATATCATCAGGCGAGTTGAGATAGTTGTAATCTGCCGAACGAAGGAAGCCGTAACCATCGGGAATAATCTCCAAAACACCCTCGCCATAGACCTCTGCTGTAAAGTCATCTTTGGTAATAGGTCTTTCGATTTTCTCCTCAGGTTGAGCCTCTGGTGTTTTCTGCTCAACATCTGCCGACTCCGATTGTGTAGCAACCTCCGGTGTTACAGCCTCTGCGGTTGCGCTCTTTGGCTTGCGACCACGTTTTTTAGGCTGAGGAGCAACCTCTTCCTCTTTGACCTCCTCTGCAGGGACTGCCGAAGCAATCTTTGTAGCGTTATTCTCTGTTTTCTCTCTGTTCTCGGCTACAACAGCAGGCTTCTCGACCTCTATCTTGACCGAGCCCAAACGAGTACGTTTACGCTTTTGTGGAGCCGGAGCAGATGGCTCAGATGTGGTATCAACCTCCTCCTTTGGAGTTGACGTTGCGTCAGCTTCTGCTCCAATAGCCGATATTCGGGCAATAAGTTCTTTTTTCGATAGTTTTGTTTCGGTGATACCGAGCACTTTCGCAATTTCGCGCAACTCGGCAACGCTCTTGCCTTGAATAGCAATCAAATCTTCCATAAAAATCAATTTTGCGATTTATCATCGGTCGAACGACTGATGGTTATGCGAGCAAGTCGGTTTCAACCTCCACCGATGCCTCAAATAACGATGCAAATATAGTGCTTTTATTGTAAAACCAAAACAAAATCTGCCTATTTTAATTGCATTTGTTTCATAAAAAACATAAATTTGCACAAAATAGACCTAATAAAATTATATTAAGCATGAAGAGAACCTTTTCGTTATTGCTGGTGGTATTGTTGCTCACTATTGCAAATGATGCTATGGCTTGGGGTGGTTGGGCTCACCGCTTTATAACTTACACTGCCGACAAACACCTCAATCCCGAAGTAAAGGTGAAGGTGGAGAAGTACCTCGGCTCGCCAATGATAGAGCATTGTTGCTGGATGGACGAGATTCGCCGCCCGATACGCCAAAAGAATCACCCTGACCACGCAAAGATGCAAGCCTATCGACCTTCGTTGCGTTGGCATCACATGGTTGTTGATGAGAAATTTCGCGTGAGCGACAAACGCTCATCGAAGGGTAGCGGTGATATGTTGCCCAACTTGGAGAAGTGTATCGAGAACTTGCGCAACCATCGCAATATGACCGATTCTGCAGTGGCCATTAATCTTAAATATGTGATACACATGATGCAGGATATGCACTGCCCGTCACATATTTATTATACCGAGTTCCCTGACTGCTTCGAGCCTACGGTTAAGGGTGGTAGGAAGCGTGACCAGATGACGATTTATTACGAGGATAAAAAGACCTCATATCACGCTGTATGGGACGGCGAGTCGATACTTGTGCTCTATCCCGAGTTTGGCGAGGATTACGAGAAATTCCGCCAAAAGATGGATAAGTACTCCGCGCGTCAGCGTGCCAAAATTTGCAGTGGTACACTGAACGATTGGGCTTCGGACGCAGGCAAGCGTTGTCACCCGATATATGATAAGATTCAACCTGGCGACCATATTGATAAGAAGTTTATTATTGGCTATCGCAAAATATCGGAGGGACAGGCAATGCGTTCTGCCTACCGTTTAGCCCATATTTTGAACGAAACACTAAAATAAAATAACAATGAAGAGAATTTTAACATTTCTTGCCTTTGTTGCGCTGATTTTCTCGACGCAGGAGGCTTTTGCGTGGGGTGGTTGGGCTCACCGCTTTATTACTTACACCGTTGAAAAGCACCTTGAACCGAAGGTTAAAACTAAAATTGAGAAGTATCTCGGCTCGTCGATGGTTGATCACTGCTCGTGGATGGACGAAATCCGCAAACCTATTCGCAATCCTAAACACCCCGAGCATGACTACCACATGAAGTGGGAGCACACCCTTGCTTGGCATATGATTACAGCCGATAAGAATTTGCAGTTGAGCAACGAGCGCGCATATAACAATGATGGCGACTTGTTGCCTAACTTGAAGGTATGTATCGAGAATTTGAAGAATCATCGCAACCTTACCGATTCGGCTGTTGTTGTGAATTTGAAGTGTGTGATTCACATGATTGAGGATATGCACTGCCCTTGCCATATCTACTACACCGAGTTTCCGGACTGCTTCCGTAAGCCGGGCGTAAAATATCGCTGGGATCTATTTGCGGTTGAGTATGAGGGCAAACCAAGTACCAATCATAAGATTTGGGACGGAGAGTCAATTCTTGCACTCTATCCCGAGTATGGCGAGGATTATGCAAAATTCCAGGCAAAACTCGACAACCTTTCGCCAAAGAAGCGCGCTAAGATGTGCGAAGGAACACCCGAGGATTGGGCGCTTGAAACTGCGAAAGATTGTCGCGTAATATACGAGTGGATAAAACCGAACGATAAGGTCTATCGCGAGTTCTTGCTTAAACATCGCAACTTGACCATTCAGCAGTATCATCGCTCTGCCTATCGCTTGGCGCACATTCTTAACGAAACGATGAAGTAGGGTAGGTTGTGCAACTTCCGACAAAAATAGAGGGCTGTTCAGATTTTCTGACAGCCCTCTCTCTTTGATGACGCTTGTACCCCTTTTAGTAGGTACGCAATTGGAATACAATCTTATTGCAGTACAACTCACCCTCGTGCAAGAGAATGGAAGGGAAATCTGGTTGATTTACTGCATCAGGGTGTACCTGACACTCGATAGCCACACCTGCATAGTCCTCGTAGCGACCGCCCGACTTTGTGATAGGGCAACCGCCAGAAAGCCAATTACCGGTATAGACCATACAACCCGGCTGCGATGAAAGCACCTTAACCAAGCGACCTGTCTTCTCGCAGCGCAACTCGCCAACTTCACCGAGGATATTCTTCTGCCAGCCATCAACCACAAAGTAGTGGTCATGACCACGGAACAAATCGATATGGTTGAAAATTGAGCCTATATCCTTGCCAAGGCGGTTCCAATCGGTGAAATCTTGTGCCGAGCCCTTCATTGGTAGCAACTTTCCGGTAGGAATCTGCACCTCGTTAGCCTCCAACACGTACGAAGCGTTGAGCTTCAACTCGTGGTCGAAAATACTCTCGCCACTCGCCTCGCCTGCCAAGTTCCAATAGACATGGTTGGTGAGGTTTACAGGCGTTGTGCCGTCGCTCTTTGCGAGGTAGGTAATTTCGAGGTTGTTCTCGTCATCGAAGTCGTAGATAGCCTCTACGGTCAATTCGTGCGGATAACCTTGGTCACCATCTTCCGATACGAGCGAGAAAACTACGCGATTGGTCTCCACGCGCGACTCCCACAAGCGGTTTGCATAGCCCTTTGTTCCTCCGTGGAGGTGGTTAGGTCCATTGTTGATTTCGAGGCGATACTCTACACCCTCGATAGTCATCTTGCCACCTGCGATACGGTTAGCCACGCGACCTACCGACTTACCACTTGCAGCTCCATCACCAAAGTAGCTCATCGGGTCCTTGTAGCCGAGTACCACATCGTCAATCTTGCCATTGCGGTCGGCATACTTTACCGACACGATAGCAGCACCTACATTTGTGAGTTGCACCTCACTACCGAGCGCATTTTTCAGCGTGTAGATAATTATCGCTTCACCCTCTGGGGTTGCACCCCAAACATTCTGTTCAATTGTCATAGTAGTAGTTTTTTGAAGTTTTATTCAAGTGGCTTTACATTTGCCAAGAGGTAGTCGATACGCTTCAAGCACTCCTCCTTGCCGATGAACGATGTTACATCGTACATACCGGGGCCCTTACCTGCGCCCACCAGAGCCAAACGCAAAGTGTTCATAATCTGGCCCATGCCGTACTCCTTCTCGGTAATCCAAGCGTGAACAATCTGCTCGGTATTCTCCAACGAGAAATCGTCAATCGAAGCCAATACCTCGCGCAACTCTGCCAAACGAGCAGGGTTGTCGCCCTTCCAATACTTTTTCAACTGCTTCTCCTCATATTCGGTAGGAGCGATGAAGAAATACGATGTCAAATCCCACAAATCGCTCACGAATGTTGCACGCTCCTTCATGATAAAGGCTGCCTTGCCTGCCACCTCGTCAGAAACCTCAATGCCATGCTCACGCAAGATTGGTTGGTAGATAGGACAGAGTTCCTCGGCTGTCTTGGCGTGCATATACTGCGCATTGAACCACTTTGCCTTATCCGGTTGGAAACGCGCACCAGCCTTCGATACACGGTCGAGCGAGAAGGCGTCTATCAGCTCCTGCATAGAGAAAATCTCCTGCTCCGTACCAGGGTTCCAGCCGAGCAACGCCAACATATTTATAAATGCCTCAGCGAAGTAGCCGTCCTCGCGATAGCCACGAGCCGTTTCGCCCGTAGTTGGCGATACCCAATGGAGTGGAAATACGGGGAATCCCATCTTGTCGCCGTCACGCTTCGACAACTTGCCACCACCCGTAGGTTTCAACAGCAACGGAAGGTGTGCAAACTCGGGTTGAGTATCGGTCCAGCCGAAAGCCTTGTATAAAAGATAGTGCAAAGGCAACGATGGCAACCACTCCTCGCCACGAATAACGTGCGAAATCTCCATCAAGTGGTCATCAACGATGTTAGCCAAGTGGTAGGTCGGCAGAGCATCTATCGACTTGTAGAGCACCTTGTCGTCAAGCGTTGAGGTGTTCACCTCCACATCTCCACGAATCAAATCGTGCATCTTCACAATCTCGTTCTCTGGCATCTTGAAGCGGATAACCCAAATATCGCCACGCGCAATACGCTCCTCGACCTCCTCCTTCGAGAGTGAAAGAGATGTCGGAAGGGTAGTGCGGACTTTGAAGTTGTAGGCGAAGGTTTCGCCACGGCTCTCGTACTCCTTACGCAGGACGTCCAACTCCTCGGCACTATCGAAAGCGTAGTATGCCCAACCAGCCTCTACAAGTTGAGTAGCATACTTCAAGTATAACTCGCGGCGCTCACTTTGACGATATGGAGCATGAGGACCGCCAACACCGACACCCTCATCAATCTCAATACCGCACCATTTGAGCGACTCGATAATATAATCCTCTGCACCCGGCACAAAACGCTGCGAGTCGGTATCCTCGATACGCAGAATCATCTTGCCGCCATGACGGCGTGCAAAGAGGTAGTTATAGAGTGCAGTACGCACACCGCCGATATGAAGAGGTCCCGTAGGACTTGGCGCAAAGCGTACTCTGACTTCTCTGTTCATTCTAAAAATAGATGTTAAAAATTAAAAATTAGCATAGGGGCAATAGGACATTATACGCCCTATAACCCCTAATACCCAAAGTGTTACTATTCCCACAAGTTGCGAGGATATACGCCCTCCTCAATCAACTTCTCGATTTTGGCAACCAACATAGGCTTATCCTCCTTGTAGGTTACACCAAACCACTGTGCAGTGGTCGAGAGTACCTTCAAACGAGCATCGCCCGAAGCAACCAACTTATTAACCATCAACGGAATGAAGAACTCCGCTTTGAGGTTTGTCTTAACATCGTCAGAAGCGAGGAACTCCTTGAAACCCTCCTCCGAGTGAGCGAAGTAGTCAGGTGTGAAGCCAAAGAAGTTCATTGAAACAGGAGTATTCTCCTCGAGTGGCTGGTCATCGCCCAAATCGTGGAATACGATTGTACCTTCAGCGTTGCGCTCAATTTTTGTGCGCTCAACCATTGAGGTCAAGAAACGGTTTTCATCAACGGTGCAGACACCACGCGAAACGGTACCATTGTCCGACAAAGTCTTGTTAACCTCGTAGCCAATCATTGCGTACTCGCCCTTTGCGCCGTCCAACTGCGAAAGATACTCGCCCATTACTCGGTAAGCGTCAGTGCCATAGAAGTCGTCAGAGTTGATAACAGCAAATGGCTCGTGAACAGCCGATGCACCCTGCATTACTGCGTGGTTTGTTCCCCAAGGCTTCTCGCGGCCCTCAGGTACAGAGAAACCCTCTGGCAAGTAGTCCAACTCCTGGAATACGAAATCAACATCAATCTTACCACCGAAACGCTCTGGTGCAAACATCTCCTTAAACTCCTTCTCGAAAGAGTGGCGGATAACGAATACCACCTTACCGAAACCTGCGCGAATCGCGTCATAAATCGAGTAGTCAATAATTGCCTCGCCGTTAGGACCAACACCGTCCATCTGCTTCAACGAACCGTAGCGTGAGCCCATACCTGCGGCCAACACCAAAAGAGTAGGTTTTACCATAGTTGTAATGTTTTATTAAGTTTGTTAAAATATTATTGTATATAAATATGTGCCGAATAAATCTAAATTACTCACAAAGATAGTCAAAAAAATTAAATGTTGTAATGTTGAGGGTTAAAAATTATTTTTGAGGCTTTTAGCCGTTGGCTTTTTAGGAATTTATGGGAGTCGCCGACAAAGTCGGCTCCATAGGAGTCGGGCTTTCGGCCCTCGATAGGAGTCGCAATTCGGGAAATTGCTTGATAGGAGGCGTAGTCTGCGACTACTTGATAGGATACTCTTTTTTTGCTCAATCTCATCAGCCGACAGAGTCGGCATCTCCTATCATAGGCAGAGCCTATTTCCCATAAAGGAGCCTCGCTCCGCTTCCCATCAAGCACCGCAGGTGCGCCTCATATCTTACCCATTACCCCCCCCCAAAAAAAAACAAATAGACATAAAAAACCTGCCCAACAAAACTTGTTAGACAGGCTCGAAGATGAAGAAGTATACTATAAGTCCTCAATATAAATATATCTTATCGGCTGTTGAGTAAATTCAATGTTAATTTTCCTTCCTAGATATTTTATCTGATACTCCTGCTTGGCTAATTTAATATTTAATTTTCGTCTTCCTTCCTCACTCGAATCTACGATTTGATTCTTTTCTGCAAATTTATAAACCCCAACTATTGTATTCTCAAAAATAGCAAATATACATTTTATATTTGGTTGAATAGGGCGTGTTTCGCTTATATGCCACGCTTGGCTTATGGCTATTTGAATCTCCATTTCACTATAAGTATGAGGTATATGGATACACAAAACATTCTCTTTTTGGGAATCTGCCAAGCCTACAATGATATCTTCCTTATAATTTCCCAACGCTATCAATCTACCAACTTGTGCAAAATAGTTCACCTGTGCAACCGTTGAGAATAGGAACATATTTTTGTCTGCCATAGTCTTAAAATTTTAATTGTTAATACTTTATTTATTTATTATTAAAAATCACAACCCACTATATCCGAAGCATAATAGCTCCAACCATCAGCTGCCTTATATGCTCTTACCGAATTAAGAGGCACATAAATCATTCTGACCTCAGCGTTGCGATTGAACATACCGTCCCCTCCTCCTGCTGGCGGAGTGGTAGGCTTGCAATATACATATCTCAGCGAGGAACAGTAATAGAATGCATAATCTCCAATCGAAGTAACGCTATCAGGAATTGTAATACTTGTCAGCGAGGTGCATTTAGAGAATGCAGAACCTCCAATCGAAGTAACGCTATTAGGAATTGTAATACTTTTCAGCAAGGTGCAACCAGAGAATGCAGAACTTCCAATCGAAGTAACGCTGTCAGGGATTGTAACACGTGTCAGCGAAGTGCAACCAGAGAATGCATAACTTCCAATCGAAGTAACGCTGTCAGGGATTGTAACACGTGTCAGCGAAGTGCATTTACAGAATGCACAATTCTTAATCTCGGTAATATCGGAAGGAATAGTAATATCGGTTAATTCTCTACCGTTAAGATAAAGTTTTTTCGCATAATAAAGTGGGTTTGAATAATAATTACCAAAACTTATCTTACACCAAGCCGATAAGCCGTAAATATCTACTCTTGTTAGAAGCCCGCAATCATAGAATGCAGATTTTCCAATCTTAGTAACGCTATTGCCGATTGTAACTCTGCTCAGCAAGCAATCATAGAATGCATAATCTCCAATCGAAGTAACGCTATTGCCGATTGTTACTTTGGTAAACTCTGAACCGTAGAATGCGCCGTATTCATCCTTTGATGCACTTGGAATATTACAATTTACAGTTAATTCGCCCGTGCAACCCTTGAATGCATTCTGTCCAATCGAAGTAACGCTATTGCCGATTGTAACACTTGTCAGCCAGGTGCAACCAGAGAATGCAGAACTTCCAATCGAAGTAACGCTATCAGGAATTGTGATACTTGTCAGCGAGGTGCAACCGGAGAATGCACCCCCTCCAATCGAAGTAACGCTATCAGGAATTGTAATACTTGTCAGCGAGGTGCAATTAGAGAATGCAGAACCTCCAATCGAAGTAACGCTATTGCCAATTGTAACACTTGTCAGCGAAGTGCAACTATAGAATGCAGAACCTCCAATCGAAGTAACGCTATTGCCAATTGTAACACTTGTCAGCGAGGTGTAATTTTTGAATGCATAATCTTTAATCTCCGTAATATCCGAAGGAATAGTAATATCGGTTAATTCGCTACCATTAAGATAGAGTTTTTCCGCATAATAAAGTGGGTTTGCTGCACTATCACCAAAACTAATATTACACCAAGCCGATAAGTCGGAAATATCAACTCTTGCCAGCCTGTTGCAATCATAGAATGCAGATTTTCCAATCTTAGTAACGCTATTGCCGATTGTAACTCTGTTCAGCGAGGAGCAACTATAGAATGCATAACCTCCAATCGAAGTAACGCTATTGCCGATAGTAACACTTGTCAGCGAGGTGCAATTTTCGAATGCTTCACTTCCAATCTTGGTAACGCTATTGCCGATTGTTACACTTGTCAGCTTGGTGCAATTCCAGAATGCAGACCGTCCAATCGAGGTAACGCTATTAGGAATTGTAACACTTTTCAGCGAGGTGCAATCAAAGAATGCATAATCTCCAATCGAAGTAATTGGCGCATCAAATATAATAATGCCTTGTCCATCTTTATATGTGTTTGACACTATATTTGCACCGAAAACATCGGTTGCATAAGGGGTTACAACTGCACCGTCAGTCGAGGTGTAATAAATAATTCGTAGTTTTTCATAAACATCTTCGCTTAATCCATTTTGCGTAGCCTTTATCACTTTTGAGATGTTGTATTTATTACTCGAAATAGTTATCTTGGCGGTGCGCTCTTCAAATTTAGTATTTGTGGTTGCAGTGATATTTACACCTTTTTCGCTCTTTTTGATGGTTAGCCAATCAACATTTGTCGAATACTCATACTCGAAGTTTGCGGTTACGGTAACCTGTTGCATACTACACTCGGAAGCAAAAGTCAATGTTCCCGGCTCAATAGTTATTGCAGGTATAAATGCTCCTTGCGTTGCTTTTACAACTTTTGAGATGCCATACTTTTTGTTTGAAATAGTTATCTCGGCGGTGCGCTCTTCGACCTCTACATAGTTTGGAACAGTAACCGATATTTCCTTATCGCTCTTTTTGATGGTTAACCAATCAACATTTGTCGAATACTCATACTCCTCAAAGTTTGCGGTTATAGCGACCTCTTTTGTGCCACCTTTGTAGTCAAAAGTCAAACTTTTTGGCGAAAATGTGATTTCGGGAACAAATGCTCCTTGCGTTACATTTACAACTTTTGAGATTCCATACTTTTTGTTTGAAATAGTTATCTCGGCTGTACGCTCATCGACCTCTACATAGTTCGGAACGGTAACCGATATTCCCTTATCGCTCTTTTTAATGGTTAGCCAATTGGCATTTGCAGATACCTCATACTCAAAGTTTGCAGTTATAGCAACCTCTTGTGTGCCACCCTCAACAGCAAAAGTCAATGTTTCAGGCTCAATGGTTATTGCAGGTACAAATGCTCCTTGCGTTACCTTTACAACTTTTGAGATGCCATATTTCTCGCTCGAAATAGTTATCTCGGCTGTGCGTTCATCGACCTCTACATAGTTTGGAACTGTAACCGATATTCCTTTTTCGCTCTTTTCGATAGTTAGCCAATCGGCATTTGTCGAATACTCATACTCAAAGTTTGCGGTTATAGCGACCTCTTTTGTACCACCCTCAACAGCAAATGCCAATGACTCAGGTTCAATAATCATTTCATCAGGCACAAAGGCTTTCTGTGTTACATACAACTCTGCAACAAGGTTGTAGTCAGTGTTTTTAAGGGTGATAGTACCCTTGCGCACCTTCTCCTCTTCGTTGCGCAGTGTGGTGAATTTGAGTTTCTCCTCGCCGGCAATACCCGTTTCACTCTCTACGACAATCCAATCGTTCTTTGTTGTCGCCTCCCAAGAGAATGGCGAAGTAACTACAACCTCATACTCGGCAGGCTCGAACTCGACCTCAATACTCTGCTGTGCAAGTTCGATTTTTGGAACCCACGCCTCTTGTACGATGTCGATAGTCTTGGTAATGCTATATTTCTCGTTGATAATCGAGATATAGGCACTGCGTTCTGATGTGGTCTTCGACTCTTTGGCAGTAACGAGCAAGCCCGTTTCGGTCTGCTCAACCGAAAGCCAATCGGCTTTTTTCGACACTTCATATTCGACATTCGAGGTGATAATAATCTCCTGTTTGCCCCCATTTGCGGAAAAGGTTGCAGCCGATGGTTTAATTGTTATACTTGGCTCGAAAGCGGCCTGCGAAACGGAGATAAACTTCTCGACCTCATACTCTTTATTAGTAAGTACGATGTCGGCATAGCGACTCTCAACTCGTTCGCTCTTATCCACTTTCACGAGCAAGCCTGTCTCGGTCTGCTCAACCGAAAGCCAATCGGCTTTTTCCGATACCTTGTACTCGAAGTTGGCTGTAATGGCGACCTCTTGCTCGCCACCTTCAACAGGAAAACTCAACTCATCAGGCGAGATTGTGATTTCGGGAACAAATGGCGTACCACCATTTGCCTCCTCAATGCTTTCGCCACCCTCGCAAGCGGTGAAAATCATTCCTACCGCTGCCAATAAAAATAAAAGCTTTTTCATAGTTTTTGTATTTAGTGTTTTTTTTGTTTTTCTAACTCGCTGATTATCAACGAAATACCCCCCCCCGAATTTTCGGGGAGGGGTATTTATATACCCTTATTGTGCAAAATTATCCACTATTTCGCTGATATGTTACTGCAAAGTTAGCGATTTATTCCGAAAGTGCAAAATAAGAGGTTTATATCCCGATGAATTCCGATAAATTTTAATTTAAATTAAAATATTGAGTGATTTCTGAAAAGAAATTGCTACCTTTACCGAGTTAATTGCATTTTAAATGGATATGAAGATTTTTAAGAAGGTGAATTCATGGTTTGGCAGTGCGCTCCGCAAACGCCATATTGCAGTTTTCGACAAAGAAGAGGATATATGGCATGCCGACCTTTCGCCTATGATGCTTACGACAATATGTATCGCAGTTGTAACACTTGTTTTTGGAGTGCTGTTACTGCTTGTTGCATACACCCCTCTGCTCGACTTGATGCCGGGCTATCGCACAAATGCTGGTCGCTCGCGCGAAATGCTTATCCGCAGTATCGTGCGCATCGACTCGTTGGAACGCAAAATGAACGATATGCTGACCTACAACGAAAATCGTATTCTTGTTGTTAGCGGTAAGACTCCGGCAATGCAATCGGTGAAGAATGACTCCCTGCATCGCAGCAAGACTTATGTCGCACCATCGAAGGCAGACTCTTTGTTGCGTCAGAAGATAGAAAACGATGAGCGTTATCGTTTGAATGGAGCAAAGAGTGCTATTTTAGAGCAAAATACTCTGAATACAGTGGCTCCGATGTATGGTATCATCTCCGAGCGATTTAATGCGAAAGGGTTGCTGGGTGTTCGCGTAAATGGTGCTAAAGATGCGCAGGTGTCGGCAATAGCAGACGGTATGGTGATATTGAGCACTTGGTCGCTTGATGCCGGACATTGTGTAGTTATTCAGCATAAAGACAACTACCTCTCGGTATATCGTCATCTCTCGGGCGTTTTGTTGTCGAAAGGTGAGCGCGTACAAGGTGCTCAGGCGATAGGTTATGCGGGCAGTGATAGAGATGTTGAACTTTCGATGCTCGAATTTGAATTGTGGCGCGATGGCAAGGCGGTAAATCCCGAACTCTATATTATTTTCTAAATTGAGGGACAGATGGAGAAACAACGACTTACAATACTTGGCTCGACAGGCTCAATCGGCGAGCAAACACTCGATATTGTGCGTGAAAATCCCGACCGCTTTGAGGTTGTATCGCTCACTGCGCATAGGAATTGGCAGCGCTTGGCAGAACAAGCGATTGCTTTCGATGTTGATACGGTGGTTATTGGCGATGAACAATACTACAAACCTCTTAGCGAGGCTTTGGCGAAATATCCGATAAAGGTCTTTGCGGGCGATGACTCCATTGCTGCGGTTGCCGCTGCGGGAAACTGCGACACGGTGGTTAATGCGTTGGTTGGTTATGCAGGCTTGATACCTACGGCTCGCGCAATCGAGGCGCACAAGCGCATTGCACTCGCAAACAAGGAGACTTTGGTCGTGGGTGGTGCTACGATTATGCCGATGGCAATCAAGCATAAAGCACCAATCCTCCCAATCGACTCGGAACACTCGGCTATTTTTCAGTGCCTTATTGGCGAAAACTCACCGTTACGCCGATTGATAATCACTTGCAGCGGTGGTGCTTTGCGCGATGTACCAAAGGAGAGGTTGGCAGAGATAACTGCCGAGCAGGCTCTGCAACACCCTCGTTGGGATATGGGCGCAAAAATCACGATTGATTCGGCAACGCTCGTAAATAAAGGCTTTGAGGTTATCGAGGCACATTGGTTGTTCGGCACACCAGCCGAGAAGATTGATGTTGTGATACACCCCGAGTCGATAATTCATTCGATGGTGGAGTTTGAGGACGGCTCAATTAAGGCGCAGATGGGCGAACCGGATATGCGCACTCCGATAAGCATTGCGCTGATGTATCCGGAGCGTGCAGTGCGTAACACACCGCCTTTCGACTTTACGAAAAACTCCTCGCTTACCTTCCGTGGGGTGGATAACGAGCGTTTTCCTGCACTCGGCATCGCCTACGACTGCTTGCGCCGAGGTGGCTCGGCAGCCGCTACGATGAATGGTGCAAACGAGGTGGCTGTGGCTGCATTTCTCAAAGGGCAATGCAGATATACGGATATAGTCGCAACAATCGAGCATGCGCTCGAAAAGTCGCAATTTATCGCCACGCCATCGCTCTCGGACTACGCTGCGATTGATGCCGAGTCAAGACGATTGGCAAAGGAGTTCTTGAAGTTGTAACGCACTTGTGATAATGGATATTAGCGGTATCGACATAAAGCGAATTGCATTCAAAGTGGCATACTACCTTGTGACGCTCCTCTGTTTTGGAGTGTTGGTTTGGGCTTTGCGTCATGCCTATATCTATTCGGATATCCACACCTCCATCTGGGTTATTATCTGTATAGCGATTGTTGCATATCCGCTTCTTGCCTTTCAACTTATAAAGAGGGTGAAGCGCGGATTTAATATATTTGTCGCACACAGTGCGTTGTTGCAATTGGTGCCTGTGGTTTTGGCAGTGCTGATATTTTGTTTTACGCCCGACACTATACTTTACGAGCCTCTATCGGGGTCGGTAAGGACATACGAGAGAACTTTTAACGATTTGCAGGATAAGCAGAAGGCGGCTGCATTGGCAAATGGACTTGCGCCATTCAAGTCGAGAGCCGAGATAGAGGAGCGATATAGGGAGTTGCACCGAAAGGATAAGTTGGTCGAGATTGCAACAAACTCGAAGTATGTGGTGCGACCTTTGACCTACTCCTCGCCCTATGTAGTGCCGAAAGTCGAAGAGTTGTTGGAGGATATAGCCGACTCCTTTCAGGAGAAGACGCAGTCGAAGGCAAAATTTATGGTTACGAGCGTACTCCGCACTGAGGAGGATATAAAAAAGCTGACAAAGGGGAATATAAACGCTTCGACCGCATCGTGCCACTGCAACGCCACCACGATAGATATTTCGTATGTGCGATTTGAGCAAGACGACATCAGACCACGAGATACATATCAGCTGCGCTTGGCATTGGCACAAACACTGCACGAACTACGCAAGGCGGGGCGATGCTATGTGAAGATTGAACGCAAACAGTACTGCTATCACATTACAGTAAGATAATTATAACAAAAAAGTAATATGGATATTTTAATCAAAGTTTTACAGTTTTTTATGAGCTTGACACTGCTCGTTGCGGTGCATGAGTTCGGACACTTTATTATGGCGCGCATCTTCAAGATTCGTGTCGAGAAGTTCTACATCTTCTTCGATGCAGGTTTTTCGCTCTGGAAGAAGAAGTGGGGCGATACGGAGTATGGCTTGGGTTGGTTGCCACTCGGCGGTTACTGCAAAATTGCAGGTATGGTCGATGAGAGCATGGATAAGGAGCAGCTGGCATCGGCGCCACAGCCTTGGGAGTATCGTGCAAAACCCGCTTGGCAACGCTTCTTGGTGCTGATTGCAGGCGTTACGATGAATGTTATCCTCGCCTTTTTCATCTACTGCGGCATCTCCTTCTCGTATGGCTCGCAGTATATCTCGAATGAGGATATGATTTACGGCTACGAGTTCAGCCAGAGTGCCGAGCAGCTCGGTTTCCGTGATGGCGACCGCATCGTAACAATCGGAGGCGAGAAGGTGGAGAATATCAACTCTATTCTCGGCAAGATTCTTCTTGCAAAGGAGAATTGCGAGGTGGAGGTTATCCGCGAGGGCGCAGAGCATAAGTTCGTGCTTGACAACGAGATACTCAATATTATGCGCAAGGAGAATACCTTCGAGAAGGAGCGTCTTTACTCGCCGCTTATTCCGTTTGTGGTGGATAGCATCGCAAATACGGCAGTTGCCGAGGCGGGCTTGCAGAGGGGCGACCGCATTATCGGTATTGGCGAGGAGTCGTTGCCATACTTCAACCACTACGCTGACCGCCTTGCGAAGTTGGCAGGTAAGACTGCCGATATTAAGGTTTTGCGTGGCGCAGACACCTTGTCGTTGGCTCTGCCTGTAAATGCGGAGGGTAAGTTGGGCGTTGTAACCGAGAACTTCTTTAAGGTACGCACCGAGGAGTATAACTTCTTCGAGGCTATCCCTGCTGGCGCACGACTGACCGCCAAGACAATTAAGAACTATTGGGACCAGCTTGTGCTTATCGTAAAACCTGATACGGGCTTGTACAAACATGTGGGTGGCTTTATCGCTATCGGCAATATCTTCCCTTCGGAGTGGGATTGGCACCAGTTCTGGTCGATGACGGCATTTTTGTCAATTATCTTGGCGGTGATGAATATCATTCCTATCCCCGGACTCGATGGCGGACATATGATATTCACCTTCTGGGAGATGCTCACGGGCCGCAAGGTAAGCGAAAAGGTCTTGGAGGTTGCACAGTATATCGGTATGATACTGATACTTGCGTTGGTGCTGTTTGCCAACGGAAATGATATTTACAAACTATTTAGGTAGGCCATTAGCCATTGGCCATTAGCCATTGGCTTTTCGTGAGATTAAAGAATTTAGGGAGTTTAGCGAATGCTATTCTCCCTAATCTCATTAAATTCCCTGCGCTCCTTATGCTCTCAACACTCCCGATACTCCCTACTGCATGCCGGGTATCGTTTTCAATACCCGTGTTTGCGTGGAGCGCGCTCCTCTTGTGTCTCGGGTATCGTTATAGATACCCCATAATATGTTATTACCAATATTCGACCTCGTGTACCGTGCGTTTTTTCAATTCTTTTAACCGTTCGTTATCATTTTTATTCATTGGACTTTTCGGAAAAATGCCATAATGCTCTACATGCTCCACACATTGCTGATATTGTATAACCTTCTTGTTTGATGGATCTGTAATCTCTTTTTTTTCAAGTGATGCTCCACATATCGGGCATATCAATTTTGCTAAAAAATCATTTTTGCTTTGATTAGAATAATCTCTAGGGAACACACCGAAGTACTCTTTATGATTAGGGCATCGATGATATCCATCAATAACTATTCTTTCATCACGACTAACTATTGTAAGCGGATTATCCAATGTGATATACTCAAGGGCGTGTCTACATGTAGGACAGAAGAACTTTGGCTCTCTACTATCAAGATGCATCTTATGCTGTTTTATTAATCCCGAAATGTAATCTCCTAATGGTATATTTAAATCAATTTTGCGCTGAAATTGGGATTCAGCACAGCATACTCCGCATTTTTTGCATATATAGAAGCCGTTAGAACATCGTTGAGTTTCACGACTATCAATGATTCCTCCGCAGAATTCTTGGAAACAATGAGTTAAATATATCTTGTCATTATTTGTACAACCTATATTGGAGCAATGAAAATATACAACTCTACGAGCGTTGTAACCGTTGTCCGATTTATCTTTTAATGGTTCTATCATCATATTGCAGGATTTACATTGTAAATGCTTGCGAAATACTAATCTTTTAAGCCAATTGTATCCACTATAAGATTGTTGTAGTAGACAGTCGTCACCATTGTTGATAATTTTCAACATATCATATAATGTATACTCGGCATAGTTGTCATGAGAGTGCAATCCTTTACAGAAAACACTTGAACCTCCACACCAAAAGCAGTGACCAAAATGTGGATACATCCATTTTTTACCTTCACAAAAATGAATCTCATCCTTTCTGCCTTCGTTGAAACTTTCGCTATAACACATTAACGCAATAAAAGGTTTCTCCTCTCCTGTTTGAGCGTATTTGTGGTATAAATACTTTATCTCTATTAGATGTTGTTCTTTATATTTTCGCCCTATCACAGAATTTCTCAAGAAATCTACCACTTCATCTATTGATGATGCAGGTATTGACCACATTTTTGTATCGGGATTGTATTTTCTTCCTGATATGCATTTTAGCCGAGCGACAGAATTGCTAAATCTTACATATTCTATGTTCTCGTTGTATGTCAATTCGCATGATTTATCTTCATTTATTTTAAGTGTGGCAATTGGTATATTACCGTAGACATTGACATCATCTGGCTTCTTTCTTATATGAGTAAATCCAGTGCATGTATCAAATAGCGGGCTATTCGCAAATTTATTGAATAGGAACTCAAATTCATCAACCTTGTACGCCTCGTATATATTACGAATGGTATTATATATTTCCCAAACATAAGGAAGGCGCTTGTTTTCTAAAACAGATAGCAGACATTGGGTTAATATATATACATCTATCTCTAAGTTATTGCGATTGCTAACAATGGTTGATAGTTGAGGTATGGTGATAGAGGCAAAACCCAAGCGATGCGCCTCTACTACTTTTCGCATAAACAAGATTTGCCTGCTATGAATGAGCTGAGATACAAAACCATACCATTGATTGTCGAAACCATCAAAATTGTTACTTTCTAACCATTGTTTTATTTTGTCTACCATATCTACTAGTATATTGGGTGTTTTACGAAATATTCTATACGATTTCTTTTAGATAGATTATCTCCTACTTCATCAATAATGTTCTTTACACCAAGAACAAAGGCTGTACTCTCATAGTCATCCCATGTCTCACATTTAAAAAGAATAGAATTTTCTATAAATCTTTTAATGCGATTGATATTATCTTCGTCGTTTTTAACAACAGGAAGCCCGTAGTCATTTCTAAAATAAAACCAAACCTTATTTTTAGTTGTGCCATTTTTGTCGGTGATTGAGAATACCAAATTGGAATCAGCCTCCCATTTGTAATTGCTTTTTACTTTGTATCCGTTTTTAACTGTTCGATGTATTTCCCAATTACCGACCTTGATATCTTCTGCAAAATAATAATCCATATCCTTACAGATGTAAGAATATATCGTGTTACTTATCAATATTTCCATTTTTATTTTCTCTTTTTGCCCACCAACCCCGAATGTGCGGTTATTATAAAAAGAAAGTGTGAGGTTGATTTTCGTCTATTTGATAGAAGGTTCTGACAAAACCTTTGAGAAGATAAACGATAAAGCCCCACACTTGAATAGTATGGGTATGCCAAAATTGGCATAGCGCCATAACTATACAAGAAATGAGTGCTATTCGCCGTTCCTTCTCATTGAAAACTGTCAGATTCTCTACCAAGAACAATACGAAAAACACTTTCTATATGTCTGCAATCCGAGGACTGCACCACAAATTTAGAAATTATTTTCGAGAGTTGCGGAATTGTGAGCAAAAATTTTTAATTTTGCAGTAGGAAAAATGGCGCAGAAAATAGGGAATTTAAGGAGTTTAGGGAATATAGGGAATTTAGTGATGCGCCAATCCTTAAATTCATTAAACTCACTAATTTCATTAAACTCACTAAATAAGCCAATGGCCAATGGCTAATGGCTAAAAGCAAAAAATTATGGCAGAGGCAAAGAAGGCGTATGTGTGTCGGGAGTGCGGATACGATGCTCCGAAGTGGTTGGGTAAGTGCCCTTCGTGTGGTGCGTGGAACACTTTTGACGAGTTGGTTGTGGCGAAGAAGGGCTCTTCGGTTGCCGCAGCGGTAACATCATCGGCAGTACCAAAGGCGAAGCCGCAACGAGTACAGGATATCAAGACGGGCGAAACAAAGCGCATCGACATCGGTCAGAGCGAGGTCAATCGTGTGTTGGGTGGCGGTTTGGTGCCGGGCTCGATTATCCTTGTGGGCGGTGAGCCGGGTATCGGAAAATCGACTCTTGCCCTGCAACTCGCCTTGGCGGACAACGGCTTGCGCACCCTCTATGTATCGGGCGAGGAGTCGGCAGAGCAGATTAAGATGCGTGCCGAGCGACTCGGTATTCATAACGAGGAGTGCGTTGTCTATACCGAAACACTACTCGAAAATATCATCGCTCAATGCGAGGCGATAAAGCCCGATATGGTGGTTGTCGATTCGATTCAGACCATCTACACCGACCTTGTCGATGCCTCGGCAGGTAGCGTGTCGCAGATTCGTGAGTGCGCCTCTACGCTCCTGAAATACGCAAAGGGCAGCGGTACGCCCGTATTTATAATAGGTCATATCACCAAGGAGGGAACAATCGCAGGCCCAAAGGTGTTGGAGCATATTGTCGATGTGGTGTTGCAGTTCGAGGGCGATGGAAATAACACCTACCGCATCTTGCGAGGTATCAAAAACCGCTTCGGTGCGACCTTCGAGATTGGCGTATTCGAGATGCTCGAAAAGGGATTGCGCTCGGTTGAAAATCCTTCGGAGGTGCTTCTCTCGCACTATGACGAGCCGTTGTCGGGCATTGCCGTAGCGGCTACGGTAGATGGTATTCGCCCATATCTTTTGGAGGTGCAGGCGTTGGTTAGTCAGGCTGCATACGGAACACCGCAACGCAACGCTACGGGTTACGACTCGCGCCGAATGAATATGTTGTTGGCGATTTTGGAGAAGCGTGTCGGACTGAAGATGTTTCAGAAAGATGTCTTCTTAAATTTTGCAGGTGGCTTCAAGGTGTCGGATACGGGTTTGGACTTGGCAGTTGTGGCGGCGGTGCTGTCGTCATACTTCGACCGCCCGATAAACGAGGGGTTGGCTTTTGCGGGCGAGATTGGTCTTTCGGGCGAGGTGCGCCCTGCGCCACGCACCGAGCAGCGCATCAGCGAGGCGGCACGACTTGGCTTTAAGAAGATTGTTGTTTCGGGCTATGCCTCGTTGCCGAGCAAGAAGATAAAGGGCATCGAAGTTGCCCGAATAACGACCATCGGTGAATTGGCGCGACATCTATTCTCGGAGAGATTAGAGTAATATTAAAGGCGACTGATAAGGTCGCCTTTAATATTAGTGTGTCGCCTTGTACCACGCGGTCTGTTGCCAATCGGTAGAGTAGTGCTCGACCATTGCCGATGTGGTTATTCCGCTGTAATAGTTGATATCGTGGTAGAACTTGTTGCCACTGCCGTATGCCGAGTAGAAGCGGTCGGTGTGGTAGCGCGAAGTGACGGTCTTATCTAACTGCGCTTTGAATGCTGCTGCGGCAGTTGCATCGGCGCATGACTGCTCAACCATATCGCCCAAGTCGTAGAACGAATGAACGGCTTGCCCCTCGTAGTACTGCACATTGCCGAGTGAGAAATCCTCTTTTACTCCTGCCGTATTTACTGCCTTCATTGTCTGTGCAAGTGCTTCCAATTCGGAGGTGTGTGTTACTGCGACACATGCCGAAGGCGTTGAAGCGGCGGTTTTGTAGTAATGGACATACTCGCTACAAATCTTATCAAGATTGTATGCCGTACCGCCATCTGTAAACATATACTGCACAATATTGGCATAAGGGAAACCATAACCCATTACCTCACAAGGCGAGCCGATGATGTAGTTGGTGGCGTTGCGCAACTCGTAGGCACTCTCCACATTGCCCATAAAACAAGCATCGAAGAGAATGTAATCGAATTTCACATTGTTTGCCTCAATAGCGTCAGCAATTTCGTCAACATCGTAGCGCGTAGGAGTTTTATCGCCGAGGTGTCGTGTCATCTCGGCATTCTCGTTGCGTTTCCACAAATCTTCGTGCGACAATCCGAGTCGGCGAAGTGCAAGAGATTGTGTATATGGCTCTTTTGGCACCCAGCCAAGTCCATGCGAACCTATAACCAGCGCATACTTCTCGGCAGGAGCGAACTCTAACGCTTCGCGCAGATTATTCTCGAAGAGGGCCGAGTTGTAAGGTGTAGGCAACGACAATTCTTTGACCTTCTCCTGTACAGCCTTACCGAGAACGGCATCATATCGCAACTCGTAGAGCGTTGCATCGTTGGTGGAGTCGGTCGTAATGACCAAGACTTGTGCATCACCTTGGATATTGGTGTTTAGAGCCTCCAAAATCTTAGTTACATTGTAATTGAAGTAGTATTGCAGAGCCGTGCCAATAAAATGAAATACAACGGTCTGCGGAGCTTTGCCATTGCGCTGTTTTACCTCAATTCTGGTTTTGCAGTCGGGAGCATCTTTGAGTTGTATCTCAATTAACCCCAGCGATTCCATCTCTGCACCATTGTTATCTCTCATTGCCGTAACGGTAAAGGTGTTACCATTGCGAGAGAGGGTGAACTCATCGGAGTTGCTCGAAACCTCCACCTCGAAGTCGCTATCCACCTCAAAGATATTCTTGCCACCGGCCTTGCTCGGAAGAATAACCTCGCTACGGTCCAATAAAATGGCCGAATTTTGCTCTACTTCAATTTCGCTCTCTTGCCTTATGCCGTTTATCTCAAAACCGATTGTTCCAATCTTGTAGTTTTTGTTCGAAGGATTCTCTTTTGTTGCAGTAACGGTTATGGTGTATTCGTTTCTGCTACTCTTCGAACTCAAAGATGCGGTAATATCACCGGAGGTTATTAGGTTGATATTATTACTGCTCGATACGAATTTTATGGTTGATGTTGAGCCACTCGCAGCATTGACATAGACCTTGTTGCCCTTGGTAAGACGGACTTGCGGAAGCTGATAAGCATAAATGCCGAAAAAACGGGTGGATAAGAGCCTGAAATTAAGAGGACTAAGGCGAACGGTATCAGCCGTATTGTTTGCTTGCAATGCGGTGGCCTTAATATTGATAACTTCGTTATCATTGGTTCTTGGACCGCAAGATGGCTCGCACATAAAGCCTTGATTGTCAATAATTATCCAATCATACGAGGCTCTAATGGAGAAGGTTTTGGTGCTACCTTCGGCACCCTCTAATATTAAACTGTTGTTGGTCAATCCACCGACAGAGAGGTCTTGGGCCGTAGCTTTATCTTCGGTCTTGACACAACTCGACAGTGTTGCGAGTGATATTATGGCGAATATTAGAAATCTTTTCATGCAAATTATTTGTATTCTCGTGGTTTTAGATTGTTGAATTGCCAAGTGCGCTCACGCTTGAATGTGTAGTTGTCCGGCTTATTCCAATAGACTCGGCTATAATCGAAATAGAAACCTTTGACTTTGTTGCGCGGGTAGTCGAATGGTACAAATTCGACAGTACGACTCATGATTTGTCCCTTGCGGTAGCCGATATTTTTCGATGCGATAAGGTCTGTTCCATGCGAGAACATTATAATATGCATCGGACTCTTCTCCTTCAATCCATCGCCCGACTGCTCGATGCAACGCAAGATACCCCGCAGATGCTCCGAATATGCCAACTCTCGCACTTTGTCACCCGATGCTCCGTAGGCGTAGGTCAGGATATTGAGCAGAGTTGGCGAAAATGGGTCGTGCTCCATCGCTGCAATGCCGGCCGCTATCAGTTCGTCTATGTCGTGAACTGACGGCTTGTCGATTGATATACGCGCCATAATCTCCTGCACGCGTGTCATGGCAGGATTTACCTCAAGAGGTTTGTACGAGGGTTGAAAGGCAAAACCGTAGTAGAGATGATGGTACTCCTCCTCCGACATCGGCTTACCCTCCTTGTAGCGCAAAATCAGATTAGGGTAGTAGAGAGGTGAATCCACATCGTTTATAGCAGCGAAAATACGGTCGTTGTCCGGTGTTACAGCCAAAGCCGATGCAACCACGAACAGTGTAGAAAGTATTGCGAAAAATCTCTTCATAACAATCTTTTTGACCAATAACGCTTGTTGTGCTATTTTTCGTATTCGTCAATTAAAGTTTTCATCTTTGCCTGCAACGCCTCGCTACCCGAAACAAGCGGCAAGCGCATAGTATTCGAGCAGATACCTTTCAAATGCAGGGCAGTCTTAATGCCCACAGGGTTTCCCTCCTCGAAGAGTGCCGAGATAATGCCGTCAAGAGCCTTCAACTGATGCTCTGCCTCCTCGATATTGCCTAATACAGCAAGGCTTACAACCTCCTTTGTCTCGGCAGGGTAGGCATTTGCCAATACCGAAATAACGCCTACACCGCCTCGCTTTATAACCTCTACAGTCAGACCATCATCGCCCGATATGAGGAGGAAGTCGCTCGGCGTAAGAGCCTTTACGCGCTCCATTTGCTCCAAATTGCCAGAAGCCTCTTTTACGCCAAGAATGTTAGGACAATCTTTTGCCAAGCGAGCGATTGTTTCAGGTGTCATATTTACACCCGTTCTGCCCGGAATATTGTAGAGCATAATCGGCAGTGGCGAAGCCTCAGATATAGCCTTGAAGTGCTGATACAAGCCCTCTTGGTTTGGCTTGTTATAGTATGGATTGACGCTCAAAACCGCATCGTAGCCCGATAAATCCCATGTGCGCAGGGTTGCCACAACATCGCGAGTGCAATTACCGCCAACACCAACCATAAGCTGCACTCTTCCTGCAACGCGCTCGCGCACAAAGCGAATCAAAGCCTTGCGCTCGTCTGTTGTGAGAGTAGGTGTTTCGCCCGTAGTGCCGAGTACGAGAATATAATCTACTCCTCCCTCTACGAGGTTATCCACTATCTTTGCTACGGCGGCAAAATCTACGGCTCCATTCTCTGTGAATGGAGTTACCAATGCTACGCCAAGTCCATGAAAATACATCTTGTCCATCTTTGTATATAACTGCTTAAAACAGACTTCCTTGTACGAAATCCTCTTGTTTCTTCTCCTCTTTTTTCTCCTCTATCTCTGTAACGAGATTTTGGGTTGTGTTATTTTGCTCGTCTGCTCCGATAAGAGCGATAAACTCACTCTCCGAAAGAATTTTTACGCCCAACTTCTCCGCCTTTTGCAACTTGGCAGGTCCCATATTTTCGCCTGCCACAATAAAGTCGGTGTTGGCAGATACGCCTGATTGGTTCTTTCCTCCGTGCAACTCAATCAACTCCTTCAACTCATCGCGCGAGTGGTCGAGAAATTTTCCCGAAATCACGATGTTCTTACCCTCCAAGCAGTTGGAGTGCAGCACCTTCGCCTCCTCCTCAAACTGCAAGCCGGCAGTGCGGAGTCGCTCGATAATGGCGATATTCTTCTCGTCTGCAAAGTACTCCAAAATGGCATCGGCGATTTTGTCACCCACCTCCTCGGCTTCGAGAAGTTGCTCCTTCGATGCGGACATCACGGCATCGAGCGTTTTGAAGTGTGCAGCGAGATATTTTGCGGTAGTTTCGCCAACAAAGCGAATACCTAAGCCGAACAATACTCTTGCAAACGGAACGCTCTTTGAGGTGTTGATACTGCGGATAATATTGTCTGCCGACTTCTCGCCCAAGCGAGGCAAGACTGCCAAATCAACAGCCTTCAAGTCGTATATGTCGGCAATGTTATTCAGCAAACCGCTTTCGTGCAACAACTCAACGGTCTCGGCTCCCAAACCGTCAATATCGAGAGCCTTGCGGCGAATAAAATGGACAATGCGACCGAGAATCTGAGGTCGGCAACCACCCTGATTAGGGCAGTAGTGCTTCGCTTCGCCCTCGTAGCGCACCAGCGATGTACCACACTCAGGGCACTCGGTAATATACTCGAAAGGCTTGCTGTCGGCTTTGCGCTCCGAGAGTTCAACCTCGGTAATCTTCGGAATAATCTCGCCACCCTTCTCCACATAGACCATATCGCCAAGGCGAATATCCAACTGCTCAATCTGCTCGGCATTGTGGAGCGTTGCTCGCTTTACAACCGTACCCGCCAATAATACCGGTTCGAGATTTGCCACAGGTGTTATTGCTCCCGTTCTGCCGACCTGAAAATCTACACTTACAAGGCGTGTCAATGCCTGCTCAGCCTTGAACTTGTAGGCAACAGCCCAACGAGGCGACTTGCTTGTAAAGCCAAGTCGGCGGCGTTTAGCAAAATCATTAACCTTAATAACAATGCCATCGGTAGGGTATGGTAACTCCTTACGTGTTGTATCCCAATGCTCGATAAAGGAGCGTATCTCCTCGGCCGAGCGACATATACGGGCATGCTCCGACACCTTAAATCCCCAACGGCGAGCCGACTCCAACGCCTCCCAATGGGTTGAGAATGGCAATTCGCGTGAGGCTATTTGATAGAGCGTGCAGTCCAAACCTCGTTTGGCGACAATTGATGATTGTTGCTGTTTGAGAGTACCTGCCGCAGCATTACGGGGATTGGCAAAGAGTTGCTCTCCTGCCGCCTCGCGCTCGGCATTCAGACGGTCGAACGATGCGTAAGGCATAAAAATCTCGCCTCTAATCTCAAACTCGGCAGGGTAGTCGCCCGTAAGCGTTAGCGGAATAGAGCCGATTGTGCGGACATTGGCGGTTACATCATCGCCACTCTCGCCATCTCCGCGCGTTACGGCACGGAGTAACTTTCCGTCTTCGTAGGTTAGCGATATGGCTGTTCCGTCAAACTTTAACTCGCAGACAAACTCCGTTTCGCCCTCCTCCTTTTCGATACGATTGATAAACTCGTCAAGCTCCTCTATCGAATAGGTATTCGAGAGCGAGAGCATAGGGTAGCGGTGCTTTGCATTTTGGAACTCGGAGGTTTTGTCGCTACCGACACGCATGGTTGGCGAGTTCTCGTCAGCATACTCCGGATGCGCCTCTTCCAACTCGATAAGACGATGCATCATGTGGTCGAACTCGAAATCGGAAATCTCGGGTGCGTTCTCCACATAATATTTGCGATTGTGGTGATGTAACGCCTCTCGCAGGGCAACAATCTCATCGTAAATCGATAAAGCCATACCTATACTTATATATTACTGCGTAAAGTTACAGAGAAAATTTCAAAAAATAGCTATTTTCCACCAAAAAAGTACTTCCTTATGAGAGCTCGAAATAAAAAATGAACAATTTTGGAATTGTTGAAAAAAAAGATGGATAAAATTTGTTGCAATCATTTCCTTGCCATATATTTGTGCCACATTTTAGTACAAAATAAACAGAATATAGATATGGCACCAAGTACAAAAAAGAGATTAGTGGTAAGTCTTAAAAACATGACTCCCGAGTTGCAGGAGGAGGTTAAGGCTGCATATCCCGCAGGCTTTTCGGACTTCATGATGCGTATTCCGAAGCCAAACGGAGAGTTCTTCTTTGCTGTACCTTTTGAAACAGAGGAGATTAGTTATCTTGTAAAGATTGATGTAAAGATAGACGATGCTTCGGGCGAAGAGGAGGATAAGGATTATTACGATGACGATTTGAAGGGTGCAGACGAGTTGGCAAACGACGACTCGGACGATGAACCTGTAGATGACTCTTCGGATTTGGATATTTAATCCTTTAAGCCACTACAAAAAGAGATAGACCGCTACGATTTCGTGGCGGTCTATCTTATTTGATTATCAGTTGTTGGCTCTTTACAAATATTTGTTTACTACGGGTATAGCCTTAACGATTTTCTGCATACACCACGAAACGATGACACTGATTAGTATTGTCAGCAACAATATTATAATACCATAAGTAACCTGCGAGTAGTTGTTAGGCACCACACGCAGGAGGAATTGGAAAATAAGAGGGTGGGTTAGATATATGAACATCGATAACTTGCCCAAAGATTGCAACCAATTCATATATTTTTTTAGCCACTCGATAATGCTCCATATTGCAAAGAAGGCAACAAACGGCATAAATGGGCGAACAAAACCTTTTGTTGCATCAATAAACATAAGCACACTACATACCACAAAGAGAAGTACTACCAATGCTCGATGCGAATTCTTGGTTGGCAATGTTAGTTGAGAAGCAACAATACCGAGTGCAGCAAAGAATATACCTTGAATTATCGCAATGTCGTTTATGTAGGAGTGGAATGCAAAAAATGTAACGATGCCGATTGACGCAATAATCATTGCTATTCGGCTTGGTTTATTGGCGATTGTGTAGATGTCGCGAATAAGCATTGAAAAGAAAAATGCCGGCATAAACCACAAATACATATATCCCGTAACACCTTTCAATAGAGTATGTCCACCGAGGAAAAATGCTTTGAGGGTTTCGCCTAACGAGAATGTTGTGTCGAAAAGTACGTTGTAGAAGAGTACCTGAACAACAAAAAATGCAAGATACCAGAACCAAATTTTTCCGCTACGTTTGGCTATTTTTGCCCAAGTAGGAGGTGTCGCTGCAATGTAGAACCAAGGTAAGATTAAAAATAGTGGGGTTCTAAAAGACTTTAAATAAAAATCTGTATCGGGAATACACGGTGAAAGTATGGAGTTATGTCCTAAGATGATTAGGAGGATTAATAACCCCTTCATAATTTCGGAGGTATCTCGTGAAATAGACGAAATACCCCCCCCTATAAATCTGCTAAACATATTGATAATCAATTGGTTGTGTGTTAGTATTGTTCTTTTTCGTTAGGGAAGTCGCACGACTTGACATCTTCGACATAGTGCGAAATAGCCTCACTCATAACGGTATAGAGGTCGGCATAACGGCGCAAAAAGCGTGGCGAAAAGCCCTTGTTAATGCCGAGCATATCGTGTACTACAAGCACTTGTCCATCGCAAGCACCACCGGCACCGATACCGATAGTAGGGATTGACAACTCCTTCGATACTCGCTCTGCCAATGCAGCCGGAATCTTCTCCAGTACAATGGCGAAACAACCAGCCTCCTGCAATAATTTGGCATCGCGCACCAACTTCTCCGCCTCAGCCTCCTCCTTAGCACGAACGCTATATGTTCCGAACTTATGAATTGACTGTGGAGTAAGTCCGAGGTGTCCCATAACAGGAATACCTGCGGTCAAAATTCTCTTTATCGAGTCGAGAATCTCCTCGCCACCCTCCATCTTCACGGCATCAGCTCCCGTCTCCTTCATAATACGAATAGCCGAGTCGAGTGCAGCCTGCGAGTCACCCTGATATGTTCCGAATGGCATATCGCATACAACCAATGCTCTCTGTACGGCACGCACTACCGAAGCTGCGTGGTAAATCATCTGGTCGAGCGTGATGGGTAGGGTAGTCTCCCAGCCTGCCATAACATTTGCTGCCGAGTCGCCAACGAGAATTACATCTACGCCTGCGCCATCGACAATTTTCGCCATCGAATAGTCGTACGAGGTGAGCATCGAAATTTTCTCACCTCTATCCTTCATCTCTTTGAGTCGTAGTGTGGTGACGGCTCTTACCTTACTCTCTACTGACATTGTCTGCTTTTAGTTAAGAGTTATACGTGACGTAAAATTTCGTCCAAGCCGTTGAAGTGATTTTTGTAATCCTCCAATGAACGCTGGATAACTTCGTAGGCCTCCTCACGACCAAATACATCGGTAATCTCTACCTTCTTCTGCGACTCTGAGTCTGGCATATCCTTGTAGGTGAGGAAGTAGTGCTTCAAGCGATTGATGATGCCTTTTGGTAACTCCGAAATATCGTTGTAACCGCTGTAAGTTACATCGTGACGCAATACGGCAATAATCTTGTCGTCAGCCTCGTTGCCGTCTAACATACGGAAACCGCCAATAGGACGAACATTTACGATGATGTCACCGTGAGCAATGTCGCGCTCGGTCAATACGCAAATATCAAGCGGGTCGCCATCACCAACGATGTCGGTGCGACCACTCTGCTGCATGCAATACTGAGCAACGCTCTCGCCGCAGAAACTCTGCGGAACGAAACCATAGAGCGCAGGAATAACATTAGAGTATTTCTGTGGACGGTCGATTTTGAGGTATCCACTAACCTTGTCCAACTCGTACTTTACGGTGTCTGTAGGCACAATCTCAATAAAGGCAGTAATTACCTCGGGAGCCTTTTCTCCCACCTCAATTCCGTGCCAAGGGTGCGATTTATAGCGCAAACCCATCAATCGTGCAATAGGGTCATTAATCTTGTTTCCCATAATATTTTTGTAAATAGTATAATCTGAAATCTCTGCTAATTGTTGTATAGTGCGTAGGTCATGTCTGTTCCTTCGGTTATCTTTGAACATTTGTAGACATTGCCTTTGCGGTCTGTAGCTCGAACCTCAATCGTTGCATTAGGGTTTTTCAGCGTGTACTTCCACAATTGGTAGCAGTGCTTATAGTACAAACCTCCGTTATTCATTCCGAGATGTCCGCAGAGCACTCCGATAGCCCAGAAATCACGACCACATTCAGAGCCTGCCGGTACGCGCTTAGGATCGTCATATACGTAGCTACCGATAAGCTCCTCGTATGTAACCTTTCCGTGATATGACGAGAGGCTGGCCATGTTTCCTGAGAATTTGCCATTTTCGTAAACCTCGACTGTCCAATATGGATCGGAGTTGAATACATTAGCCAGCAGAGTACCACTGTCATATCCGAACTGATAGTAACCCTTTGTGCCATTTTTATTAGCATCGTTCTCCGGAATAGCTGCGCCCGTGATAGCATCGCCTCTGTAAAGACGAATCTGATAGTCGCGCTTATTCATACCCTCGGCGTAGCCTTTGTAGTACCAATCCTTGATAGTGTTGCCACTGAAATGGTAAACCTCGTAGCCATTCGGTACGCCATCGCCGTTAATATTGCTTGTCCAGCTTGCACCATTTACAGCAGCTTGCGCATGCTCATAAATCTTGTGAGGTGAGCTACTAACCTTAGTGTGGTCGTAGTTATGCTGGTAGTGAGTGTGACCGGATATGACGTGAGCCTCGGCAAATTCGTCTAAGAGATTAAGTGCCTCCTGACGATATGTACCGTCACCAACTGCTCCACCATTGAATATTGGAATATGGACACATAAAACAACGATTTTATCTTTTGGTACGAGAGCCAAATCGGCCTTCAACCAGTTGTACTGCTCCTCGGTAAAGGCGGTCTTTGTGTTGTCTGTCGAGCAGTCATCTCCCGATTGCCACTGCACATCTTTCATTCCTATGATGTGCGCATCGCCACGGTTGAACGAGTAGTTGATAGGACCAAATGTATCCTCGAACATACGCTGAATGTTCAGATTGATGTCGCGTAGGTTATCTCCTGCCACAGGGTGCGATGCAGTCATATAGCAGTTGTCGTGGTTACCCATTACCTGGAATACAGGCATACCCACCTTGTCGGCGTGCATCGCGTCGCGCATAGCCGGCAAAATATCCTTTGAGAGGTCGGTTGAACCCATCGAAATTACATCTCCGAGAGTGATACCGTAACAAGGCTTTCCGAGCGAAGCTGAGTGTGATTTAATTTCAGGAGCAACCTGCGTAGAGAAACGCTCAATGTGAGTCAATCTGCTCACTTGCGGGTCTGCCAATCCAAAGAGCATAAACTCGCTCTCCTTTCCGCCCGGCAACTTCTCCAATGTGAAGTTAAACCACTCGGAATAACCCGGATATTTCTTGAAGAAGCATGGTAAGCCATACTTGTTCACAGGTATCTTGTACTCGGCAGGTACCGATATAAATATGTACCAAGCATCTTGGTGAACATCAAGAGAGTAATAGCCATACTCATTAGTAGTGACCACCGAAAAACCATCGCTTACAGCTACGCCTGCTATCGGATTGTTGTCGGTGTCGCGAACTTGTCCAAATATGGTCGAATAACGGTGAATAAAAGAGTCCTCTTCGCTCTCCAATGGCTGTAATTCGCCTGAGGCCTCTTGGCTGAATGTTATAGGCTGAAACTCTCGAATAACACCCGGTTTCACTGCACCCGATGCCGACCATCTCATCTGCATGGTATTGTTGTTAGCCGTTTTGAATACGATGTTGCAACTACCAAGCGAACGTGCCGATACCGCTATGTGGAATACATTATTCTTCTCTGTCGATAGGGTATATCCCTTTGGAAGCGTATATGTGATAGATGTTGAGGTGTTCGGTGTAGGTTTAACCTCTCCGGTTGTTACATCTACCGTAAATTCTCCCGCCAATTTTCTGCCACTCTCCGAAGTTATGGTGATGCTGGTGAGCTCGATACCTTCCATCTCAGCCTTCATCTCGAAGCGTAGTACTCCGGCAAGATATCTCATGGTTATCTTTTCGCCTTTGCCACTTACGTAGCTACACATAGGAACACTCTCCGTAGCGAATGAACCCTCTACGTAACTCTGCTCTGCAGGAATGATAATCTTTGGAGTCTCGACACTATTAACCTCCGAGTGCGGATAGATAATGCTGTACGGATATGTCAGGTAGTTATCTCCGAAGTGGAATATAGCCCTGCGAGCATCGTCTTCATCAATCTCGATACTTTGCGAAGCAACTCCATTTACTGCTATACGGTCGCTTGCCGACCAATACACCGGATACTCATTACCCTGCTTTGCCCCCAATGAAATACGGGTGGTGTGAGGGAGAGAGAGTTCTATGCTATTGCTCAACTCTTCTGGTGTTAGGCCCGACTCATCTTGTATCGAGTTTGAATCTTTTACACAAGCCGTACTCAACAAGAATATGGCAAGTAGAATGAAGTGATAATTTTTTAAAGTATTCATCTTGAAATCTGTTTATGAACAGCACATTATTTTCCAGGCTTCAATGCAATAGCGTGGTCGTTGTAATCGGTGAATTTAGTCTCTTCGTATATATTACCGAATTGATCTACTGCCTCGACTTTTATCGTCTTTGCCTTTGGATTCTTAAGCTTGTACTTGTAGAGGTGCGAACACTGTGTCCAGCCACGAGCCGATGACGTATTGTCGTCCAAACTCAAGTGAACACCTGTTACCCACAACTCGTATGGAGCCACTGTGCCATCTTTGATTTTACGAGGAGATTCAAATGTATAGTCGCCCTCCAATTTCTTGAAGTCAACCTTCTTTGCAGGAATTAACTCCATGTTACCAGTATGCATCATATTGCCGGTATTTGCCTCCTCTTCGTAGACTCTAATAGTCCAATTGGCATCGGCGTTATAGACATTTGCAAGTATAACATCGCTACCAAAGTTGAATTGGTAGTAGCCGGCATATTTGCGTTTGCTATCTGCAGGTTTCTCAGCACCGGTCTTGGCATCTCCTTTGTAGAGTCGCATCTGATGGCTACGCGTGTTCATGCCCTCAGCATAACCCATATAGTACCAATCGGAGAATGTGTTGCCCTCTCCTATGAATACACCATATCCGTTTGGTACTCCGTCACCGGTGATGTTAGATAACCACCAAGCACCACACACCGAAGCCATGTTGTGCTCGTAGATATTGTAATCTGAGTGAATATGGTTGGTTTGTGTATGCATGTGTCCTGAGAGTATATGCGCCTCGTTAAATTCGTTCAAAAGGTCGTGTACCTCCTGAATATAGTGTCCCTCTTCTCCGCTATTTGAAACAACATTGTAGAGTGGAATATGAACGCATAACACCACCATATTATCTCTTGGAACGTAGGATAGGTCTTGCTCTAACCACTCGTATTGCTCCTTTGTAAATCCGGTACGATATCCTGATTGCGTAGTGTTTGAAGCGTACAAAATATTTCGCATTGCTACGATATGAATATCTCCGCGATTGAATGAGTAGTTCACAGGACCAAATGTCTCTTCGAACTTGCCCTGAGCCTTTATCTGCTCTTTGTTGTTGCTTGGGTATGTCGATAGATCACAATCCGGCTCCAATGGTAGAGGATCCGTTTCATTGAAGTAGTTACAATCGTGATTTCCCATAACTTGGAACACCGACATTCCGATAACACTTTTTCGTGTGTAGTCACGAACCTGTGTCATATACTGAGTGGTATTGCTTGAGTTGCCATTCGAAACGATATCACCCAATGTGATACCATAACAAGGAATACCCAAAGAACTTGAATGTGCTTTAATGGCAGGAACAGCCTCGTTTTTGAATCTATTAAGTTTGTCGTTGCTAGAAACCTGAGGGTCAGCGAATGTGAAGAGTGCAAATTTTTGCTCCTTGCCACCCGGAAGTTTTCTCAACGAGAAGTTGTACTCGTTGTTGTCACCTTTTATTTCACTGTAGAATAACGGACCACGCTGCTTCGCTATAACTTCGTATTCTGCAGGAATAGAGTAGAATACGTACGCAGCATCGCCATTGCGAGGCAATAAGTAGAAGCCATATTTGTCGGTTGTGGTTACCTTGAAGCCATCGCTGATGACAACATCTTTGATAGGCTCACCTGTGGTTTCATCGCTGACATAGCCGTAAATGTGCTTTTCTGGTATGTCTATATGCTGAACGATTTGAAGTTCGTCTAAGCATATCTCTTTGGCTGTCGATGTGGTTTCTATTACGCAGTAGCACTCTTTTGTGACATTTGAAGCCTCTAATTTGAATGACTCCCATGTCGGCTTGCCACTCACATTTGTCATATAGAAATCCTGGCTATGGAGAACTTCGCCATTGCCTTTACATACTTTGGCAGTAACTTTGCCACCCTTTGCATTCAATGACTTGGCAAAAACGCAAGCATTGAAGGTGATGATGACCTTCTGAGTGCCCTCCAACTCTGAGAATGCAGGTGTGCAGAGAACTCCGGTATCGGTTGCTGCACCAAGTTTGATGTAGCCGGGGAGAATTCTTACATTCTTGTTCTTCTCTTTATCCCAGCCCTTGAAGCCCATAAGCTCGAGCATAGACGATCTGTACTTGAAAAGAAGACCTCCATGATCATCTATCTTTGTAGTTACCTCCGAGTCGGCAATAGCCTCAGACATCTCCTCGATAAAGTAGCTCGGACCACCATCTTTGATGATTACACCATGCGCAAGATTTACATAGTCGTAACCCCAGAACAGATTGTCGAAATTCTGCGACAATATAACTCTTCGGGTAACGGGTGCTGTAAGCGATACTGCGAATGGTTGAGATTTACTTCCCGTAATATTCTCTATGCGGACATAATAGGTCTTTCCGCACTCCAAATAGGGGATTGTAAATCTCTTTTTGTCGTTAGCACCAAAAGCAATGTTGTAGCTCTGGTACAAATCTGAGCACGCCGCATCGTTGTACACCTTAATGGTGTAGTTGATGTTGTCGCCCTTGTCATCTTCCCACGCCAACGAGATGTTGGTGGTCGAAGATGAAATTTTCGAAATGTGAATGTGATAGCCGTTTGTGGCGTTGTTTTCGAGATTTGAGTCTTTTACGCATGATACACTTGTTGCCAAAAGGGCAAAAAGAAGAAGCGCCAAAAAGCTGATTTTAGATTTCATGGTCTGTGATTGAGTTTTTATAATTTTATTATAGTTGCGCAAAATTAGATATTTTTTACTATATTTGCAAAGAAAAAGAGAAAAATACGAACTGATAATATGAAAAAAGTTTGCGTCTTCCCAGGACAGGGAGCCCAGTATAGCGGAATGGGTAGAGATCTGTACGAAAATAGCGCAGAAGCTCGCAATTTGTTCGAGCGTGCGAATGAAATATTGGGTTTTAGAATTACCGATGTGATGTTTGACGGCTCAGCCGAGGAGTTGCGACAAACAAAGGTTACCCAGCCGGCTGTTTTTCTGCACTCCGCAGTGTTGGCAAAGGTGCTGGGCGTTGAGCCGTTGGCCGTTGCAGGACACTCGCTCGGCGAGTTTTCAGCATTGGTTGTAGCCGGAGCATTGTCATTTGAAGATGGCTTGCGACTTGTGGCTAAGCGTGCAGAGGCTATGCAGAAGGCTTGCGAGTTGGAGCAAGGTGGTATGGCAGCCGTTATATCACTGCCCGATTCGGTTGTGGAAGAGGTTTGCCAAGGTGTTGAGGGTGTGGTTGTTGCAGCGAATTACAACTGTCCCGGACAACTTGTGATTTCGGGTGCAGTCAGTGCGGTGAATGAGGCGTGCGAGAAGCTGAAAGCAGCGGGTGCTCGTCGCGCTTTGGCGTTGCCTGTTGGTGGTGCATTTCACTCTCCGCTTATGGAGCCGGCACGCAAAGAGTTGGCTGAAGCGATCGAAAATGCCGACTTCAAGCAACCAATCTGTCCGATATATCAGAATGTAGATGCATTACCACACACATCGCCGGAGGAGATAAAGGCCAATTTGATAGCACAACTTACCGCACCGGTGCGCTGGACACAGATTGTTGAAAATATGGCTAAGAATGGAATGAAAGACTTTTTGGAGCTCGGTCCGGGTACGGTTCTGCAAGGCCTTATTCGTAAAATTTCGACTGAGGCATCGGTGGAGAGTAAGGCTAATTTTTGAAAATTATAAATATTTTTTGAAATTTTTTTAACAAAGGCGAGGTTTCTTCGCCTTTTTTTATTATCTTTGCGATAGGTTAGCTAAAAAATAACGGAAGATAATGAGCTCTTTGATTAACTTTTTTAATAATCAGACAACTGATAAGGGATTGTCGCACAAGAACAATCTTATCAAGCGAAACATAATAGCCTACATGGCTACAAATGGGGAGGTGACTCTTGCGGAACTTACCAAAGAGTTGAAAATCAGTATCCCGACAATGACCAAACTCGTTCAAGAGTTGGAAGACGAGGATATTGTTTCCGATTTGGGTAAGGTCGAAACGGCAGGAGGTCGTCGCCCTAATGTCTATGGTTTAACCTGCTCGACGCTCTACTTTGCGGGCGTGCATGTTGGTCGTGACAGCATGACCTGTGTGATTACCGACATACACAACAATCTTGTTTGTGAGTCGGTTTACGAAGATTTTGAGTTGGCGGATAGAGAGCAGTGCTTGGAGATGATATGCGCCAATATAAATAAATTCCTTGATGGGTGCGGGTGTGACCGTTCGAAAATTCTCGGAGTGGGTGTCTGTATTGTAGGCCGCGTAAATACATCGGAAGGACGTTCATTCCACTATTTCACCTCTTCGGAAGAGTCATTGCGCGAGATTATAGAGAGAAAAGTAGGGCTTCGTGTCTTGGTAGAGAACGATACTCGTGCTCGTTGTTATGCCGAGTACCATTTCTCTCGCTCAAAGACTGAAAGTAATGTCATTTATCTCCACCTCGGACTCGGTGTGGCGATTGGTATTGTGAGCGATGGCAAACTCTACTATGGAAAGAATGGTTTTGCCGGCGAGTTCGGCCATATTCCGTTTTTCGACAACGAGAAGATTTGCTTCTGCGGTAAGAAGGGCTGTCTTGAAACCGAGGTTTCGGGTATAGCTATCGAGGAGAAGATGAATGAGTTGGTGCGTAACGGTGCTAATACCATTCTTCGCAAGCGTTACGAGGCTAAGGAGCATATCCATATCAACGATATCGTAAATGCGGCATGTAATGACGATAACCTCTCTATCGAACTTATCGAGGAGGCGGGAGAGAAGGTCGGTAAGGCTGTAGCATTCCTTATCAATATCTTCAATCCGGAGAGCGTTATTGTGGGAGGAAATCTCGCTGCTGCGGGCGACTACATTATGCTTCCGTTGAAGTCTGCAACCAACAAATACTCATTGAGTTTGGTCTATAAGGATACGAAATTCCGCGTTTCGAAGTTGGGAGCCAATGCCAATGCGTGGGGCGTGGCGATGTTGATGCGAAATTTGGTGATAGGCTTGTAATTTTTGCTATGGTTCGTATCGAGGGCGAAAAGGTGATTTTGCGGAGTGTCGATTCTTCGGATATCGACACTCTGCTTTTGTGGGAGAACTCGCAGAACGAGCCGCTGTATGGTGTTTATGAGGAGCAGTACGGCCGTGACGATGTTGCACAATTTGTCGAAAATCAACAACGATATTCTATTGCCGAAACCGAGCAACTGCGCCTGATGATTTGCTCGCACGGGGGCGAACGATTGGGGTGCGTTGATTTGACCGAATACGATGGCGAAAAGGCGTTTGTATCTATATTGATTGTTGGTTTATATAATCGCCGTAAAGGTTTTGCTGAAAATGCGTTGCGATTGTTGGTTGATTACGCAAAATCACTCGGCTTGCAAACTCTCTGTGCTTGCATTTTACCCGAAAATTTGCCGAGCAAAAATCTCTTCGAGAAGGTAGGTTTTGAGAGGGGAAACGACAATCTATTTATGCTGTTTTTGTAGGGTGCCGTTTGACTTCTGTGGCGTTAAGGTGCAATGCAAAAAAAGAAAATTCTTCACTCTCAATTCTTAATTCTTAATTTTATTTGTATTTTTGCAGAAAATATAAATACAGTATGAGAATAGTTGCTCCTTCGATTCTTTCTGCCGACTTTGGCAATCTCGAAAGAGATATCAAAATGATTGATCGCTCCGCTGCGGAGTGGGTGCATATTGATGTTATGGACGGTGTCTTTGTGCCGAATATTTCGTTTGGCTTTCCTGTAATGAAGCCCGTGCGCAAGGCTACCGCAAAGGTGCTCGATGTCCATCTGATGATTGTCGAGCCCGAGAAGTATGTGAAGCGTTTTGTGGAGGCGGGAGCCGATTATGTAACCTTCCACCATGAGGCGTGCGCCAATCCTCGTGCCACCATTGCCGAAATTAAGGCTGCCGGTGCAAAGGCGGGTGTAAGCATTAAGCCTGCAACCCCTGCCGAGGCGATTTTCGACTACCTCGCGGAGTTGGATTTGGTGCTTGTGATGAGCGTGGAGCCGGGTTTTGGAGGTCAGTCGTTTATGCCCGATTCGCTCGATAAGGTGCGAGCATTGCGCAAAGAGATAGAGGAGAAGGGCTACAACTGCCTAATTGAGATTGATGGCGGCATCTCGGCAAAAAATGCTCGCGAGGTCTTTGATGCAGGCGTTGATGCCGTAGTTGCAGGCTCGGCAGTATTCGGCGCAGAGGATCAGGAGCAGGCGATAATTGATATTTTGAACGCGTAATGATTTCGATAGATAACCTCACCGTAAGTTTTGGCGGTTGGACCTTGTTTGATGGCATTTCGTTCCTCGTTAATCCGAAGGAGCGTATCGGCTTGGTTGGTCGCAATGGTGCAGGAAAAACCACAATACTCAAACTTATTGCCGGCTTGCAACAACCCACTTCGGGAGCTGTAACCAAAAATGCCGACTGCACAATCGGTTACCTCCCTCAGCAGATGCAGGTGGCTGATACCACCACGCTGATAGCCGAAACGGCAAAGGCTTTCGAGGAGGTTTTGGCGTTGGAGGCGGAGATTGAGCGACTTACAGCCGAGATAGCGGTGCGTACCGACTACGAGAGCGAGGAGTACGAGAAGTTGTTGCATCGCCTGAACGATGCCAACGACCGCTACCACATCCTCGGTGGCGATACCCGCGATGCCGATATCGAAAAGACTCTGCTTGGTCTTGGTTTTCGTCGTGAGGAGTTCGAGAAGCCTACTTGCGAATTTTCGGGCGGTTGGCGTATGCGTATCGAGTTGGCAAAACTGCTATTGCGCAGACCTTCGATTTTTCTGCTCGATGAGCCTACAAATCACCTCGATATCGAGTCTATTCAGTGGCTGGAGGAGTATCTGAAAAATTATAACGGTGCGGTGTTGCTTATCTCGCACGATAGGGCATTTCTGGATAATGTTACAACACGCACAATAGAGTTGTCACTGGGTAAGATTTACGATTATAAAGTACCTTATTCGCAATTTGTTACGCTTCGCGCAGAACGTCGTGCGCAACAGTTGGCGGCATATCAAAATCAACAGCGACTAATCGAAAAGAGCGAGGAGTTTATCGAGAAATTCCGTTACAAGCCGACTAAGTCAAATCAGGTGCAGTCGCGCATCAAACAGCTCGATAAGTTGGAGCGTATTGAGGTCGAAGAGGAGGATTTGGCAACGCTGAATATAAAGTTTCCACCTGCACCTCGTTCCGGTCAGATTGTGGCGGATATTAAGGGCGTTGGCAAGGCTTTCGGCTCGCACAGAGTCTTTTCGGGTGCAGAGTTTACTATTCATAAGGGGGATAAAATTGCGCTCGTTGGTCGAAATGGCGAGGGTAAAACCACCTTTGCCCGTATGTTGATTGGCGAGTTGGAGCAGTCGGAGGGCGAGATAAAGATTGGCGCAAATGTCAGCATTGGCTACTACGCTCAAAATCAAGATGATTTGATGAATGGCGACTTTACCGTCTATGATACGCTCGATAGGGTTGCTGTGGGCGATATTCGCACTCGTTTGCGCGATATTTTGGGTGCGTTTTTATTCCGAGGTGAGGATATTGACAAGAAAGTAAAAGTCTTGTCGGGTGGCGAGCGTTCGCGTTTGGCAATGGCGAGAATGATGCTCGAACCGCACAATTTGCTTATTCTCGACGAGCCTACCAACCACATGGATATGCGCTCGAAGGATATTCTTAAAACTGCGTTGCAGAAGTTCGATGGCACGGTTGTCGTTGTGTCGCACGACCGTGAGTTTCTTGACGGCATAGTCGACAAGGTTTACGAGTTCCGCGATGGGGGAGTGCGCGAGTATCTGGGCGGTATCTACTACTTCCTTGAAAAGCGCAAACTCGAAAATCTCCACGAAATTGAGCGCAAAGCACCTGTTGAGAGTGCCGCAAAGCAGGAACAATCGCAGGGCAAACTCTCCTACGAGCAGAAAAAGGAGCAGGAGAAGTTGTTGCGTAAGTTGCGCAAGAATGTCGAGCAGATTGAGGCTGAGTTGGCCGAAGTTGAGAAGAAGGTTGCCGACTATGAAGCTCGCTTTGCAGTCGCAACGGAGTATAACGCCGAGGAGTATAAGGCGTATGATGAATTGAAGGGGCGCTATGACCATTTGATGCATGAGTGGGAGAAGGCCTCTTACGAAGTGGAAATAACTGAACAACAATAATATGGAGAACATTGTTTTTGGAATACGCCCCGTAGCCGAGGCTATCGAGTCGGGCAAGCAGATTGAAAAAATCTATATTCGCAAAGGTGCAGAGGGGCAGTTGATGACCGACCTCAAAGACCTCTGCTATCGCCACCGCCGTCTCTATCAGGAGGTGCCTGTCGAGAAGTTGAATCGCATGACTCGCGGTAACCACCAGGGCGTTGTAGCGGTTATTGCTGCGATTGATTATGTGGAGGTCGCAGATATTTTGGAGCGTGTTCCCGATGACGAAACTCCGCTTATTGTGGTGTTCGATAATGTTACCGATGTGCGCAACTTTGGCGGCATAGCTCGTTCGGCAGAGTGTGCAGGTGCGCACGGCATTATCTCATCACTGAAAAACTCGGCACCCGTAAATGCCGACTCTATTCGCTCTTCGGCAGGTGCGCTGACTCGTATTCCGGTGGCTCGTGTTGGCTCAATTCGTAATACTTTGAAGTCGTTGCAGGCGGAGGGCTTTCAGATTGTTGCCGCTACGGAGCATAGTCGAAAATTGATGTACGATGCCGACCTGACCAAGCCTACCGTTATTGTTATGGGCTCGGAGGAGAACGGTATCTCGAAGGAGGTTTTGAAGTTGTGCGATGAGCAGTTAGCAATCCCGATGATTGGCGCAATCGAGTCTTTGAATGTCTCGGCAGCAGCGGCAATTATGCTATTCGAGGTCGTTCGCCAACGAATTGGAGATTAAAAAGTTGTACCACCTTATCTAAATTGATGGATAAGATATATAAACACCCTCGTCTTGGCGATGTCGTGTTGCGCCAACGCTGGACTACAAGTCGCATTTCGCTCTCGGTAAAACCTACGGGCGAGGTGCGATTGTCCTATCCGCGCCTTGTTTCGACTGCCAAGGCGTTGCGCTTTTTGGAGGAGAAGGCAGAGTGGGTGTTACAGATGCGTGAGAAAATTTCGCAACGAGCAATGCAAGGCTCGGACTATTCGTCTGCACAAATCGAGGAACTGCGCAGAGAGGCGAAGCAAGTTTTACCCGCAATGGTGGCGCGGTTAGCGCGCCAATACGGATTTTCGTATGGGCGTGTAACTATTCGTGCAACTCGCTCAAAATGGGGCTGTTGCACCTCGCGAAATAATCTGTCGTTGTCGCTTTTTCTGATGACCTTGCCTGCTCATTTACAGGAGTTTGTGGTGCTGCACGAACTCTGTCATACTGTACATCATAACCACTCGGCAGAGTTTCACACACTGCTTGATAAGGTTACAGGCGGTCGAGAAAAGGAGCTAAATCGCCAACTGAAAGGCATTCGCAAAAACCTTCGCTTCCGTAAGGGTAGTGCCGAAGATTTAGGTGCAGTTATGGGGCTTGTTGCCGATGCTCAAAAGTGGTTTGCAGGGCAGAATATAGACCAATGGCAAGATGGTTATCCTACGCAGGATATTATATTAAGCGATATATCATATAACAACAATTATATTGTTGAGTTAAACGGAGTTATATCTGCTACATTTGTTGCCTCTTTTGACGGCGAACCAACCTATTTCGAGATAAAAGGCAAAGGGTGGCTGAATGAAAATCCTTATGCCGTTGTTCATCGAATTGCCGTAGCTGACAAGTGTCGCCGGAAGGGTATAGCGAAAGAGATTTTGCACTATGCGGAGGAGTTGTGTGTCGAGCGAGGTGTTAAGGATATTCGCATTGATACCCATCGTGACAATGTGGCGATGCGCTCACTGCTCAAAAAGATGGGCTATGCCCATTGCGGTCGTATTACCCTAACAAGCGGAGCGTTCCGCGAGGCCTACCACAAAATTATAAACTAAAAAATACGCCAAAATCATCTTTTTTGTAACGGAATTGGGGTGGAATTGCGCTAATTACGAAAATTAGTGTACCTTTGCGCACAGAAATAACGAATAACAAAATATAAGTATGAGAAATTTTAATAGCGACTCTTCGTCTGCACTTTCACGCTTTGCGAAGGATAAGCGTTTGCGCACCACAAAAACGAGTGATGAAAGACGAGAGACGAGAGAGAGTTTTAAGAGTGAGCGACCAAAGCGAGCATCGTTCAATCCCAATTTCACCGATGATAATCGCCCAAAGCGAGGCGTAGAGAACGGAAAACGGAGAGCGGAAAGCGGAAAACCGTTTAGACAAGAGCCTTCTTTTAAGACGAGAGACGAAAGACGAGAGACGAGAGAAGGTTTCAATGGCGGTCGCAAGTCGGAGGGCGCACGCAAGCCATTCGGCAAGAGCGAGGGTTACAAGGGCAAGGGAGTCGGCTACAAAGGTAAGGGCAAGCCAACTGCCGAGCGTAGCTATCCGAAATATAACCCAAACAAGGTTACTGGCGAAATTCGTCTAAATCGCTTTGTGGCACAGTCGGGACTCTGCTCGCGCCGTGAGGCAGATGACTTTATTGCAGCAGGTTTGGTTAGCGTGAATGGCGTTATCGTAACCGAACTCGGCACAAAGGTTAAGCCTACCGATGTCGTGAAGTTCAACGATGAGCGTTTGCAGGGCGAGAAGAATGTATATCTCGTGTTGAATAAGCCGAAGGGCTATGTTACAACCCTCGAAGATGACCACGCCGAGAAGACCGTTATGGAGTTGGTGCAGAACGCTTGCAAGGAGCGTATCTATCCGGTTGGTCGCTTGGATAAAAACTCGTTGGGATTGTTGCTCTTTACCAACGATGGCGATATTACTCGCCAGCTGACTCACCCATCGTTGCGCAAGAAGAAGATTTACGAAGTTACACTCGATAAGGCGCTTACTCGTGCCGATTTCGAGCAACTTGCTGAGGGTATCACTCTCGAAGATGGCGATATCTACTTCGATGAGATTTCCTATATCAAAGATGATAAAAAGTCGGTGGGCGTTGAGATTCACTCGGGCCGCAACCGCATCGTGCGCCGTATGTTCGAGCATCTTGGCTACAAGGTTACAAAACTCGACCGTGTCTATTATGCCGGCTTGACCAAGAAGAACTTGAAGCGTGGCGCTTGGCGCTTCCTCACCTCTGACGAGGTGGCTCGCTTGAAGGCTGGAAGATACGAATAGATATATGGCCGTTGGCTAAATTAAGAGTTAAGAATTAAGAATTATTCTCTTTGCCCTCCGCAGAATTTTTTCTGCGGAGGGTTTGTTTTTGATGGGCTGTGGTTAAAATAATTCTTAATTCTTAATTTTTAATTCTTAATTTTGCTACCTTTGCCTTGTAATAACTTAAATTTTTGGTTATGGCTTACAATCTTTTGAAAGGCAAGCGTGGTATTATCTTTGGCGCACTCAACGAGTTGTCGATTGCGTGGAAAGTTGCCGAGCGTGCAGTGGAGGAGGGCGCAGAGATTCTCCTCACAAATACCCCCGTGTCAATCCGTTTGGGTACAATAAATCAGTTGGCAGAGCAGACCGGTGCATTGGTTGTTCCTGCCGATGCAACCTCGGTTGAAGATTTACAAAACTTAGTCGATACCGCATTGGAGCATTTCGGTGGAAAGATTGACTTCGTGCTTCATGCAGTCGGAATGTCGCCAAATGTGCGCAAGAATATCCCCTACGAGGATACCAACTACCAAAATATGTTGAAGACAATCGATATATCGGCTCTGTCGTTCCACAAGCTGTTGCAGACACTCTACCAGAAAGATGCAATGGCGGAGTATGGCTCGGTGGTGTCGTTGTCCTATATCGCAGCGCAGCGCACCGTTATCGGCTATAACGATATGGCGGATGCGAAGGCGTTGTTGGAGAGTATAACTCGCTCGTTCGGAGCGATTTATGGCAAGAAGTGCGGAGTGCGCGTAAATACCGTTTCGCAGTCGCCAACAATGACAACGGCGGGGCAGGGTATAGCAGGACTTGGTCAGTGGTTTGAGATGGCAGACGAGATTTCGCCACTTGGCAACGCTACGGCAGACGATTGTGCCGACTATGTGGTGACGCTCTTCTCGGACTTGACGCGCAAGGTTACGATGCAAAACCTCTACCACGATGGCGGCTTCTCGAATATGGCAATTTGCCCATCGGTAATTGAGGCGTACGGAAAAGGAAAAATCAGTGAGTAACGAGTAGAGAGTAGTGAGTAGTTATTAAGGGCGAGAATTTTTCTCGCTCTTTTTTTGTGAAATTTATGAAAAAACGAAAATAAGTTTTTAACTTTGTGGTGCAGTCCGTTGGATTGCAGACATATAGAAAGTGTTTTCGCAGTCCTGAATAGAAAATGTGGAAGTTTTCATAAGAGAGGGCGAACGAACAGCACTCATTTCTTGTATATACGCAGTTGGTATGCTCTATGCCAATGTATTGCTATATACAGGTGTGGGGCATGCAGCGTTTATTCTCTTAAAGGTCATTCCACAACCTTCTATTCAATAAACGAAAATCAACCTCACACTTTCTTTATTATAATAACCGCACATTCGGGGTTGGTGGGCAACAAAAGTAGTATATGAAGTTCCACAATTTATCAAGTTATCTTGCACCTGATGTCGAGGTGTGTCGCGTTGTTGTTGAATATGGCTTCGGCGGAAGCACTACCCAACTTCCCGAATATAAGGAAGATGACGATATTATCATACTTGGTTAAAATCCTAAATTACATAATATTATGAAAAGAATTTCACTCTTAATGGTTGCTACTATCGTAGCGTTTCTTACATCGTGCGTAACGGCTGATGTCAATGAACAATCACACATGGTCGGCTCCGAAAATTTTAGGGCTACTATCAACGACTCTCGTACCCATCTTGATGGTACTGCCGTGGTTTGGGATGAAGATGACCTGCTTACAATCTTCACCAAGACTTCTCACAATCGTCAGTACAAGATTAAGAGCCTTGCCGATAATGGTCGCACGGCAACTTTTGGTTATATAAGTTTTACAGGCTCAGACAATACTGCTATCTCAGAAAATTATGCAGTATATCCTTACAATGGCGATGCAACACTCTCGAATGGTGTTATCACAACATCGTTAAGCGCAACACAGGATTACAACAGTAGTAATAGCAGCCTTAAATATGCTTTGATGGTAGCAAAGTCGAGCGATAATAATCTTTCGTTTGATAATGCAGGTGCACTTATTCGTTTTAATATATCGAAGATTGTTCCCGACCTATATACTCTCAACTCTATAAAATTGACTTCCGCCTCAAATAAGATTGCAGGTGAGGTAACAATCGACCTCTCGGCAAACGACACTGAGGCTGTCGTTACTGAGAATGGAGTAAATACAATCACTTTGTCAAATATCAACACCGAGATTACTACCGATCTGCAATCTTTTTATGTGGCAATGCCGGCAATAGAGTTTGCAGATAAAGATTTGACCGTTACATTTGTCTGTGCAGAGGGTACCAAAGAGTTCCAATTGCCAGCCTTTACTCTTGCACAAAACCAAATAAAGACCATTGCTTACTCAATTTCGGAAACCGAAGATTTTACAGGTACAACCCCATCATCTGCCCCCGCAAGCAATGAAATTTGGTACACCAACGGTAGTACAACCGAGCCGACAACGCCTTATGCAGCAAGTGCTTTTGATGCAAAAATCGTATCGAATACCTACGATACCAACAAAGCGTGTTGGGTAATTAAATTTGATAATACGATTACTTCGATTGGAGAAGCTGCATTCGAAAATTGCGAATTGCTGACAAGTGTTACAATTCCTGATAGCGTTACTGAGATTGGAGGAGCTGCATTCTATTTTTGCACCTCGCTGACAAGTGTTACAATTCCTGATAGCGTTACTTCGATTGGAAAGGAGGCATTCTATTTTTGCACCTCGCTGACAAGTATTACAATTCCTGATAGCGTTACTGAGATTGGAGAGTGTGCTTTCACCTATACCTCGCTGACAAGTGTGACAATCCCTAATAGCATTATTTCGATTGGAGAGTTTGCATTCGAAAATTGTGCATTGCTGACAAGTGTTACAATTCCTGATAGCGTTACTGAGATTGGGGAGTATGCATTCTGTGCTTGCTCCTCGCTGAAAGCATTTTATGGAAAATTTGCATCGTCAGATAATCGTTGTTTAATAGTTAATGGAGTATTGAACTCGTTTGCTATCGGTTGTGGTGCAACTGAATATACAATTCCTGATAGTGTTACTTCGATTGAATATAATGCATTCTCTGGTTGCTCCTCGCTGACAAGTGTTACTATTCCTGATAGCGTTACTTCGATTTGGGATAGAGCATTCTCTGATTGCACCTCGCTGACAAGTGTAACAATTCCTGATAGCGTTACTTCGATTGGAAAGGAGGCATTCTATAATTGCTACTCGCTGACAAGTGTATATTGCAAGCCGACTACTATACCAACGGGAGGAAGATCTATGTTTGGCAATAACCCCGGTGACCGCAAAATATATGTTCCTGCGGCATCGGTAGAGGCGTATAAGTCTGCCGATGGTTGGAAAGATTACGCTGATTATATCGAGGGATATAACTTCTAAAATAACAGATGGTAATGGTCTGAAAAAGATGCCGAGCAGAATTTTCTGCTCGGCATTCATTTGATTCTTAATTCTCAATTTTTAATTCTCAATTCTCAATTCTCAATTAGAAAGCCACCTCTGGTGCTTTCTCCGCGCCCTCGGTTGTGGCGGTAAAGAGTTGCTTCTTCTCGAAGTCGAACATTTTGGCGATCAAGTTCGATGGGAAGGTTACGGTCTTGGTGTTGTAAACCTTTACCACCTCGTTGTACTTGTTGCGTGCGACGGCAATGCGGTTTTCAGTACCCTCCAACTGCGCCTGCAACTCCAAGAAGTTCTGATTTGCTTTGAGGTCAGGATAGTTCTCCGAGATAGCAATCAAGCGACCGAGAGCTGTTGTAACCTGCTGTTGTGCAGCAGCATACTCCTCTACATTCGCGCCACCAGCCAATGCCTTTGCGCGAGCCTCTACCACTTGGTCGAGAGTCTCCTGTTCGTGCTTCGCATAACCTTTTACGGTCGAAACAAGGTTAGGGATAAGGTCGGCACGGCGCTGATACTGCGTCTCAACATCTGCCCAAGCGGTCTCTACGCCCTGTCCGAACTTTACCAATGTGTTGTAAGTTGTCCAACAATAGCCGCATACGATAACTACCAATGCAGCTACAATAATCCAAATTGTCTTTTTCATAGTTCTGTTATTTAATTAGTTTTCCGTTAATCCTGCTTCGCAGTCTTTTCTTCCTTGCGTCTTGGCAAAATGCAAACAAATTTGCCCTCTGCTCTCGCTCTGCTGCGTCAGTTTTCCGCTTTCAGTTTTCCGTTTTCCGTTAAAACCTGCTTCCTGCGCCTCCGCCACCGAAGCTGCCTCCGCCGAAGCCACCACCAAAGCCTCCGCCTCCAAATCCGCCACGGCTACCACCACCGCCAACAATAACTACGGGAGTCTTTTCGTGGCGCACATGCTTTATGAACGAGTGTCCGCAGTCGGGGCAAACAAATGTTTGGTCTATAAGTTGGTAAGTGCGAGCATTTTTCACGATTTGGCTATTAGTGTGCTTTATGTGATATTTTCCGCACTTCGGGCATTTGTGCGCTGCGCGATAGATGAAAAATACCAATAAAACAAACAACGCAAACATTGCGAACATAGTTCCGAAAAGAGCGAGAATCTCCCCTTTGGTCAAATCATCTTCATTGCTTGTTGGCAACTCGCCCGAAGAGAGCAGGGTGGCAACGGCCGCTACACCATCGACCATACCTTTGTCGTAGTTGCCTGCGCCAAGAGGCTCGACCATATAGCGTTGCTGAATACGTTTGCAAACGGCATCGGGTAGTATGCCTTCCAAACCGTAACCCGTTACAAAACGAATTTCTCGCTTGTCGAGTACCAAGATGATACCCAGACCATTGTCGGCCTGCTTGTTACCAACACCCCAACTCGAAAAGAGTTTGTGCGCAAAGGTGAAAACATCGTCAGAAACGATGTCATTTACTGCCACAACTGCCACTTGCGCAACACCTTTTGTACACAACGAGTCGCAGGCAAGGTCTATCGCTTGGACAGCCTCTGCCGAGAGAATGCCATCGGGGTTTGAGGTGTAGCGATGGCGGTCGGCAAGTTGTACATTCGGTATCTCGCTGACGGAGTATGGCTTGGCAATTGCAACTGCACAAATTGCAATAAATAGAGCCAATAATGAAATAAATCTCTTCATAACACTGCAAATATAACAAAAAAGTGATATTTGTTATCCCCGAATCGAAGATTTTTATTATCTTTGTAGCAATAACGCAAACAAATCATAAAAAAGTATAAACAATGGTTATTTTAGTATTGAATTGCGGTAGCTCGTCGATTAAATATCAGGTGCTTGATATAGAGGCTACATCTCACAAATTGCTCGCAAAGGGTCTTGTTGATCGTATTGGCTTGCCTGAGGGTGACCTCGTGCATAAGCCGGTAGGTAAGGAGAATTTCCATCTTCACCAGCCAATTCCTAACCACACTGAGGGTATCCGCCTTGTGTTGGAGGCTTTGACGAACGCTGAGCATGGTGTTATCGCATCGCTCGAAGAGGTGAAGGCTGTTGGTCATCGTGTCGCTCATGGCGGAGAGTTCTTCGCGGATAGTTGCGTTGTAACCGAGGATGCAAAGGAGAAGATTCGCTCGTTGTTCGCTATCGCTCCATTGCACAACCCTGCAAACTTGGAGGGTATTCTTTCGATTGAGAAGGTGTTGCCGTCTGTTCCGCAGGTCGCAGTATTTGACACCTCGTTCCATCAGTCGATTCCTGCTCGCAACTACTTGTATGCACTCCCTTATGAGTACTATGAGAAGTATCGCGTGCGCCGTTATGGCTTCCACGGAACAAGCCACAAGTTTGTTGCAAAGCGTGGTGCTGAGTTGTGCGGTCTTGACCTCGAAAACTCAAAGATTATCACCTGCCATGTCGGTAATGGTGGCTCGGTAACAGCCGTATTGAATGGTAAGTCGTACTGTACTTCGATGGGCTTCTCGCCTGTTGATGGCTTGATGATGGGTACTCGTTGTGGCGATGTAGATCCAAGTGCTGTTCTCTATATTGCCGAGCATGAGGGTATGAACTTTGCCGAAATCAACACCATGATTAACAAGAAATCGGGTGTTCAAGCTGTATCGGGCGTATCGAGCGATATGCGCGATATTGACGCGGCTTATGAGGCAGGTAACGAGCGTGCAATTTTGGCTCGCGACATGTATTACGACCGCGTAAAGCAGTATGTTGGTAAGTATGCAGCATTGATGGGAGGTTGCGACTTGATTATCTTCACCGGTGGTGTGGGCGAGAACTCGGCAGATTTGCGCCGTTGGGTATCGCACAATATGGAGTTTATGGGTGTTGAGATTAACGATGCCGTAAATGATGTAACCCGTGGTACCGACACAATCCTTTCGACCGATGCTTCGCGCGTTAAGGTTGCTGTAATCGCAACGAACGAGGAGTTGGTTATTGCACAAGACACATACAGACTAATCAAAGATTAGTTAATGTAAAATGCAAAATTCAGAATGCAGAATTAAATAAAATTATGAAACATTTATCAGAAATAGTAGATGCAGCTTTGGCGAAGGGTAGAAAGCGCTTGGCTGTGGCTTATGGTCAGGATTCGCACACTATCGAGGCGGTCTATGATGCTTATAAAGATGGTTTGGTTGATGCAACTTTGTTTGGCGACAAAGATGTTATCTTGGCAACTTGTGCCGAGTTGGGTATTGACCCGTCAATCTTCACGATTGTAGATGAGAAGAGTGACGTAAAGTGCGTGGAGCTGGCAGTTAAAGCCGTTGTTGCAGGTGACGCACAGGTGTTGATGAAGGGTATGGTTTCGACCGACAAATATATGCGCGGTATCTTGAATAAGGAGGCGGGCTTGTTCCCTCCAAAGGGTACTCTGAGCCACGTTTCGGTATTTGAGTGGTCGGGCTATCCGAAGTTGTTGCTTGCGTCTGATATTGCCGTATTGCCACAACCGGATTTCAAGCAGAAACTGACATTGGTAAAATATTTGGCGCAGACTGCGAAGTTGATAGGCGTAGATTGTCCAAAGATTGCCTGCGTAGCAGCAATGGAGTTGGTAAATGCCAATATGCCGGCTATGGCAGAGGGAGCTATTATCTCGAAGATGGCAGATCGTGGCCAGCTTGGCAATGTGATTGTTGATGGCCCATTGTCGCTTGATGTGGCTCTCTATCCTGAGGTTGCAGAGCATAAGAAGGTTAAGGGCTCGGCAGTTGCGGGCGATGCAGATGCACTGTTGTTCCCCAACTTGGAGTCGGGCAACGTCTTCTTCAAGAGCGTGTCGCATATCGGTGGTGGCGAGTTGGCTGCAATGGTTGTTGGTACTAATAAACCTTGCGTATTGACCTCGCGTGGTGATTCGGCATTGTCGAAGAAGTATTCGATTGCGTTGGCTTGCTTGGCCGCTAAGTAAAGTTGAAAATAAAAAAAGTGAAACTTTTAATTTTGAACGGTCCTAACCTCAATTTGCAGGGTAGGCGAGATAGAGAGGTATATGGTGCGGAGTCGTTCGAGGAGTTTATTCCTCGACTCCGTGCCGCATATCCTACTGTTGAAATAGACTATGCACAGTCAAACATCGAGGGTGAGTTGATTGATGTTCTCCATAAGGCGGAGGGCGTGTATGATGGCGTTTTATTTAATGCCGGAGGATATACCCATACCTCGGTGGCACTGCGCGATGCAATAGATGCAGTGTCGGTACCTGTCATTGAAATTCATATCTCGAATGTGTCGGCTCGTGAGGAGTTCCGTCATACTTCGCTTATTGGTGCTACTTGTGTAGGCACTATCGCCGGTTTTGGCTTGGATTCATACCGCTTGGGTATTGAGGCGATGCTGAACCGATAAAATTCCACCCGAAATATGAAGAGCCGTCTTATCGACCAAGTGGCAACAGGAGTTGCGTGGAGCGTAGCCGAAAAGCTATGCTCTATGTTATTACAGATGGTCGTAAGCATTGTTGTGGCTCGTCTGCTTGTACCGGAGGATTTCGGTGTGATGGCGATATTGACCTTCTTTACAGCGGTTGCGTTGGTGGTTGTCGATAGTGGCTTCTCGCAGACATTGTTGCGCAAGAAGGAGCCGACAAACGATGATTATAAGTCGGTTTTCGCCTTCAATATGGTGGTGTCGTTGGTGTTGTACCTGCTTTTGGTTGCGTTGTCGCCATTATTGGCTCGGTACTACGATTTGGCGGTGATTTCAACAATTGCACCCGTACTATTCTTGTTGTTACCTCTTAATGCTCTCGGTATAATTCAGAATACAAAACTATCGCGCGAATTTCGTTTTGGCGTTCTATCTCGAATAAACTTCCTCGCATCGCTTGTTGCTGGTGTAACGGCAATTGTTGTGGCAGTATGCGGTGGAGGAGTTTGGGCATTGGTTGCACAGCGACTGATGGTTATGGGCGTGAAGGCTCTTTTATTGTGGTGGCGAGGCAATTGGAGGGGTGAAGGCTCGTTCAATGGTGTGGCTTGGCGAGAGATGGCGCCGTTTTCGTTTAGGCTGATGTCCACCGATATTGTCGCTGCGGTATATAACAATGTAGCACAACTCTTTATCGGAAAGGTCTATTCGGCTGATACGCTCGGATACTTCAATCAAGCGCAGAAAATCAAGGATTTACCCGTGCAGTCGGCTGTTTTGTCGGTGCAGAGTGTTACCTATCCGGCATTGGCAAAGATTAAAGATGATACCGAGAAATTTGCCGAGAGTTTTCGCAAAGTGTTGCTGATAAATATCTTTGTAATGGCACCGGTTGCGGTTGGTATGTCGGCTGTTGCTGAGCCACTGTTCAGGGTTTTGTTGGGCGAGAAGTGGTTGCCTACCGTACCTTATTTCGAGGTTATAGCCCTTGCAGGAGTATTCTATCCATTGTCGATGGTCGCTTACAATGTCTTGAAGGTACATAGTAACGGCTCGATTATTTTCCGCTTGGAGTTGTTGAAAAAGGCGATAATGACAGCAGTTTTGGCTCTTACCATTCCGCACTCGACAATGGCTATTGCCTACGGTTTGGTGGCTATGACATTGGTGGAGCTTATTGTGAATTTCGCTGCAACAAGGCGTTATACTGTGCTTTCGTGGTGGCAGATGATATGCACATTGCTTCCTTCGTTGCTCCTTACGGCAGTGATGTATGTGGCGGTGAAGGCGGTAGGGTATTATAGTGCCGATTTTGCTCCGATTTGGCAACTACTCTTGCAGATTGCAATGGGTGTTATCGTATATGCACTTGGTGCGTGGATATGCCGTTTGGAGGCGTTGAAGGAGTTTGTATCAACTATTAAAGGGGTGCTGAAACGATGAGAGAGTACGGTGAGTTCGACTTTATAGAGTCTATAAACGAGATGTTCCGCACAATGCCTAATAACGGTTTCGAGGGCATTGGCGATGATTGCGCTGTATTACCGATTGGCGATGACGAGGCGTTGGTCTTTACATCGGATATGCTCAACGAGGGCGTTCATTTTTTGACCGACAAGAGCACTCCGTTTCAGATTGGCTACAAATCGTTGATGGTGAATATCAGCGATGTGGCGGCTATGGGAGCAAAGCCTGTGGCTACGTTGTTGTCGTTGGCTCTGCCGAATGATAAGTTTGGCGAGTGGTCTGCGGAGTTTATGCGTGGCTATAAAAAGGCATCAAAAAAATATGGCGTAAAACTCGTTGGTGGCGATACCGTAGGCTCAAAATCGGGTGTCTGCATCAGTGTAACCGCTATTGGTCGTACGCCAATGGCGAATATTAAACGCCGTTCAGCCGCCAAAGTGGGCGATATTATTATGGTTACGGGCAAGTTGGGCGCATCGACTGCGGGATTGCGAGATGTGTTGGCAGGCAAACTCTCTACTCGCAACGCCAAGATACATTTGATGCCTGAAGCCCAAGTGTGTGAGGGCGAATGGCTTGGAGCACAGCCCGAAGTGCATGCTATGTGCGATATCTCCGATGGAATAGCCTCCGACCTCCAACATATCATTGACAACTCGAAGAAGGGAGCGATAATTTCGGAACAGAATATTCCTATTGCTCGCGGTGCATCGTTCCAAGATGCTATTTGCGGTGGCGAGGATTATCAATTGCTTTTTACGGTTGATAAGCGCAAGGCTGATGAGTTGGCGCAACGCTTCGAGGAGCAATTCGGAAAGCCTCTATATAAAATTGGTAGAGTAGTGCGCCCAAATTACGACTGTTATAATATCGGCTTTGAGAGTAAGAGTGGCGAAGTGTTGTATAGCTCCGCAGGCTGGGGCGGTTTCAATCACTTTGGTTGGGAGGGTTAGTCCTCTATGATAAATACCTGATCGCCTTTGCCCTGCATAAAATACTTCTCGCGGGCATAACGCTCCAGAAAATCATCATTTTTCAGATTCTCAATCAGTGCGCTATCTCTACGGATACTCGCCTCGTAGAGAGCCTTTTCTTTGTTGAGCTCACGAATTTCGATAGAGGTGCGGATAAGCGAAACGAGTGGGCGACCGATAAGAATAATGCCGAGCATAACAACCGAAACAAGGATTATGCGCCATGCATACTCCTTGCCCTTGCTGATACCCTTTTCGACCTGCTTACTTACTCGCTTACCGAACTTCATGGAGTTTAACTATTATGGTATTCGCATATATTTGTGGCTCTGAATGGAGATACTCCAACGAGGGTTACGCTTGGCATACTCCACGAGTGTCGGCATAATCTTCTCCGCAACACTCCACTCAGGCTGTAAGAAGAGCATACACTTATCGCTAACCTTTGCGGCACACTCCTCTGCCCACTTTAAGTCCTCCTCATTTTGGATAATCACCTTCAACTCATCGGCATGACCATAAGCCTCTTCGAGAGGTGCCGACTTGCGCTTTGGCGAAAGACAAACCCAATCGAAAATGCCTGAGAATGGGTGCGAACCTGATGTTTCGAGAAAGATTGCCAACCCCTGCTCTTTGAGCGCCTGAGTCAGATAGTCGAGAGGATAGAGCAGAGGCTCTCCGCCCGTAATGACGATGGATTGCGCTGCACACGCTACGGCACGCTCAACAATCTCTTCGATAGCGGTTGGTGGGTACATACGAGGATTCCAAGTATACTTGGCATCGCACCACGAACACCCAACATCGCAACCACCAAGGCGAATAAAATAGGCGGGCTTTCCTGTGTGAAAGCCCTCGCCCTGAATTGTGTAGAAATCCTCTACGAGAGGCAGTTTGCGACCGCCCTCCAAAACATCGTTGTTAGTCATTAGCTAAAACATAAATATCTTTGAGGTTGCGACCAATCTGGTCGTAGTCAAGACCGTAACCTACGATAAACTCATTGCCAATCTCTAATGCGCAATACTTGATTGGCATATCGTAGAGGTATTTGTCGGGCTTGAAAAAGAGCGTACAAACCTCCACCGAGTGAGGCTCTAACGACTTGATGTAGTTCAACATGTGGTTGATGCTGTGACCTGTCTCTACAATGTCCTCCACCACGATAATATCGCGACCTTTAATGTCGAAGTCAATACCAAGTTTCTGCTTGATAGTACCGGTCGATTGGGTACCTTCGTATGACGAAATTTGTACGAACGTAATTTCGTTGTTGAAGGTCGTCTTGCGAACAAGGTCGGCAAGGAACATGTATGAACCATTCAAAACACCCACGAAGATAGGGGCTTTCTCGGTCGAGGCGTAATCCAAATTCAACTGCTCGGCAACTTTTGCAACTGCCTTGTCAATATCCTCAGCTGGAATCATCACCTCAAAGGTCTTGTCGTTGAGCGTTACTCTTTGTTTCATAGCGAATGAGTTTTTTCTAACCGCAAATATAACGATTTTTTTTAACTTTTAATTAAAAATAGTATCTTTGTAGTAGATGTAACCTAAAACCACCTATATGAAACGACTATTTACTCTCTTGCTGTCGTTGTCGTTCATTGCGACAACTGCATCGGCACAATTAAAGGCGGGTGATTACGAATGGCTGAACTCTATCCGTTCGGAACACCCTCGAATGTTCTTTACTGCTGAGGATATCCCTCAGATGGTGAATAATTCGATGCTATTCGAGGCTCGTACATTTAACGCTATGCAAAGACGTATCAATAGACTTATTGATAAGGGTCCCGAATTTAAGAACGAACTCGCAAAGAATGGTAGCAATTCAATAGCCCAATATGGCTATCGTACTGCAGAATCGGCTCTGCTTTGGGTTATAACCAAAGATTCCAAATATCTTGCCTTTACGAAGATGATGTTGGATAGAATGATTCGTTACTATGATTTACGAACAGACAATGACCTTGCCATTAGTTGGCAATCCTTCACCATAATCTCGGTGTTGTGCGCCTACGATTGGATATACAACGACCTTACGGCTGAGGAGCGTGCCGATTTGGGACCACGACTCTACAAGGCAACTTACGACATTGCGTGGCATGGGGATAAAATTCGCCCGAAACGTCATCGCGAGAATCCTACCACCCCAACTTCGGAGTTTAATGGAACTGCAAATCTGCCATGGTATGTTGGTTTGACCTTCTATGGTGAGGGCATCAATGATAGCGAGTGTGAGCAGATGCTTCGCAATGGTTATGACCTTCATCGCAAGATGAGTGTGTCGCGAGCCAAGATGCTCGGCAAGAGTGGCGGTATCAATTCGGGGACTATTGGCAACGGTTTCGACTCGTATCCATACGCAGAGTATAATTTTATCTACACGTTCCGTTCTGCGATAGGTATAGACCTTGCTCCGCAGATGAGTTATATGCTCGGTTATTTGCGATATTTGGATTGGATTCGTCTGCCGGATAATAAGGAGTTCGGAATAGGCGATTCTTACCACTCGAACAATAAACTACCACGTAGTACAGTGTCGCATATTAGGGAGATTGCAAATATTTTTGCTCAAACTAATCCCGAAATGTTCGATTGGTTTGCAGGTTTGCTCAACCGCTATAATGATAAGAGTAGCAATACGTCAGCGATGCCGTTTATGCCACTTATGCATCGTTATCACTTCGAAACGGGTGATGTGGAGAGTGTGGCCGATGCCAAGGATAAGCAATCGATGCATTTTGAGAACATTGGTCAGATTATTATGCGTTCGGGCGTGAGCGATAAGGATACTTATGCGATATTTTTGACCGAACGTAAGAACAGAAGTCGCCAACATTACGACATAAACAACTTTGTGATATATAAGAATGGCTATCGTGCGCTCGATTCGGGAACACGACCGCAACCCGGACAACACACATCGCACTACTTCGGTCGTACAGTCGCGCACAACTGCGTGACTATACAGATGCCTGGTGAAAAGTTGCCTAAATATTGGGGTAAGCCAACCCAAGATGAGGAGCCGGCACCTGTTCCGAACGATGGAGGACAACGCTCTAATAGGGGTGGTAAATTGTTGTCGCACGAGGAGAGTGCCGACTATGTCTATATCGCGTCAGATGCCACCGATTGCTATCATAAAAATAAGGCCGAGTCAGTAGTACGAGAGTTCGTGTGGATTAAGCCTGATATATTTGTCATTTACGATAGGGTAGTGTCGGATAAGGCTGAATATCCGAAACGTTGGTTGTACCACACCGCATCAGAGCCAATAATGAACGGCAAGGCTGAATTCTCGGAGGTGTCGCAAGGTGGCAAGTCTATTTGTCGTACACTGCTTCCGAAGGGTGCCGTTGTTGAACGTATCGGAGGTGAGGGCAAGCAATTCTGGTCCGATGGTCGAAATTGGGCAATTCCTGAGTACAAAAAGGAGGACCCTATGTTCAAACGTTATAAAAATACACCTCGTAACAATCACCCATTGGTGGGACAGTGGCGCGTGGAGGTGTCGCCTAAAAAGCAATCTACAACAGACCACTTCCTTCATATTGTACAGGTGGGCGATGAGTCGCTTCAATCACTACCTCAAACAGTATGTAAAGATGGCAAAGAGGCTGTAACACTGAAATTTGATTATGCAGGCAAGAACTACTCTCTGTCGTTTGATAAGACAAGGCAATACGGCTGCGAAATTAAAGTGACAAAGTTGCAATAACAATAGAAAGGGGTTGTTCAACAAATGTTGGACAACCCCTTATCTTTACGCTTCGATTTGCCGATAGATATCTCGCAACCTATCCGCCATAAAGTATTGCAGAACAAGGCGGAAGATTATGTAGAGCAAAAATGCGAGCCACAACGCATCGTTTCCCATAACGGGCAGTAGGGCATAATAGACTGCGAAAAATATGATTGTCGCCCATAGCATCGAGTTGCGCATCGCTCGTGTAAGAGTCGCTCCTGCATAGACGCCATCGAGCATAAATGGCATTGCAGCAAAAAGCGGAATCACGACAATCCAACCGATATATCGCTTCGCCACAGCAAGTACATTTGCGAGCTCCTCCTCTGTGCCACTACCGAGAAAGGCGGTGAATAACTCCTCCCAGCCTGCGAGGTATAGTGTTATGGCGATTGCTGCGGTTGCGAAAGTCCATACCACGCAGTAACGCAGACACTTTTTGAGTGAAGGCAAATCTTTTGCTCCGATAAAGCGACCTGTCATAGCCTCGGCTGCGTAGGCAAAGCCGTCATTCATGTAGGAGAACAACATTAACAACTGCATCAATACACTATTTACTGCCAAAATTGCGGCATCTCCCATTCGTGCCGAGGCGGCGGTGAAGAATGTGTAGACTCCGACATTGCAGAATGTGCGGACAATAATATCGCCATTGACCTTGAAAAATCGCTTCATCGATGCGAAGTTCAACACTTCGCGCAGTACGATTGGCCGCATTGTCTTGCGGAAGAAGATATAGATAAGCGCACTCGCAAGCACCAAACCTATCCACTGCGACACGACCGAAGCGTAGGCAATGCCGACAATTCCGAGGTCGAACGAGTAGACAAACCACCAGCCGAACAAGATGTGCAGACCGTTTACAGTGATTGATACCGCCATCGGTATAACACCGTTTTGCATACCGACAAACCAACCGTACAAACCGAATAACAAGATACCTGCAGGCACAGCCCAAATTCGGGCAAAGAAGTAGTCCGCTACTATCTCATCTCCTCCCATCAACCACAATGATAACTCTCCGAGTGGTCGTTGGAAAATCAATACTATTGCGCTCAATGCCAACGAGATAACTACTGCGCGCACGAGCATTGCGGTAGTTTCGTGGAAATCGCCTGCACCGTAGGCTTGTGCGGTCAGACCGCTTGTTCCCATACGAATAAACGAGCAGTTCCAATAGATGAAGTTGAAGATTGATACTCCGAGCGCCAACGCTCCTATAATCTCTGCTGAACCACTCCAAGTGCCAACAATACCTGTCGAAACCAATCCCATCAACGGAACGGTAATGTTGGAAATTATATTTGGTATCGCTATGCGGAATATCTCTCTGTTCATCTTATTCTATTATTTTTGTGGTTCAAGCACAACCTTTATAACCGCCTTACTATTTGGTTGCACTGTTGTGGCAAAACCTACACGGCAAGTCCCCTTATTCTCACAGTCGTACTCTGTTGTCGGAGCATTACTCATAATATACGCCTTGACACCCTTTGGTGCATCGGCACGCACAATCACCTCCTTGTCATCTTTTGTTAGGCTTATAGTGTGGTCGTCAACTATTTTTGCCGTAGCGGTGGTGGTCATATTCCAGCGTACTTGACACTCAATATCGCGAGCCTTCAACTTATCTATACAGGTAACTTTATCACTCTTGTCTATGTATATTGTACGATAAGCACTCGACAAATCAAACAAGATGGGTGTAAGGTTGAATTTTGCACCATGACGACCATTGTTATTATAGAGTTTATCCATTGTTGCCATACCTTTGACATTGTGCAATTTCTCATTTACCGTTAGCGTGTTGTGAGAGAAGTTGCCTAAGCGAAATACTCGCCAACGGTCGGAATTTTGTCCACTTTTCCATATACCTAAGCCCTTGGACTCCAACGAATGGTAGTTCTGCGAGCCGAGGTCGCTTGCCCAACACACACCTCCCCATTCGTATATAAACGAGCCGGCATCCATATGTCCGTGATTTGCACTTGCAGTACCTCCCTTTGCAGCCAAGTAACTATCCTTATAACTACCAAAACCACTACGATAGAGAAACAGTGGCTGACTACCATTACCTACCCAAAACGACTCTTTGATAGGTTTAATATCATCCAACTTACAACGCGAAGCAAATAACAGTGCAATGGGAGCTTGTCGATTAATACCTCGTACCCACTCCTCCTCGACAATTCGTTTTCGGTCTTGCCACAAAAGCGACATATCGCCTGTCTCGAGCGCAAACCAATAGAGTAGAGGATTTACAGCATCATGAGGATTGCCCGAATCGGAGTAGTTGAATACATATCCGGTTGGCGTCTGCATAAAGTTCATAAACTTTGCCGACTCCAAAAATCCCGGAGCCTTCTCCAAGTCGAAACTCGAACCAAGTGCGGTGCGTAACGACTCTATAAGCATAACCTCAAACCAGGTTCCATACTCCCAATAGCCAAACCCTTCGGGATATACGCCATCCGGTCCGTAGCAATTCTGAGCCTTCGGATTGCTCGCCAACGAGCGTTCGATTATCGTTTTTGCTTCATTAGGCACTCGCTCATACACAGCCAATGCCCCCATAACCATGCCGCAGTTGCAGACCTGATTCCAATTATTGTCGGTGCGATACCACCACATCTTAGGATTTGCTGCACGCAACCCCTTTTCGATTATGGCATCTTCTATTATTTTTCGACTTGCAGGCGACAAACTGTTGTAGAGCCAATCATAGCCTATTGCCAACGCTGTAGTCATCTCTGCCACATCAAGAAAATGAGATGGATTCCAATCGGTAAAACTTGCTGCCGCCAACATCTCCTGCTTAGCACGGCGGGCATATATATCCTCACCAGTCACCAAATACATATAAGAGCAGTAGCATACCCTCTCCAATACATTACGCGAAACACCAAGCAACCTTTTTCCCGTTTTTATACGCCGAGAAGCAGGTGCGTAGATAAATCCATTCGCTCTATCCTCTATTACACAATGTATGTGGCGCAATGGTTGGTCTGTCACAATCTTATGGCGAACAGCCTCAATATCTCCATCTTTTAGTATAAGGCGTGGATGAGCCGACAACTTCGAGTAGTCGGGTGTGGTTTGTGCCACTACCGATAATGACAATAAGATAGCTATTAAATATATAAGTATCTTCATCTCGCCCCGTATCTGTTGTAAAAGATTAAAGACTGACGGAGCTATCTCGTCAGTCTGTTATAAATTTCAATGCATACCCACGCATCAGTTGCTGCGTACATTTGTTGTTGCGGTGTTAGTTGCTTTGCTTCCCAATTACTTAGTCGCTGAGCCTTTGAGACTTTTTTGCCAAGTACAATACCCGATATCTTGCGCAGACTCTTATCCTCAATGCCATGCTTCCCGACCTCATTTTGCAAGTCTATAAAACCGCGAGGAGTGAAGTGTCGTAGCTTGTTAAGAGCCGAGAGGTCGTTGCGGACATCTGCTCCCACCTTCTTAATCTTCTCGCTTGACAGTATTGCCAAAATGTCGCGAGAGAGAGGCAGACGATTTAATCGAATGAGGTAGCAACACTCATTTGTCGAGAGTTGCAACAGCGCAACTTTGTTGGTTACACCCGCCTTAAATGACGGTCTTGTTTCGGTGTCGAAGCCGATAAGAGAATGTTGCGACAACTCCTTGCATGCCTTGGCGAGCGCATCGGCACTCTCTACGACCACTATGCGCCCGTCAAAGTGTACTGCTTCCAATGCAGCAACATCCTCGTTCGATATGTTCGCCACAAATGACATTCTGTCGAAGAGTTATCGCTTAGATTGCTTCTGTTGTGCTTCAGCCTGCTTCATCAACTCCTCGTAGCGTTGCTGGAAACGCGATTTCTTACCCTTTGTATTCTTTGCGCGAGCATTCATCTTTGCAAGAATCTTCTCGTCATTCAAAGTGAAGCGGATAATGGTTGTCTGCAAAATTGTAAAGAGGTTTGACAAGAGGTAGTAGTAGCAAAGACCACTTGCATAGTCATTAAACCAGAACAACATCATCGCAGGCATCATATAGACGGTCATAAACTTCATACCTGCCATTTGAGGTTGCGATGCACCCTGCTGCTGATAGTTGATGTACGAGTAGATAAACATCACAATAGTCATCAACAAGCAGAACAACGAGATATGGTCGCCATAGAATGGAATATTGAATGGCAAATCGAGAATGCTATCGTACGAAGAGAGGTCGTCACTCCACAAGAACGACTTGCCACGCAACTCGATACTTGCAGGGAAGAAGCGGAACATCGCAATCAGAATAGGCATCTGAATTAACATCGGCAGACAGCCTCCCATAGGGCTGATACCCGCCTTGTTGTAGAGTGCCATCATCTCTTGTTGCTTCTTCATTGCATCTTCCTGACGAGGGTATTTTGCATTCAAAGCATCAATCTCAGGCTTGATAACGCGCATCTTTGCGGTCGAGAGGTAGCTCTTATATGTGAGAGGGAAGATTACCAACTTAACCAATATGGTCAAAATCAAGATGATAAGACCAAACGATGCGATATACTTTTGCAAGAAATCGAACACCGGAATTACCACCCAACGGCTGATGTAGGTTGAGAATATCCAACCGAGAGGGATAATGCGCTCCATTTCGAGTGACTCGCCATTTTTGTCGGTCAATTTCTTCAATACCGAGAACTTGTTAGGACCGAGGTAGAACGAGAAGTCGTATTGGGTAGTCTGCGGTGTGTAATCCACTGAAGATGACATTGCAAAGTCCTTGATATATCCCGACTTAGGCTCTGCTGTGGCGAATGAAACCTGTGGCTGACGCAATACGACTGAACGACCAATAAAAGCAGAGGAGAAGAACTGTTGCTTGAACGATACCCAATCAACCGATGCTGCAATATCGTCAGCCTTTGTAGACTCCGAGATACCTAAATCCTCTACATCGCCCTCGCCCGGATAGTGATAAACGAGGGTAGTGTAGGTGTTCTCGTTTTTGAAACTACGCTCATTCTGATACGAACGGTTACGCCACTCAACGGCAATGCTCTTCTGATTTGCCATCATCGGAGCAAGGTCGTTCAGACGCACATCGAAATCGACCATGTAATCGCGTTCGGGCTTCTGCTCGTTGTAGATGGTGTAGATATGCTCAATAGAGCCATTACCTACGGGTAGGCGCATTGTTACAACCTTTTTGTCGGCAAAATTCTCCACCGGCAACAGCTCGAAGTTGCGATATGCTGTCGAGACCTCCACGTTGCGCATATTCTCCTTCAAGTAGTACGACATGTTGAAATATGCCGACTCAGGAGCAAAGAGATGAACCAACTCGTTACGCTCCTCCTTCGGTGCGTACTTAGTGTAATCTTTCAGTGTTACATCAATAATCTGCGCTCCGAGAGTTGAGAATCGAATCTGCATAACATCATTCTCAACAACAATCTCTTCGACCTTCTCGGCATCACTTACCAACTTTGGTGCATCTGCACTCTTTGTGCTCTTTGCATCAACGATGGCAGTTTCGGCCTTCTGCTCGTCGGGAGTGTCAAGTGCTTGTGATGCTTGCTCGGCAAGTTGCTCGACTTGGGCAGCCATTTGAGCCTCTTGCTGTTTTTGTGCTTGGTAGTTCGCATAAAACATGTAACCTACGAACACCAAGGTCATAAGGACAAAGCCTATAATTGTACTTTTATTCTCTTTCATCGTTAAAAAATAAATATGCTTTTTACTCTTGTGAATCAATCAATTTTACTCGCTCAATTGCATCTGTCATATCTTGCTTAGCACGCTTAATCTTCTCTTCCACAGCAGCAATCATAGCCTCGGCACCCTTCGACTTGGCGAAGAAGCCAATGTTGTTCTCCAATGTCTGAATCTCTTGTTCGAGCTGTTTTACACGATTGTACAACTTCTCGCGCTCAGAGCGAAGTCGCTTGTCGCCAGCCTCGCGCATTGAAGATACCTTGTTCTTAAATTTGTTAATCTGCTGTTCGCGGTCGGCACTGCGTATGGTCGCAAAGAGTCTGTCGAGAGCAGCTTTGTACTGCTTTTGCAACTCGTCTTTGTGTCGGATAGGTACAAATCCTATCTCACTCCAACGGCGTTGGAACTCCTTGATATCGTCAAACGACTTGACAACAGCTTGCGCCATCTCCTCCAACAGCGACTGCTTAGCCGAGAGATTTGCCGAATATTCGTTGTCTTGTGACGAGAAGAATTGCGATTTACGCTCAAAGAATTTATCGCAAGCGGTACGGAAACGCTTCCATACGGCATCAGCGTACTTTCGAGCAACGGTTCCCGACTTTTTCCACTCTGCCTGCAATGCCAGCAACTCCTCGGTTGCTTTTGCCCAATCGTCACGCTCAGCAATAGCCTCAGCGCGCTCACAAAGCGAATTCTTAATGTCGAGGTTCTTTGCCATATCGTCCTTTGCCTCGGAGTAGAAGAGATGCTTCACCTCGAAGAACTTATCGCAAGCGGCACGGAAACGATCGTAGATTTTGTTGTTATCCTTCTTAGGAGCAAAACCAATGGTACGCCACTCTGCCTGAATTGCTTGTATGCGCTCGCTCGCCTTGTTCCAAGCCTTATGTGAAGTCGGAGCCTCGGCAACGATCTTCTCAATCTCCTCGCACAGAGCAGATTTGCGTTCGAAATTGCGCACCTGCTCAGCCTTGATATTTTCGAAATGCTCTTGATGACGACGATTGATAGTGGTAGATGCGTTTTTGAATCGTTCCCATAAGCTCTCTTTGTGTTCTATTGAAACGGGGCCAATCTCGCGCCACTCCTCGTGCAACTTCTGCAACTTGTGGAAAGCCTCAACGATAGCTGTTGCTTCAGTCAAAGTCTCGGCCTGCTCGCAAAGGGCTGTTTTTGCCTCCAAATTTCGCTTCCAATCGAGGTCGCGCAACTCCTTGTTGATTTTTACATAGTCGTAGAAATTCTCAACATGGAGGTTGTAAGTTTCGTACAAGTCGCTAACTTTTGTTTGAGGTACTTGTCCTATGCTGCGCCAACGCGCCTGCAACTCGTGGAATTTCGCGAAGGTGGTGTTGAGAGCCTCCTCCGAGTCTACTAATGCCTTCAACTCCTCGATAATGGCGAGTTTAGCCTGATAGTTATCCTCCTTCTCCTTGTCGGATAGGGCAGTGGCCTCATCGCGCTTCGTGCGATAGATATTGTATAGCTCTTTGAAACGAACCTCAGCCTCATCAGTCTGTGGCTTATACTCCGCATCTGCGCCATTCTCTTCGAGGAATGCCTTACGGCGAGCCTCCATGTCGGCACGATGCAACTTATAGAATGCTACCTTCAACGCCTCGACCTCGGTACGCAATTCGGCAGAAGGCACCTCTGTAACCTTCTCGGCAAGTTGGGCAAGGATTGCCTCCTTGTCTGCCGGAATGATGTCGTGCGTAGCGACAGCCTCCTTGTTCTCTGTTTGTTCAATCTCAGTCATAACATTCTGCTCCTCTACAGGAACTTCGATAGTAGTTTTGGTAGCCATAATATGCTTCTGTTTAGTTTTACACTTTATACCTTATATGGTATAACCCGACAAAGGTACAAAATAAAACTGAAAACGAAAAGCGGAAAAGGGAAAACTTGATGAATTATTTCTATCTTTGCCGCATGAAATTAGGAAATAGACTTTTTAAGGCACGCGAAGTGTCGGTATGGTTAGCATTGGTGCCGATGGCTGTACTTGTTGCGATTTTGGCACTCGTTATAAAAACTTTTGGAGCTGATGCTATCGAAGGTGGTAGCCAAATAGCTCTCTTGGTAGCATCGTCAGTCGCTGCACTTATTGCGGTTGTGGTTTGTCGCTGTAAGTGGAGTACTCTCGAAAAGGCAATAGTGAATAATATCCGCACCTCAGCCTCTGCGATAATTATTTTGCTGCTTATCGGAGCAGTCGCGAGTACATGGATGTTGAGTGGAATAGTGCCAACATTGATGTATTATGGTCTGAAAATTATTCATCCAAGTGTATTTCTGGCCGTAGCATGTCTGATATGTGCAGTCGTTGCCATTGTTACAGGTAGTTCATGGACCACGATAGCAACAATCGGTGTTGCGTTGGTGGGTGTAGGCGAAGCACAAGGATATGCTGAAGGTTGGGTTGCGGGTGCGATAATTTCGGGCGCATATTTTGGCGACAAAGTGTCGGCATTATCGGATACTACGGTTTTGGCATCATCGACAGTTCGTGTTCCGCTGTTTGAACATATCAAGTATATGACAATCACAACGATACCTTCATTTGTTATTGCACTAATCATATTCTTCGTAGTGAGTTTGTCGCACAATGTAGATGATTCGATGCAGATGGCCGAATTGGCCAACACGCTTCAAAATTCTTTCAATATTTCGGCTTGGCTATTGATTGTACCAGCCGTCACGATGATACTTATTGCAAAGCGACTTCCGGCACTTGTAACACTATTTCTGTCGGTCGTTATGGCGTGCGTGGCAATGGTTGTAGCACAACCGGAGATTATCAGTTCGATTGGCGGTAGCGAAGAATTTGCTGTGTTCCGTGCTTTGATGACAGCTTGCTCCACCTCCACCGCATTGGATACAGGCAATGCCATGATAAATGATTTGGTTGCAACCTCCGGAATGCAGGGAATGCTCAATACGATCTGGCTGGTGCTGTGTGCAATGTGTTTTGGCGGAGTAATGGCGGGCAGTGGAATGTTGGCAGCCTTGACACAGTTGTTTGCCAAATTCGTGTATCGCACTGCAAGCATAGTGGCATCAACTCTTGCTACGGGCGTGTTTGCCAATCTGCTTACGGCAGACCAATACATATCTATTATAATCACGGGCGAAACTTTCCGCGAATTGTACGAAAAACGTGGATTAGAGGCTCGCTTGTTGAGCCGTTCGGTTGAGGATACGGCAACGGTAACCTCTGTGCTCGTACCATGGAACTCTTGTGGAATGACTCAATCAACAGTCCTTGGCGTAGCAACATTGACCTATCTGCCATATTGCCTATTCAACCTTATCAGCCCACTGATGTCACTACTTGTCGCAATATTGGGATATAAGATTAAGAGAGTAGAGAGGAGTGAGTAGTGAGTAGTTAGGAGTGAGGAAATAGGGGTGAGTAGTTGAAGAATAATTCTCAATTCTCAATTCTCAATTGCCTTTGGCTTAATTGTTGTTCTGTTTGGGTTACAAACCAAAACAATTAGGCAATGAAAAAGATTTTACTCTCTATGTTGGCTTTGGGAACAGCCGTAGCGGCTGTTGGCCAGAGCAATCAAGCCCCTGCAAATGCGGTGCTTGTATCTCAAACACGTAGTGGCAATGTTATAACCACACGTTACAAAATTCCCCACAATGATGGCAAACATGCCGAATTTGATGTGCATTACGCCATCAATAAGTCGAATATTGTGCCCGCTTACTCGGACAACACTCAACAGATTGAGGAGTTGAAGGACTTTATGGCGCAAACCAAAGATACCACGATGCACATCTCGGCAATTCACATTGTGGGATATGCTTCGCCTGACGGTAACGCCAAAGAGAACGACTCTCTTGCATCGAAAAGAGCGCAGTCGCTCTACCATTACGCAGTAAATACCTATCACCCTGAGCAGAAAATCGACACTGATCACAAGACCTTCCATTGGAGCGATTGTGTACCTGTGGTTGAAAAGTCCGATATTCCGCAAAAGGAGCAGGTGCTGGCAATTTTGAAATCAACCAAGCATACTGAGCCACAGAAGGAGGCGGCTTTGCGCAAGATGCCTGAGTCGTGGCGATATTTGACCACTCATATTTTACCGCAGATGCGATATGCCGATATTGAGTTCGATTATGGTGTTGATGAGTTTGTAACCCGTACGACTATTGTAACTCCTACGGAGCCGGCAAAGCCTGTTCAGACTTCACAGCCGAAACAACCTGAAGAGGTCGTGGTAGAGGAGGAGATGGGTATTATTATCGCGACTCCTAAGCATGGCGCTTATGATGATGTCGACAGTAAGGCCAATAAACGTAATCAGCGCAAGGCTCGAAAGGCCGATAAAAAGAACATTAAGGGCGGCTACGAGGCTATTTATTGGTAAAAAGCGGTGAAAAAAGATAAAAAAGTTTGAAAATCTTTGCATCATATTCTTTTTTTCTTATCTTTGTGCCTACGAACGAATAAAAAAACAAGGATAAGATTATGGCAAATTTAAGATTTTTGAAGAAAGAGATTGACTATCGTCTTGAGGAGTTGGTGTTCGATTGCGACATGACAATGTATTTCCGTCCGGACAAGGAGCAGGAGATTTTTGCAATCATGCAGGAGGGCGTTGAGCTTCGCAATGAGTTGTATCACAAGGCCAACAACCCTGTTGAGCCAAAGAACGCTTCGCTCGTGCGCAAGTACTACGCTGCATTCCGCAACGAGATGGTAGAGGGCTACGGCAAGTTGTTCGAGAAGTTGAGCGCATTGCACGACTAAACCGACAACAAAATCAAAGCGAAAAGGCGCAATGGCTCCCATTGCGCCTTAATTTTAGAACGACCTGAAACTTATGCGAATACTTATTGTCGATGACGAACTTGATATCCGCGAGTTTGTGCAATACAACCTTGTGAAAGAGGGTTATGAGGTTGCTTGTGCCACAAATGGATACGAGGCACTAACGAAGGCTGTAGAGTTTAAGCCACACCTTATCCTTATGGATATGATGATGCCTGAGATGGACGGTCGTGAGGCGTGTCGCGCTTTGAGGGCAAATCCGGCAACTGCAAAGATAATGATAGTATTTCTATCTGCCGTTTGCGAGGAGGAGACGCTTGTTGAGTGTTACAATGCCGGAGCAGATGATTATATCACTAAGCCGGTGAGCATGAAGGTGCTATGCTCGCGAGTTGGGGCGATATGCAAAAGAATAGAGAGTGGAGAACGCGTAGTCTTCCCAAAATCCTCTCGTCTTGTGGAGGAGCGACACGCCTTTATCTCTGACGGTATGGAGGTGCCTTTGGCCGTTAAGGAGTTCGAGATTTTAAGACTTCTCTTGTCCGAGCCTCGAATATTTACCCGTGAAGAGATTTTTGATGCTGTTTGGGGTGCAGAGGTTGTGGTCGGCTCTCGTACACTCGATGTTCATATTCGCCATCTGCGCAGCAAAATAGGCGAAGAGTATATCCAAACCCATAAAGGAATCGGATTCTCCTATAAAAATTAAATCACTTAGAACTCAAAAGTTGCTGAGGCGTAGAATGTTCGCGGATAGGCGTACATGTAACGCGAGGCTTGGCGATTGTATATATATTCGTCTGCGAGTTTGTGTCGTGAAAGGCGAGATGACTCGTAGGCGCTATACACAATGTTGTTCGAGCCGAGTAGGTTGCGAACACCAATACGGAAGATAAATCTACTTCGAGGATATCTATCCTCAAAACGTGGTACAGCAGTTGTACTGTAAATCTTCTTATTCAAACGATTCAAATATAGACTTTTCGACAGAGAGATGTCAAGTGTGAAGGCTTCGCGTATCTTCTCTTGCTTGCAAAGAGCTTTGCGTTGTTCAGGAGAGGTCGTCATTGCCAAAACTCGTTCGGTACGCATCACCATCGAAGGCTCAATATAGCGCAAATCGGCATAATTGGCACTTATTGTCGCCCACCAACCCTTGTTATAATACGATAATCCTGCCGTTACGGCAACCTGCGGAGCATTTCCAAGTGAAAGCCCTTTTATGTGGCTCTCGACATGGTCGGCTAACAATGTGTTAGATGCATCGCTATAGATGGTTACGAGTGAGTTGCTTGCGTATTTGTATCTGCCCAACGAGAGGGCTGCCGTAGTGGTGAAATGGTCGGCAAAGCGATACTCTGCTTCGACCTCCAATCCATAGCAAAGGGTTTTTATACCACTCATTACAACATCGCTATACTCGTTGAATAGGTCATCATATATGTGGCGCACTTGCGTATCATTCAATTCGGCCGAGATAAATAGGGTAGTATTGATTGCAAAATTGGGCTTTTGAAAGGTGTAGCGCACCTCTCCGTTGTATGATGTGCGCATTGTCGGGTTGTCGATAATGCGATTATTGTATTGACTCTGCAAGAATAGGTCCTCTTCGTTGCAAGGTGTCGCCTCGGTCGCTATGGTTGCACTTATAAGGTGATTGTTCGCGATGAGATAGTCGGTTTTAAAACGTAACGAGTATGGAGAAAATTTCAGATGACGCGACACCCCTAACGAGTTGTCTGCAAATAGCTCCTTGCGGTAGAATCCGCGCCTCGAGATGTCGCAATATCCGACCTTTGCAGCAATATCGAGGTCAAGTCGTTCGGTGGAGTAGCGATAGGTGGCAAATGCCGAGATATTATTACAACGAATGGCGTAGTCATAACCAAAACGGTCGCCTTCACGAATGTAGCGATTTGGGCTTGCCATATTGTTTTGCAACAAGTTGCCAAAGGTGTCGTCATCGCGCAGGAAATAGTCTAAGTCGATGGTGTGATTTGCTCCGAGCAGGTCGCGCATCTGCTTGTAATATCGGTAGTTCGCTATGCTGATATCAAGGCCGTATGATATGCTGCTTTTGTCGAATAAGGTCGTCATGCCACCTCTCAGAGAGGTGCGAAGTGTGCGACTAACTCGGTCGGAAATGGCATATACGGCTTTGTCACTATTTAGGCGGTTTGTAGCGATAAGCCCATCGAAATCAATCTGCGTGTATCGAGTATCATTACTGAGCCATGCGCTTTCGACAGAGTGAAAAATATCATCTTCGTCATAAAAGTAGCTTGGCATATAGCGGTAGTTGTCCGGAGCGGGGGTTTGCGCGTCAAACCAATCGAGCGAACTATATTTTTCGATGCCGGCCACAAGCGCAACTGCCAAATCCAACTTTGTGCGTTTGTTGATTTCACCCTCGTAGCCTATAAATGTAGTCGGGAGAAACTCGCGACGAATACGAGCATTGCGCACTTTGCCATTCTGATAACCCCATGCAGGATTGTAGAGATTATTGCCCGTCAAACGAAACGCCTCTTGTGTTGATGCAAGACGCGTACTTCGCATTGATGGCTTGGCGAATAGGGCCAGAGATAAGTTGTGCTTGTTGTTCCAACTTTTAGCGACTACGGCATTGAACTCTAATGAATTTCCAAACACTCCGTCAATATGCAAATCCCTTCCTGTGCGAGCTGTGAGATTTGTTGCCAAAGACCAATCTTTACTTAATTTATGTGTCGTGGCAAACGCAACGGTGTATGGCATATTGCGAGAGGAGAATGAAAAACCGACAGAGCTACGGCTTTCTCGGAGCGAATCTATCTCTAATATCACCCGATTGGCATGGCGTTTTTCAACGAGTTGCAAAGCGCGGATAGTTTGGCTTCCGATAAATGGCACTTCGATGTTATTAAGGAGAGTTTTGCGACTAAATGTTGCTTGACCACGTCTTGCAAAGCGTATGGCTGAGAAATTGTAGTCGAGAGTATGTGTGGAAAATTCTCTGTCTATTATAAATTTAGATTTAGGCAGCGAATCTTGAACTTCAGGCGCAAGCAACTCCTCTACAGTTTCGAAACGCTTGTAGTATCTAAAATCATAGAGGTCGAACTCCTGCGCGGAGAGACCTCTATAACATAACAGAAATAGTGCAATGAGTATGTATCGCAGACCTCGCATTATTCGTGCAAAGCCTCCCACAACATATCCTTCAACTTGGCAATATTAAGACCTGCAACCGAAGAGATAAATACCGACTTAACGCCCTCTGGCAGATGCGACTTCATCTCCTCCATCAAATCATCATCGAGCATATCGCACTTTGTGATAGCCAAGATGCGGGTTTTGTCGAGCAGTTCGGGGTTGTACTGCGTAAGTTCGCCAAGCAGAATATCGAAATCCTTGCGAATATCATCGCTATCGGCAGGAATCATAAAGAGCAAAATAGAATTTCGCTCAATATGGCGAAGGAAGCGTGTTCCCAAACCCTTGCCCTCGTGCGCACCCTCGATAATACCCGGAATATCCGCCATAACAAAGGAGTGACCATCGCGCACCTCTACGATGCCGAGATTAGGCTCCAAAGTGGTAAATGCGTAGTTTGCAATCTTCGGTTTTGCGGCCGAAACCACCGAAAGTAGGGTACTCTTGCCTGCATTCGGAAAACCCACCAAGCCGACATCTGCCAAGACCTTCAATTCGAGGATAAATGCACCCTCTGCACCCTCCTCGCCCGGTTGCGAGTAGCGTGGTGCTTGATTTGTGGCGGTGCGGAAATGCCAGTTACCCAAGCCTCCGCGACCACCTTTCAGAAGGACGAGTTGCTCACCGTGCTCGGTCACCTCGCCAACAACCTCAGTGCGAGTTTCGCCCGTCTCCTCATCGGTGAAAATCTGCTTCGCCACCGTGCCGAGAGGTACGGGGATAATAATATCCTTCGCATCTTTACCATGCGAACGAGCGCCAGAGCCACATTCGCCGTCCTCAGCAAATTGGTGACGCTGATATTTGAGGTGGATAAGTGTCCAATATTGTTGGTCGCCCTGCAAGATTATCGAGCCTCCCTTACCGCCATCGCCGCCATCGGGACCACCAAAGGCGACAAACTTCTCACGGCGAAAGTGTGCCGAGCCTGCTCCTCCGTGTCCGGAACGGGCAAAAATCTTTACATAGTCTACGAAATTTGATCCGGCCATAGTGAATTACATTCTTTCGGGTACATCAATTCCTAACAAGCGCATCGAACGATTGATAACGCGTGCCACCTGCAGTGCCAACGCAAGGCGCATCTTCTTCACTGCCTCGTTCTCCTCGCGAAGGATTGAGTGGTCGTGGTAGTAGCCGTTGAACGCCTTACACAACTCGTAGGTGTATGCCGCAATCATCGAAGGTGCAAACGCCTCGCCCGCAGCCACTACGGTAGCAGGGTAGTCGCACAACATCTTCACCAACTCAACCTCCTCCGGTAACAACTCGCAAGCGATTTTCTCGCCCTCGAACGAGATATTCTGCTCGGCAGCCTTGCGCAACACAGAGCAGATACGAGCGTGGGTGTATTGGATAAACGGACCGGTGTTGCCGTTGAAGTCGATAGACTCGCGAGGGTCGAACAACATCGTCTTCTTTGGGTCTACCTTCAAGATAAAGTACTTCAAAGCACCCAAACCGACCATCGAGCTGATTGCCGAAGCCTCCTCCTCACTGCAACCATCGAGTTTGCCCAACTCCTGCGACATCTCGCGCGCGGTCGAAATCATCGCTTCGCACAAGTCGTCAGCATCTACAACAGTTCCCTCGCGCGACTTCATCTTGCCCTCAGGCAACTCAACCATTCCGTACGAAAGGTGGAAGATATCATCGCTCCACTCATAGCCTAACTTTTTGAGTATCAGCTTCAAAACTTGGAAGTGGTAGTTCTGTTCGTTACCTACGACATAGATAATGCCGTTCAAGGCATTCTGCTCGAAACGCTGCAAAGCCGTTCCGAGGTCCTGCGTCATATATACCGATGTGCCATCGCCACGAAGCAATAACTTTTGGTCGAGTCCATCGCTTTCGAGGTCAATCCAAACCGAGCCGTCCTCTTTGCGGAAAAATATGCCCTTCGCCAAACCCTCCTCGACAAGTCCTTTGCCGAGAATATAGGTCTGCGACTCGTAGTAAACCTTATCGAAATCAACGCCGAGAGTCTTGTAGGTTACATCGAAACCATCGTAAACCCAGCCGTTCATCTTCTCCCAAAGCGCACGCACCTCTGCGTCTTTTACCTCCCACTTGCGCAACATCTCCTGCGCTTCGAGGAGTATCGGAGCCTGCTTTTTTGCCTCCTCCTCGCTCACTCCGCCAGCAACGAGTTCTTTAATCTCTGCCTTATAGTGCTTGTCGAACTCCACATAGTAGTCGCCTACGAGGTGGTCGCCCTTCTTGCCGGTCGATTCAGGTGTAGCACCATTGCCGTATCGCAACCACGCAACCATCGACTTGCAGATATGAATGCCTCGGTCATTTACAAGGTTTGCCTTGATGACATTGTGTCCGTTAGCCGCCAAAATCTGCGCCACCGAGTAACCCAAAAGGTTGTTTCGGATATGTCCGAGGTGGAGTGGCTTGTTGGTGTTTGGCGAGGAGTACTCAATCATAATTGTACGCCCCGTTGGCTCTGCTACGCCATAGTTCTCGTTGGCTGCAATCTCGCCAAAACGCTCCACCCAGAATTTCTGGTCGAGCGAGAGGTTAAGGAAACCTTTGATAACATTAAATGCGCTGAACTCGGCAGCCAATGCGACAACCTTCTCGCCAATCTCGGTAGCCACCGCCTCGGGTGCTTTGCGAGCCATCTTGACGAGTGGGAATACCACGAGAGTATAGTCGCCCTCGAACTCTTTGCGAGTCTTTTGTATCTGTATCTGCGAGTCGGCAACCTCGCCATAGAGAGCCTCCACGGCAGCCTTCACCACGCTTGTAATGTGTTGTTCGATATTCATAGTTTTTGCTCTATTTTTCTTTTGTGCGCAAAGATAGTAAAAAAAGACGAGAGACGAAAGACGATAGACGAGAGATTTTGATTTTTTGTTGTTTTTACACAAATCTATAATGCCGCTAACGCCACTAACGACTCTTTATACCGCGATTTTTTTGCGCTTTTCAAAATTATATGCTACATTTGTGGTGCAGTCCGATGGATTGCAGACATATTGAAAGTGTTTTTGCTGTTCTTAATCGAAAAATTTGGCGATTTTTTATACACGAGAATGGTAAACATTACACTGCCGTATGTAGTCGCATCTTGCAGCTATATATCGGTGTGGAGTATTGTTTATTCGTGTATGGGTTACGCCAAATACCCTCGATTAGATAGACAAATCAACTCCACACTTTCTTTTTGTCATAATAGTGCAAACTTTTGTTTAACATTTTAATTTATAAACTATTATGAAAAAGATTTTTCTTTTATTGGCAACGGTAGGAATGATTTTTACCGCTTGCGAGCAGAACGACGGTATCAATGAAGAAAATGACAGAGTCCCATCAATACCTAAAATCGAATTGTCGCAACAGATTATCGAGGTGGGGTTCAAAGCAGATACCCATTCGATATCGATTACTTCGCCATGTTCGTGGGAGGCAGTGAGCAAAAACGATTGGATTGTTGTAGATAACAGAACGGGTATTGCAGGCACAGAAGTGTTGAAATTTTCGGTTGCACGTAACGAGAAGGAAGAGGTACGCAAGGGTACTATTGTGCTCATAAATCTAGCTTATAACCTTGCTACCGAGTTGTATGTAGTTCAAAAAGCGTCTGCTCCGGAAATATCAATTGACAAAAGCGAGCTAAACTTCGCAGACGAGGGTGGCTCGCAGAATGTTACCATTACAGCCAATTGCGAGTACACGGTTTCGATCACAGCAGATTGGATATCATATACTAAAAGAGGCTATGGTATAACTGTAAACGTGTTAAACAATGTAGCGGTCAAGGAGCGTACAGCGGATATCATTATTTATAATAATGAGTACAATATTTCAAATAGTATCAAGGTTTCTCAAAGAGCCTTTGTCCCTGAATTAGAATTATCAACGAGCACAACATCCTATGCGTGTGGTTATAAGGGTTGTGAATTTACAGTTGCAGTTGCCTCGAATTTTGATTATGATGTAGCAACAACTGCAGATTGGCTTAAATGTACAAAAGCTGGAGAAGGAGTAAATATTTCGGTGCCAAAAAATTATTATACCGAAAGTCGCACAGCCGAGGTGAAAATCTATAGCAATAGATACAATCTCAAAGGTGAAACTATTACTGTTACTCAAGGGGCGAGCCCAATGGAAATTGGCGCTATTGTGATACGGAACGGTATTAGAGGTATAGTGTTTTATGTAGACCATACCATCACCAAGATAGTGTCAGTTGAAGAAGCCTACTTGGCATGGAGTACCGAAGATGTAACAACTGGTGCAACAGATTTGGATAACGGAGCAAATAATATGACAAAGATAAAGAGCATAAACGGTTGGGAAAGTAAATATCCAGCCTTTAAGTGGTGTGCTGACTATGGCGAAGGCTGGTATTTTCCAGCACGAAACGAGTTGAGCAAGATATATAATAATCAAACAATTAATGACACATTAAAGGCTAATGGCTATACTACTATCGGAAGAAATTATTTTTCTTCTACAGAGGGCGATAGTAGCTACGCGTGCGGACTCTGGGATATGGGTTACTACTACTATTTCGATAAGGGTGAGTCATATAAGGTTCGCGCTGTCCTCGCTTTTTAATTAACTATTTATCTATTTTTCCTCCGCAGAAAACTCTGCGGAGGGTTTGTTTTTTTTATAGGGGTGATAGGGATAATAGGGATTGTAGGGTAAAAGTAAAATAGAGATAATAGCAAAAACTATTACCCCTATTATCCCCATAGTCCCTATCAAGGGCGTAGCCCGGCTCCTACAAATTCCTAAAACAGCCGATAGTAATCAAAACTACTCACTACTCACTTTTTGAAAATAAAGAACACTGCCAGGACAAGGCAGGCGAAGCCTGCGATATGGTTCCAGCGGAGGGCTTCGTTTTTCATTATCAGCTGCACGATAACGGCAAAGACCGTAAGCGACACAACCTCCTGAATAACCTTTAACTCCCAAATCGAGAATGGTCCGCCATACTCCATACTACCCAAGCGATTTGCTGGCACCATAAAGCAGTACTCAAAGAAAGCCACCAACCAACTGATAAAAATCACGGCTACCAAGCCTATGCGCTCGAATTTGCTCTTAAACATCACCTGACCGTACCACGCCAAGGTCATAAACATGTTTGAGCATATCAAAAGTCCTACTGCGGACAAACCCCTTCCAATCATAATCACTTCGTTCTTAAATTGAGAATTGAGAATTGAAAATTGAGAATTAAAGGAAATTTATTTTTTATATCACTTTCGTCTCTCGTCTTTCGTCTCTCGTCTATTTTTTTTGTTTTTCGGGTGCGAAAGTATTAAAAATTTGGCGAATTGCGACCAAAATTGGCAAAAAATAGATACCTTCGCACTATGAAATTTACTTTAATCACAGGTGCATCATCGGGAATAGGACTCTGCTATGCCGAGCAATTTGCTGCCAAAGGCGAAAATATTATCGTTGTAAGCAACCAACGAGAGCGCAACGAGGAGGTTGCTGCCGACCTTAAACAACGCTTTGGTGTAGAGGCTGTTGCGCTGTACGCCGACCTCTCGAAGGCAGACTCTGCCGAGCAGATTTATGCATGGTGCAAGGAGCGCAACTACGAGGTCGCAACCCTCGTTAGTAATGCGGGAATTTTGCAGTTCGGAATGTTTCTGCACACCAAGCCATCGATTGCGGAGTTTATCACAAATCTCCACTGCGTAACCCCATCGAAATTGTGCCGACTCTTTGGCGAAGATATGTGCAGTAGAGGAGAGGGACGCATACTGATAATGTCCTCTATGACTGCGTGGACACCGTATATCACAGTATCGTACTACGCCGCAACAAAGGCTTATCTGAAAAGTTTTGCGCAGTCGCTGTGGTACGAGTTTCGCCCTCATGGTGTAACGGTAACTACGGTCTATCCGGGTGCGGTGGATACACCTCTCTATTCACTTGATATGAAGCATCGCAAGTGGCTGAGAGCCTTTGGGGTTATGATGTCGGCAGAAAAGTTGGCGAAGGCGGGAATCAGAGCCTTGGAGCGAGGTCGCCGCACTGCGACACCGGGCTTATTTACGAAGATTGTTGTGGCGGTGTGTAGCATATTGCCGGCACACGCCCTGCTACCCGTGCTGAAAATCCCTGCAATAAAACGAATCCTCGCAAAACTATAAAAATATAGCCAAGCATTTCGCTTGGCTATATTTGTGTTAGATAAGTATTTACGCTATCTCCCAGCGACCACCTTTGCCGAATACTTTTTCGACCAATTCATCGTAGAAACCTCCACGGCGAGCCAAATCGAGCATATTCATACGCCAGCGCATCAACTGAACGAAAGGCATCATATCCTTCAACTGCTGACGGGTAACGCCGATATCGGCAGGGTCTGCCGGTGCGCCAACCTTGCGGAAGCACTCCTGCATCTTCTCGAACGGATAGACCTGCTTGCGATAAGTCGCCTTCAACAGTGGCCAATGCCTCTTAATTGTGTTCAACTGCTCGCGAACAGCCTCTTTGTCGTTGTATTTGATGGTTATTTGGTCGTAGCCCAAGCGTGGCGACACGAAATCCTTGAAGATATCGAGTGCGCGTTGCTGCTCCTCTTCGAGTGATGGCCAAGCCTCTACACACTTCTCCACGTCAATATTGCGCAGGTCCATTTCGAGGAAGGCATCGAAGAATGCACACATCGTAAGTGTGCCGATAGCTACCTGAAAACCGTGTGACTGCAACTTTCCGTTGAAGGTGTGGTGAGTCATATCGAGGTAGTGGCTGAAAAGGTGGTCTGTACACGATGCAGGGCGAGAATAACGGGCTGCCTGCATTGCGAAACCACTTAAAGTCAAACCCTCAAAGAGTGCAGCGATAGCATCTCTGTCGCAGTTGGCAACTCCCTCAGGATTTGAGAGTTGCTCGTCGAGAACATCTTGCAACACATGCCAAGCCTCCGGAATAATAGGCTCTGCACCCATGATGTCGGCAATCATCCACTCTCCACCGCAAGGAATCTTTGCCGCAAGGTCAGCATAACCCGCTGCGGTCATCTCCTTTGGCGCATTGGCAATAACATCGACATCAGCCAAAATAGCCTGCGGAGCAGGGCAGTCGAAGGTCTGCTTTAAGCCTTCGTAACTAATTGATGCTCCGAACGATGAATATCCGTCATCCGATGCTGCGGTAGGAATGGTCAGGTATTGTTGGTGTAGGTGGTGCGAAGCGAGTTTGCAGAGGTCGTTAATAACGCCCGAACCCACTGAAACCATAATCGCACCAGCCGCTTTTGCCGCCTCCTCAACCTCCATAACATAACACCACTCAGCGTGAAATTCATCTTGCTGAATAATATGTTTTGAAACCTCAATTTTTGCATCGACAAAGTGTTTATAAACCTCTTCGCCCGCTACGCGCCAAGTGTTTTTATCGGCAATAACGATTGCTCGTGCATCGCCAAACTGCTCTTTGAATATAGATGGAGCAAGGTGGAGTATGTTGCTATCCATCTCGAAAACCTTGGTGTCAGTAGCAACGGCCAAGGCTTTCGCTATGCGTTCCTTCGTTGTCATATATAATATATGTATTAGATAAGTTTCAACTCTGCTTTGATAGCCTCAATCTTTGCATCGAGCTCAGCCTCTACCTTGTCAAACTCTGCAACCGAAGGCAACTCTGCCTTTACGCCAAAGTAGAACTTGATTTTAGGCTCTGTTCCCGAAGGACGCACCGAAACTTTTGAACCATCTTCGGTTACCCACTGCAAAACGTTGCTCTTGTCCTCTACACCAGGGATAGGGGATACCTCACCGGTTACAGTATTTTTCAACTCCAATGTCTTATAGTCGTAAATCTCAACGACCTTCGAGCCGAGAATCTCCTGCGGAGGATTAGCGCGATACTCAACCATCATATTCTGAATCTGCTCTGCGCCATCTTTACCCTCACGAACGACATTTACGAGTCCCTCACGATAGAAACCGAACTTAACATAGAGGTCCTGCAACCACTCGTAGAGTGTTACCCCCATGGTATCGCGACACCAAGCGGCAGCCTCGGCAGCCAACGAACAAGCCGAAACGCCATCTTTGTCACGTACATAATCGCCTGCGAGATAGCCGAATGACTCCTCACCGCCACCGATGTATTGAGTTTTGCCCTCGTTCTCGCGGATAATCTTTGCGATATACTTAAATCCTGTGAGGCAGTTGTAGCACTTTACGCCGTAAGCCTCTGCCACAGCGTCAGGCATCATCGATGTTACGATTGTCTTAACCACATAGTCACCCTCCTTGATGCGACCGAGTTCTGCCCAGCGGGTAAGTTGGTAGCACATCAACAGAACCAAAGTCTGGTTACCATTCAAGAGGACATACTCGCCCTTCGAGTTGCGCAGTGCCAAGCCGATACGATCTGAATCAGGGTCTGTTGCCATCGCAAGGTCTGCCTGCTCCTTCTCTGCCAAATCAATCGCCATCTTCATTGTCGGGCGATTTTCAGGGTTTGGCGACTCTACGGTTGGGAAGTTGCCATCAAGAACAGTCTGCTCAGGAACGGAGATGACATTTGTAAAACCGAAGTTTTTGAGCGATGCCGGAGTAAGACGCACGCCCGCACCGTGGAGTGGGGTGTAGACAATCTTCATATCGTGGAAACGAGCCACGCTATCGGCCGAGAGTTGCAACTTCTTAATCGCTGCGAGGTACTTCTCGTCAAACTCCTTGTCGAGAATGGTGATATTCTCGGCATTTTTGCCTGTCAAAACCTGCGATACCTCGGTAATCTTCTCTACCTCCTTTATTATATTAACATCGTGCGGAGATGTTACCTGCGAGCCATCGCTCCAATATGCCTTGTAGCCGTTGTACTCCTTCGGATTGTGCGAAGCAGTCACCATTACACCCGATTGACAGTGAAGTCCACGAATAGCGAACGACAACTCCGGTGTAGGACGCAACTCGTCAAAGAGGAACACCTTGAAGCCATTTGATGCGAAGATGTCTGCTACACTCTCGGCAAAGAGTCGGGAGTTGTTGCGCGAGTCGTGGGCAATAGCTACACGAATCTCCTCGCCCGGAAAGTTGATTTTAAGGTAGTTTGCTAAGCCTTGTGTAGCAAAACCTACGGTGTATTTGTTCATACGATTGGTTCCTGCGCCCATAATTCCGCGCAGACCACCTGTGCCGAACTCCAAATCCTTGTAGAAGCTCTCTACAAGCCCTTTTGGGTCGTTATCTATCAGATTTTTAACCTCTTGGCGTGTAGCCTCGTCAAACTCCGGACCGAGCCACTTCTCGGCCTTCGACATTACCAATTGTTGCAAGTTATCCATACTCTTGATTTTATAAGATTTGTTTATACTTTTCTTGAAAATTATTTGTTTTATTACCTCTGCAAATATACTAAATTTATTCGTAATAGTAGTAAATCAGGGAGTTAAATTTTGCCTCTGCGAAAAATATTTTTCTCTCCTTAAAAAATAATATTTAATAAACAATAGTTGAGCCATTTTTTTTTAAACAATTTTATTTTCATCTTTGCAATGTCAAACCGCGCAAGGTTCGCTGCTTGACGCGGAATATTAACTCAACTTATTTATACTCAATTATTTATGCTTGCAAATGCTGCGACATATAACGACGCATGGCAAAACTGCCTCAGCGAAATAAAAACGAAAACCTCGGCAGAGGAGTTTGCTAAGTGGTTTCTTCCTATCGAACCGTTGGAGTTCGATGGTGAGCGACTCCGTATTAAGGTGCCGGATCGCGACTTTGCAAGAATGATTGAGGATAACTACAGTCAGGTGCTGAAGCCGATTATCGCGCAGCTATTTGGTCGCGATACTCGCCTCTTCTATGCTATTCCAAAGAACAATCACCCGATTGCGGTGCCGAGCGAGAGTGATGCTACAACTACCGAGCATACTTTCAGTCAGCAAACCGACACGTCAAATATACGAAATCCTTTTGTAATTCCGGGCATAAATCGTATACGAATTGAGCCGCAACTCAATAAAAATTACACTTTCGACAATTTTATCGAGGGAGAGTGCAATCGTTTGGTGCGTTCGGCGGCTATGTCGGTATCGGTAAATCCGGGTAGTCACACCCCATTTAACCCGCTCTATATCTACGGAGATTCGGGTTTGGGCAAAACCCATGTTGCTCACGCTATCGGTAACGAGGTGCGTCAGCGTTTTCCGGAGTTGCAGGTCTTGTATGTTGCGATGAATAAATTTCAGGCTCAGTTTCAGGCGGCAACGCTCAATCACGATGTTCCGAACTTTATTCACTACTATCAGGCTGTCGATGTCCTGATTCTTGACGATATTCAGGAGTTGTCGGGTAAGCCGGGTACACAAAACGCCTTCTTTAATATCTTTAATCACTTGCAGATGTCAGGCAAGCAGTTGGTGCTTATTTCGGATAAGCCACCTGTGGAGTTGAAGGATATCGAGGAGCGACTTTTAACCCGTTTCAAGTGGGGATTGTCGGCGGAAATTCGTATTCCTGACTACGAAACAAAGGTTAAGATTATACGCACGAAAGCAAACCAACTCAATGCCGATATTCCAGATGAAGTAGTTTGTTATTTGGCAGAACATATATCCGCAAATATCAGAGAGATAGAGGGTGCAATTTCTTCGCTTATCGCTAATGCTACTTTTATGAATAAGCGCATCACTATTGCCCTTGCAAAGGAGGTTTTGAAGGTCTATGTTTCGATGTATCAGAAGGAGATTACGATTGAGCAGATTATTGCAACCGTATGCGAGCAGATGAATGTCGATAGAGAGCGTATAAATTCCTCGGAGCGTACTCGCGAGGTGGCTATTGCGCGACAGTTGGCGATGTTCCTTGCGAAGAAGCATACGAAGCAACCACTTACAAATATCGGTGCAGCAATTGGTGGTCGTAACCACGCTACCGTATTGCACTCGTGTAAGACAATCTCGAACTTGATGGATACCGAAAAGTTATTCCGCCAGCAGGTCGAGCAGATTGAGAAACGGCTGCTGAGTTAAGAACTGAGAACTGAAAGTTGGGGCAATGGGTTGCTCCAACTTTTTTTTGTTGGTTGTCGAAACTCCGAGCGTGGTTACGGCGCAACGAGAATAGGGATAATGGGGGTAATAGGGGTAATAGGGGTAATGGGAGGGCGCTGAAAGTTCTCAGTTTTCAGTTTTCCGCTTTCCGTTTTCCGCTTTCCGTTCTCACCATGGTTGTTATATTATTTTTTATAAAAAATAGTATAAAATGTGCTATGTTATTAAAAATTATATTATATTCGCACAGTAATTGCGATTTGAAAGGAAAAGCGTGATATATACAACTTTTTTTAACTTTTTTAATAACTTAATTAACTAACAAAAACAACAAAATTATGAAAGCAAGAAGATTTTTTGCGTTTGTAGCCGGAGTAGCGATGCTCTTTGGTGTAGGTTGTACTAAGGATGCAGATACTAACGATTCTGCATCAGCAACTATCTCGGTATCGCCTGACAAGATCATGGCTAAATTGGAGGGTGGTGAGTATGTTCTTACCGTAACTTCGAATGCGGCTTGGGCTGTTGTGTGCGATCAGGAGGATGTTACCATCGAGCCTAAGACCGGTGCAAACAACGGAACAGTCAAGGTTACTCTTCCGAAAGTAGATGCTGCTCGCAACTTCTCGATTACGTTCGAGGCAAGCAAAACTGCTATGATGAGTGGTATGCCGTATCCATCGACAGCTGATGCTGCCGTTGCTGTTTATCAGAACGAGGGTGGAACAGACAAGGTTACAACCAATGTTGCCGAGATTCGCGCTGCATTGAAGGCTTTGAACCCAACAGAAACAGCGACTGCCGTAAGCGAGGAGGTTGCTTCAATGAAGCTTGTTGGTGTTGTTGCCGGTTCTGGTAATTTCGGTAATATGAGTAGTAACAAGCAGATTTCTATTCAGGACGACAACGCTAATCCTCATTCTGGTCTTACAGTTCGTTGGGACTCGCCTGTTGAACTTGAACATGGTTCAATCATTGAGTTGTCGCTTGCCAATGCAAAGGTGCAGACTTATAATGGCTTGCTCCAATTGACTCCCGCACAGACAGCTACGGTGGTTGGCAGAGTATCTAACCTTGCTCCAATTGAGATCTCTTACGACGAATACAACAACTACGAGTCTCAGTATGTTAAGTTGTCGGGCTTGATCCCTAGTACTGCTGATGAGGCTTGGTATTCTGGTACTAGTAACTATAAGACCCACAACTTCACCACTTCTGATGGTAAGGTTGTTGTTGTCTACGTGAGCAAGTTTGCTCAATTTGCAAGCGAGACCATTCCTAATAAGATGGGTTCTATTGCAGGTATTGCTACTATCTACAAATCTGACAAGCAACTTTTGCCACAATCTTTGGCAGATATCCAGCTTACCGAGGAGATTGTTGAGCCTGAGGCTGTGCCTGCAACTATTGCAGAGGTACTTACAACCGGTGCAGGTAAATATATTGTAAATAACGCTTGGGCAGTTGCAACATATGCTCGTGGTTGCCTCTTGACTGATGCAAGTGGTGCTTACATTTTGGCTTACAACCCATCGGAGACTCCTGCTGTTGGTACTGTTGTATCAATTGAGGGTACTGTTTCGGAATATGGTGGCTGTTTGCAATTCAGCGCAGGTTCTGTTATTACCGCAACAAGCGAGACCAAGGAGGTGTCACATCCAACCGCAGAGGTTTTGGACGGTGCGGCTATTGACGCATATATTACTGATCCTGTTGTTAAGTATGCGGAGTTTACAGGTGTTCTTACCGTAAGTAGTAACTACTACAATGTTGCAGTAGACGGCGCAACTGTTGTCGGCTCTATCTCTAACCCTAATACAGAGATTGCAGAGGAGTTGAAACAGCTTGATGGTGTGCCTGTTAAAGTAACCGGTTATATGATTGGTAAATCTACCAGCAACGGCACTAACTATGCTAACATTATGGCAACTTCGGTCGAGGCTGATACAAGCAAGCCAATACTTAAAGCTAACGATATCACAGGCGTTTCTGCTGATGGTGTAGTTGATTCAAATGTAAATATTACAGTTGTTGGCATCGATGCTGTAGCTACTGAGGTTGATGGCGCTGTTGTAATTGCCGCTTCGGTTACGGGCAATGTTTTGACCTACACCGTTTCGCCAAACGAGACCGAAGAGGCTCGTGAGGGCTGGATTAAGTTGAGCGCAGAGGGCATTGAGACAGTAGAAATTATAGTTAAACAATTACGAAAGTTACCAGAGGGTGCAGGTTCGTATAACCTTTCGATTAATGATATTACAGCCATTTCTTATGCTGATGCTTGGACAACTTGGTCGACAGTGGCTGCTGATGGTTCTGCGTGGAGTGGTTTTGCATATAAGCAGACTAAATGCTATCAATTGAGTTTTAGTTCATCTTCTGAGAAAGATAAGAACCTTCCAACATCGAATCAGAATAAATCAAATCTACTTTCCCCTGTTATACCGACTGGTAAAACCATTACAAAAATCACAATCACACCTTTTGTAGAGGGTTCTACAACCACAAGTGATGGTCGTAAGTTTGTTGTATTGCCTGCAGATTTCGCTTACACAACAACTGTTGATGGTAACGGAACGGAGGCTGTTAATGCTGCTTATGCTGTTTCGGAGCCAACAGTAAAGAATTCGACTACACCAATCGTTATTGATTTGAGTGGAGTTGAGAACCTGCCACAGCAGGTGCAGATTCGTGCTATACTCGGTGCTGCATATATCTCGGATGTTAAAATTGATTTCGAGTAACCATTTCACAATCCAAGGCAGGCTGATTACCTGCCTTGGGTACAAAATTATTTACGCTGCAATAGAGAAATTAGGGAATATAAGGAATATAGCGATGTGCCAATCCTTAAATTCATTAAACTCCTTAAACTCACTAAATTCATTAAAAAGCCAATGGCTAATAGCCAAAAAATATTTTGAAGAACTTAAGAAACATACTCTCCGCCATGCAGGGCATCAACCACAAGATTATGATTGTGTTGGTGCTTGTGCTCGCTTTTACTGCTTGCGATTACGAAGATAATTGGTCGCCATATAAGTCGAAGGCTACATTGCGCGAAACCATGATATCCTACTATGCGACCACAATATCTGGGGAGACGTATGGCAATCCATCGCTTACTTGGACTCTGCAAGTTGTCGAGGGTGGCGATTTCTGCTCTCCTGTGGCAAGTGCAGGACTTGTAGAGATGCCTTTTTCGCTCAAATTCTCACAAAATAATGGGGAGAGAGAGCGTGTGGCCGAGATTAAGATACGTTTCAGCGATGGTTATACCAACACCTTCACGGTGCGACAACTCTCCGCAAGCGATAATCCCGATTACGACCGCACTTGGGGCGAACAGCCGGTATTTAGAGATGGCGTATCGCTGATACACAAGACCTACTATACGACTTTGATGTCGGGAGAGCGTGTGCGCAACTATTCGGTCTGCTACGATACCGAGAAGTTGGTGTCGCATTGGGTGGCATATCCTCTGCATTCGGTATATATGCAGCGTGGAACATACAAGGCTAAGAATAATAATGGTCGCACCGATGCGTGGGCATTCGATGATGCAGTGTGCGAATATTCGGCAAATGGCGGTTATAGGGTAGTGCGCTACGACTATACCGACCCCGTAATTCCGCAGGAGGAGCAGTGGCAAGCTACTTCAACATACGGAAGTGGTTATGCACGAGGTCATATCTTGCCTTCGGCATCGCGTTACAATACCTTCAATACCAACGCGCAGACATTCTATTCGACCAATATTATGCCTCAGGATTACGACTTTAATGGTGGCTCGTGGGTGACGATTGAGGGTAAGGTACGAGGTTGGACCTGCTCCGACACATTGTTTGTCGTTACGGGAACACTCTTTGAAGGCACAAAGACGCTATCGAAGAGTGGTCGTACAACACTTGTTCCTTCGCATTGTTATAAATTGTTGTTGCGCACAAAAAATGGCAACACAAAGAAGAATATTGTTGATATAACCTCGGCTGGCGAACTGCAATGTATCGCATTTTTGTACGAGAATGACGATTCGGCAGCGTCTGACACTCCGCAAGATGCGGCAACGACCGTGGCGGAGATTGAGCGTCGTTCGGGATTCAAGTTCTTCCGAAACTTACATCCAGCAATAGCAGACGAGGTGAAACATCAGAAAAATTTGAGCGATTGGGGACTGTAAGATGCTTCGCATCAAATTAAAAATTAAAAATTAAGAATTAAGAATTTAAAAAAAATATAATAATCAGCTAATGGCTAATGGCTAAAAGCTAAAAGCAAAAAAAACATGAAAAGAACACTTTTATCAATTTTGTGCGTGTCGGCAATGCTGATAGCATTTGCGCAGAAGCCTTACAAGGTGGTTTTCTACAACCTCGAAAACCTCTTCGACACCATCAATGACCCTAACAAAAATGACGAGGAGTATCTTCCTGAGGGTGCGCGTAAGTGGACCACTTATCGTTACAACCAGAAGCAGGCAAATATGTCGCGCGTACTGTTCGACATCGCTGCCGAGGATAAGAATTTCCCTGCCGTAATCGGTGTATCGGAGATTGAGAATCGCCTCGTATTGGAGGATTTGCTCGCAACGCCAAAGTTGGCAAAGGCGAACTATCGCATCGTGCATTACGACTCACCAGACCGCCGTGGCGTGGATTGCGCATTCTTCTATCGTCCCGACAAGTTCCAATTGGAGGGTTCGGAGGCGCATCGCATCTCGTTCCCGGGACAGCCAAATTTCCTCACCCGTGACCTCGTGGCTATGTGGGGTAAGATTGAGGGCGAGCCATTCTACTTTATCGTGTCGCACTGGCCTTCACGCCTCGGAGGTAAAGAGCGTTCGCAGCACTCACGTGACTTTGTGGCTGCAAAGTGTAAGCATATCTGCGACTCGGTACGCACGGCAAACCCTGCAACCAAAGTTGTGATTATGGGTGACTTCAACGATGACGCTACCGACAAGAGCGTTACCGATGTACTTGGTGCAAAGGGTAGTATGAAGAAGTTGCAGCCGACAGATATGTACAATCCATTCTATGCAATGTACAAGGCGGGTTATGGCACTTTGGGCTATCGTGATGCTTGGAACTTGTTTGATAATATCGTTGTGTCGGAGAACTTGGCAACAGGCTCGACCGGTGCTTTGAAGATTCAGAAGAAGCAGGGTGCAAAGTTTTACGGAAACATCTTCAACCGTTCATATATGATACAGCAGGAGGGACAGTACAAGAACTATCCGTTGCGTTCGTTCGTAGGTACAAACTTCCAGAACGGATATAGCGACCACTTCCCTGTATATATCTATATCTCGAAATAATACATATATTAAATAAAAGGTATGAAACTGAAATTTTTACTTATTGCAACGATGACACTGCTCGTTTCGACCGTCTTCGCACAAGAGAGCGGTTTGAAGGGTAGGGTGTTGTCACGAAACGGCAGAGCTGCCGTTGGAAATGCTGCGGTAACGATTGAGGGTACCGATTTTAAGGCCACAACCAACGATGAGGGATACTTCGAGTTGAAGGGCGTGCCTGCCGGTAACTACAAACTCTCGTTTGCTGCACCTGAATTTGAGAATCTTGACATTGTTGTCAAGGTTGAGAATGGCGTGAAGGATATTAACGCCGTAATCGTTGTGCCGAAGGCTATTCAGGGCGAGGTACTTGATGATGCAATCTTCGCAGAGTTCGACAACGACTCTTCTGCTTCGGATACTCAGGCGTTGCCATCGTCACTCTCGGCATCGAAGGACCTCTACAACAATATTGCATCGTACCGATTCAGCGAGATGCGTTTCAATGTGCGTGGTTACGACTCGAAATATACCGATGTATATCTCAACGGTATCCGCTTCAACGATGCCAATACAGGCTATGGTCCTTGGTCGCTGTGGAGTGGTATGAACGATGCAACCCGCAACCAGGAGAGCACCGCAGGTTTGACCGCTACCGAGTATGGTATTGGCGGTTTTGGTGGTACAACCAACATCAACGCGCGTGCATCGCAGATGCGTAAGGGTTTCCGTGCAAGTGTATCGGGAGGTAATCAGATGTACAACTTCCGCGCTATCGTTTCGTATGCTTCGGGTATGCTCGATAGTGGTTGGTCGTACGCCTTCTCGGTATCGACTCGTCAGGGTGGTAACGGCTATGTTGATGGTGTATATTACAACTCGTACGGCTACTTCGCAGCGGTTGAGAAGCAGTTTAACCCACAGCATCGTCTTTCGTTAATGGTGCTTGGTACTCCACAACAGCGTGGCGCACAGCAGGCATCGACACAGGAGGCTTACGATATGTTCGGTAGCAACTACTACAACCCGAATGTGGGCTATCAAGACGGAAAACTCCGCAACACCCGTGTTCGCCGTTCGCACGAGCCTATCGTGATGTTGAACTACTACTATGACATCAGCGAAAAGACTCGTTTGACTGCTGCTACATCGGTACGATTTGGTTTCAATGGCTACTCGGCTTTGACTTGGAAAGATGGTGCAGACCCTCGTCCTGACTACTATCGCTACTTGCCATCGAACTACACTACACAAATTCTCACTGCAAATGGATATGCTCAGTGGCTTACTGCTGACAATGCCAAGAACTTGAACGAATTGAATAGACTCGGACTTGGTGATGAGGCAATGATTGCTCTGCAAAATGCAACTACAAGCATTGCGACTCCGAAAATCTTTGATGCTTCGAGTGATGACCAGATTCTCTCCTATTTGCAGGGTGCTGCATCTGCTCGTTCGATTTGGACAGGCCGTATCGACTTCGACAATATGATTAACTCGAACAGAAATGGTACAACATCGCCATACGCAGAAGGACATCGTTCGAACTATATGATCGAGGAGCGTCACACCGACCAAATCGACTACAATTTTGCAGCAAATATCTCGCACGATTTCAATGCAAATCACCACCTCTTGGGAGGTGTTAAGGCTCGCGTAAATCGTACCGAGTACTACGATAAAATCAAGGATTTGCTTGGTGGCGATTTCTGGGTTGATGTCGATAAGTTTGCAGAGCGCGATATGGGTAGCGATCCATTGGCTTATCAGAATGACCTTGACTACTACAACGCTTACGGTCATGCACGCATTGTTCGCGAGGGTGACAAGTTCTCGTACGACTACTATGCACACGCTCGTCAAGCGCAGTTGTGGGCGATGTACCAATATCGTACAGGTGGTTTCGAGATGAATGTAGGTGGAGAGGTCGGCTATGCAGGATTGTGGCGTCAGGGATTGTGGCGCAAGGGATTGTTTGCCGACAACTCGAAGGGTGACTCCGAGCACTTGAACTTCCTGACCTACAAGGCTAAGGCAACATTCTCATATCGCTTCTCGCAGGCACACCACTTGGCATTGAACGTTGGTGCTGTGCAAGATGCTCCAACCTTCAATTCGGCATTCGTGTCGCCTCGTACCCGTAATACTGTAACTCCGGGCTTGACCCCTGAGCAGGCTTATAGCGCAGAGTTGGTTTACAACCTCAATTTGCCATATTTGCAGGCTCGCGTAGCGGGTTACTTTACCGAGATGACAAACTCGTCGAAGGTTATTTCGTTCTACGATGATACGCAGTCGTCGTTCACCAACTTTGCAATGAGTAATATCGACAAGCGTTATATGGGTGTCGAGGTTGCGGTGCGTGTTCCGATTTGGGGAGGTTTGGCATTGCAGGGTGCTTTGAACTATGGCGATTACCGCTATACATCAAACCCTAACTTCGTGCAGACTGTTGATAACAGCAATAAGATTAAACTCACCGATAAGGTCTATTGGAAGGGCTATTATGTTGAGAGCACACCGCAGTTTGCTGTCAATGTAGGTCTTGATTTCCGTGGTCCAAAGAATTGGTTTGCGTCGATTAACTTCAACTACTACGACAAGTTGTATCTCTCGATGAATCCTGCTTATCGTACCAATAAGGCAGTGGAACCTTATATGAATGTGCTGAATGGCAAGTTAAAGGATAATATGTCTGCTGACGATAAGAAGATTGAAAATGCTCAGAATATGTGGGCTATAACCGAAATAGCCAAGATTCGAGCACAGGAGGATTTGGGACATGCTTATACCTTGGCTGCAAGTATCGGAAAGAATTGGTATATCAAGCGTAAATATACACTCGGATTCAGTGCAGAGGTTAAGAATATCCTGAATAGCCAAGGCTTCCGTACAGGTGGTTACGAGCAGATGCGTATGCGTAAAGTGCGTGGATATGGATATCAGCCAGGCACTAACGGCAAACTTGAATACAAGACAAATCCTTCCACAACCTACTACACTCGTTTTGATTCGAAGTACTTCTATATGCTTGGAACAACTTGCTTTGTGAATGTCTACTTCCGCTTCTAAAAGTCAAACCGAAAAAATGAGAAAAGATTATGAAACAGTATAAGATGATTTTGGTAGCATTGCTCGGTTTGGTTTTGACGGCTTGCTACAACAAGTTTGAGATGCCATACACTCCTGCTGTCTATACAGATGAGTCGTTCCAACAGGCTAATCCCGATTTGCAACATATTACAATCAAGGCATTGAAGGATTTGTATGGCGAAATTCAGGATAATGGTAGTACAAACAGCTTTGAAGAGACACGATATATGCACTTTGTCGGAGACCCAAAGAGTGAGTGTACACCTTGGGAGCTTAGCCACACCAATTGGTATAATACAGGAAACTACTATATCAAGGGTAAGGTTATCTCTAACGACGAGCAGGGTAACATTTACAAGTCACTCCATATCTTTGATGGAACGGCTGCAATCGAGTTGAAACTTACCAATGGTTTGTTCCTCGACTATCCGTGCGACCTCTCTACGGGTGAAACGATGTGGGTATATGTCAAGTTGCGCGGCTTATATCTCGGTAACTTCCGTATGATGCTCTCGTTGGGCGATATCCCAACTTCGAGTTACAACTCGTGGGGTACACCTAAATTCTACTCTAACTCTAATATCGTTAGCGTTAATAAAGTACGCCAGCATGTATTCAAGGGCGAGAAGACTATGCTCACCGAAGGTACATCGGATAATTCAGATATTCTTGTCGTAGATAAATCTTCCTATTCAAAACTATTTAGGAGTAAGGAGTATCTTGGTCGTTTGATTCGCTTCAAGGGGCTAAAAGTGTGCTATGCAGGTGCTCCAAACGAGGCCGGACCGACTACAGGAATTGGCGACAATGTATATCCACAATGGCTCTGTTCGGCAGGTATTCCTATCTCCATTGGAGGTGATATTGACGATGTCGTACAAAAACCATGGTACAAGATGGCTTATAGCGTAAACGGTGTAGCGCAGTATGGTAGTATTCTTGTAACCTACAACGATGCTCACCCGACATCAACCAACGAATCAGGAGTATATACCGTTCGTACAAGCGGTTACTCTCGCTTTGCCGGCAAGTTTATCCCAAAAGACGGTGCTGTTGGTGATGTGTTGGCGATATACAGTATCTATGCGCACGATTGGGAGTATCAATATGCAACATATCAGTTATCTATCAACCGTTACGAGGATTTCGGCTTCGAGACTGCGCCAAAAGATGTCTATAAAGCATGGAGCGACCACTTGACCAACACCGAAAACAGCTTCCCTATGTATACTTTGGTTCCTTTGACCAACGATGCTGTACATGCAGAGGAGGTTGCGGTTTGGAAGGCTCAGTATGAGGCTAACAAGCCTGCAAACAACGGAACAGAGCTGTGGGCAAAGTGGAATGAGTGGGGTGATTGGGTAGTATGGTGCCTTGAGAACACCTCAAAAGAGGCATGGCTGCTTCCTCAGTATCTCACCGAAGATGACGATGCCGAGTAGGCATTTATATTCATCATTTGACAGAATCACCGCAGGTCAAACCTTGCGGTGATTTTTTTGTTATTTTTGCAATAAAAACCGAAAGAAATTACTATTTTTGTACGAAATTGCGTTTTGTGTGTAGTTTTTCGAGGTGGCGAAGCGTCTTATAATAAGATGAAAGCACAATAAGAGGGCTATTCAAAACGTTATAACAAGAGATGAGCAAACAATAAATATAAAACAATAACTAAATTAAAATCCAAATTTTTGGTAAAATGAAACGTTTATTTACATTCGTCATCGCATCGTTAGTTGCTTTTGCGGTGGCTGCGCAACCGGGAGCGCAACAGATTCCGGTAATCCCTGCGGACAAGGCTGTTCGCGTGGGACAGTTGCCGAATGGTATGAAATACTACCTTCGTCACAACGACAAACAGAAGAATCTCGCTGATTTCTACATCTCGCACGATGTAGGTGCTATTCAGGAGGAGGACGACCAGCAGGGTTTGGCTCACTTCTTGGAGCACATGGCATTCAACGGTACGAAGAACTTGCCCGGCAAGATGCTTATCGAGTATCTCGAAACCGTAGGTGTAAAGTTCGGAGTAAACCTCAATGCAGGTACTTCGTGGGACTACACTCAGTATCTCTTGAAAGATGTTCCGACAATCCGTCCGGGTATCATTGATACCGCAATGCTTATCCTTCACGATTGGTCGCACTTTATCGCTTTGCAACCAAAGGAGATTGATGCAGAGCGCGGTGTTATCATGGAGGAGTTGCGTATGCGTGATGGCGCATCGTGGCGCGGAACTATTCAGCTTTTGAAGGCTCTCGGCAAGGGCACTCGCTACGAGCACCGCAACCTTATCGGTCACCTCGATGGCTTGAAGTCGTTCGACCACTCTTCGCTCGAGAACTTCTATCACAAGTGGTATCGCCCTGAGTATCAGGCAGTGGTAATCGTTGGCGACATCAATGTTGATGAGGTAGAGGCTAAGTTGCAGAAGTTGATGGCCGATATCCCTGCTTCGCCTGCAGATGCTCCACAGAAGGAGCATATCGTTGTTCCTGACAACAAAGAGCCTATCATCTCTATCTTCGAGGATCCAGAGATGACCGAGTCGGGTGCATCGCTCTTTATCAAGCGTCAGGCTTTGCCAAAGCAACTGAATAACACTCAATTGGCAGAGACATTTGCTCTTATTGATGCGTTGGCTGACGAGATGGCAAATGCTCGTTTCCGCGAAATTGCAATGAAGCCAAATGCACCATTTACAGGCGCACGCTTTATGAATGGCGGTATCGGCATCTGCCCAACTTTGGCATGTGCAGGTTTCGATGTGAATACTCAAGATGGCAAGCTCCTCGCTGGTATCGAGGCTGCATATATCGAGTTGGAGCGTATTCGCCGTCACGGCTTTACCGAGGGCGAGTTGGAGCGTGCAAAGCAGAGCGTAATGAAGATGCAGGAGGTTGCATACAACAATCGCAACGACCGCAAGAATGGTCAATATGTACAGCGCTACTTGAACGCATTCCGCAATAATGCCGCTATACCTGATGCAGAGACCGAGTGGAAGCTGGATAGCGCAATCATTGCTAATATTCAGTTGCCGATGATTAACCAGGTTATGCAGCAGTACATCACTGACCACAATCAGGTGTTAATCGTTCAGGCTCCAAAGCGTGAGGGTTTGGTAAATCCTACCGAGGCGCAGTGCTTGGAGGTGTTGGCAAAGGTTAAGGCTGCTACAATCGCACCTTACGCTGACAATACCGTTAAGGAGCCACTTATCTCGCCAGATAAGAAGTTGAAGGGCTCGAAAGTTAAGGAGGAGTCGAAGAATGAGGCTTATGGCACTACTACTTGGACTCTCAAGAATGGCTTGAAGGTGGTTGTTAAGCCTACCAAGTTCAAGGCTGACGAGGTGCAGGTGTCGATGATTGCACACTTTGGACAGTCGTCATTGAGTGACGAGTTGTATTGGCCTTCGGCATTCCTCTCGACCTTTATGGGCCGTATGGGTGTATCGAAATTTACGGCTACCGACCTCCGCAAGCAACTTTCGGGTAAGAGCGTAAGCCTTCATGTTTCGCCAGATGACTACGAAACAGGTATTCAGGGTATGGCTTCTCCGAAGGATTTGGAGACTTTGATGCAACTTATCTACTTGCAGTTCACCGACCCTCGCTTCTCGAAGGAGGATTTCGATGTTGCAATGAATCAGTTGAAGCCTTATGTTGAGAATTTGCAGACCAACCCTGACTATATCTCGGCAGTTCAGCGTCAGAAGACTCTCTATGGCGACCACTTCCGCCGTCAGCAGATTACACCTGCACTATTCGACAAGGTTAAGTTTGAGTTGTTGGAGCCTGCTTATAAGGCGTTGTATTCGAATGCAGCAGACTTTACCACCTATATCGTAGGTAATGTTGATTTGGAGGCGTTGAAGCCACTTGTTGAGAAGTATCTCGGCTCGCTTCCTGTATCGAAAAAGCTCAACAAGAAGGTTGATGATGGCGTACAGACCGTTAAGGGCGAGGTTGTAAATGACTTCAAGGTTAAGATGCAGCAGCCAAAGGTTGGCGTAACCCGCATCTACACCGGTGATATCGACTACACAATGAAGAATCGCGTTGCGATGAATGTCCTCTCGCATGTGCTTCGTAGCCGCTATACTATCTCTATCCGCGAGGAGAAGGGTGGTACTTACAGCGTAGGCGTAGGTGGCCGTGTAATGGCTGATTACAAACCTTGGTATCAGCTTATCGTATTGTTCGATACAAACGAGCAGATGGCTGACGAGTTGAGCCAGATTGTTATTGACGAGATTAAGAAGATTGCTACCGATGGTCCTAATAAGGAGGATGTTGAGAAGACTCGCAAGTACCTCTTGAAGGAGTACGAGAACCAGATTCAGCAGAATGGCACTTGGGTTGATTGGCTCGACCTCTACAACTATCGCGGTATGGACTCTCTCGCTGAGTACAAGAAGGCAGTCGAGGAGTTGACCTACGATGATTTGAAGGCTCTCGCAGCGAAGATTTTAGCCGACAACAATATGGCTTATGTCGTAATGCGACCTGAGAAATAGAATGCAGAATGCAAAATTCAAAATGCAAAATTTGGAGCGAGAAAAAATCTCGCTCCTTTTTTTGTGCTGCTTTTTACTTCCACTCGATACAAGCGGTGCAGGCGACTGCGCCTTCGTCATTGCGAATCTCGAAGAGTGATACATTATCTCGCTGCTCGTAGCCAATCGTTAAGACCTCGCCCAAGCGGCACTCCTTTGCAAAGTGAATATCGAGGCGTAGTGGGCGTGGCTCGGTCAAGTACTCAATCGGTAGGGTATTGAGCATCATGCGGATATAACGCATTGTATTGACATGGCGATTGAAGTCTATATCGCTATAACGCACCTCGTGCTTACGGGTTACACTTGGCTCGATACCGCGTACCTTTCGAGGTGCTTCGCAAGGCGAAGGAGCCTCGCAGAACTTATCGGTAAAGAGGTGCTCGACCTCCTCCAATGACACCGGCATACGCTTCTCGAAGTCGATGACGCACCACTGCGACACGGCACGACCAAACTGCTTGCCCTCGCTATCCGAAAGCTCGAAATTACGGGTTGAGATAAGGCGAGAGGTGTGCGGATTTACCCAAGTGAGGATATTGTACTCCTCGTATTGATCGGGCTGGCGGTCGAGTTCAACCGACATACGCGAGAGCACCCACGAACGGTTGTGCTGCATCAACACATCTGCACTGATGCCCTTGTGCTTTGCATCGACTCCGGCAACATTCAGAATGTCCGAACAGAGCGATTCGATGGTTGCGTGGAGCATAAAATCAACTTTTTCGGGCGCAGCCGAAAAATTATAGTTTGTCTTCTCTGCCATAATTCCTATTTTAATTGTTAGGCAAAAGTAACTATTTTGACAATAATCCGCAATAGAAAAGCCTAAAAAACGACTTTTGCGACATTTCGCAGCAGTAATAGGGTGGTCGGCAAAATTTGGAAGATAATACTTTTTTGCCTATATTCGCATTTGGTTAGTTAGGTTAACGAGAAAAAAATGCTACGAAAATGGGTATCAAAGTGAAACTTGACGCAGTGATGGCTCGGCGAAATATGACGCTCACGCAGTTGTCGGAGAGAATTGGGATAACCCCTGCCAACCTCTCGATTTTGAAGACGGGCAAGGGTAAGGCTGTGCGCTTCTCGACACTCGAAGCTATCTGCCACGAGTTACACTGTCAGCCCGGTGAAATCTTGGAATACGAGGAGGAGTAACCCTCGTAATTGGAATGGAGGACTTTGCGGTTTTCCATTTTTTTTGTACCTTTGCAGTCGCAAAGCATACAGTTTTGCACCCAATATGATACGAAGAGATAAGAGTTCACGAGCATTCCATACAACAACAATCTACATTCCTTAGGGAGGGCTCTCTTCGGCAATTTGCCGGTCCGTTTTTTTAGTATCTAACATTTTAATCCTTATAATTATGAGTAAATTTTTTACGCTCATAGTGTTGCTGTGCGCAATGCTATCGGGCTATGATGTGTCCGCCTCAAATCGTGTTGAACGAGTGCTGACACTCGAAGAGATCTATACTCTTGCCGATGAATACAGCAAGAGTATAAAAAGCAGTAAGTTGGCTTTGGCAGAGGCAGATATTGCTGTGAAAGAGGCTAAGTCAAAGCATCTGCCCAATATCGACCTATCGGTTATGGCGAGTTATCTCGGAGATGGTCTTTTGACCGATAGAGATTTCTCGAATGCAATGAATATCGATATGCCGCACTTCGGTAACAATTTCGCGGTGGAGGCTTCGCAACTAATATATGGCGGAGGCGCTGTAAGTAGCGGTGTCGCAATGGCTAAGTTGCAGGAGGAGATGGCTTCGGTAGATTTGGCAGATTCGCGTACCCGCATACGCTTTATGCTTACTGCGTTCTATCTCGACCTCTACAAGTTGCACAATCTGCTGAAAGTCTATGACAGAAATATCGAGTTGGCGGAGTCGCTAATCGAAACAACTCGCGCTCGTCAAGCGCAGGGCGTAGCCTTGGCAAACGACATTACGCGCTATGAACTCCGACTCCAAAATATATCGTTGGCACGCCGTAAGATTGTGAATGGTATCGAGATATTGAATGCCAATATGGTGGAGATGCTTGCGTTGGATCCTGCGACATATATTTTGCCCGATACGAAGCTGATTTCGCTCTCTACCGCACCTCAAAATGAGAACTATTGGCAGAGTGAAGCAACGCGATACTCGCACGATTTGCAACGCTCGGCACTTGGAGTAAAGATGAGTGAGCAAGGTGTTAAGTTGGCGCGTGCCAATATGTTACCGAGTGTGGCGTTAGTCGCTGCCAACCACTTTGACGGACCTATAACAATCGAAGTTCCCGTAATAAACAAAAACTTCAACTATTGGTTTGTCGGGTTGCGTGTCTCGTGGAGTCTGTCATCGCTCTATAAGGCGAATAATGGCGTAAAGAGGGCTAAGTATGCCTCTTTGTTGGCGCAATCTCGCTATGACGAGGCGAAGGAAGGGGTTAAACTCGCGGTTAAGTCGGACTACATTAAATACTTGGAGTCGTTCGAGGAGTTGGAGTCCTATCGTAAGAGTTTACAACTCGCCGAGGAGAATTATAGCGTTATCGAAACTCGATATAAGAACGATATGGCTATTGCTACCGATATGGTCGATGCGGCAAATGAACTCCTCAATGCCGAGTTACAACTTGCTAACTCGCAGATAGGTGCCATTTTCAAATACTACAAACTCAAATCAACAACAGGAAACCTCTAAATATCACAATATCATGAAACATAAGACTAAAAAACTCATTTACAACATTATAACCTGCGTCACTATTATTGTAACCCTTGTTTGGGTATGCTCTAAATTCGTTCATATCGGCAATGTGGAATTTACCGAGAATGCGCAGGTTAAACAGCACATTGTACCCGTAAATGCGCGAGTACAGGGCTTCGTCAAAGAGATTAGATTTGAGGAGTACTCCGAGGTTAAGAAGGGCGATACACTCCTTGTTATCGAGCCTGCGGAGTTTAACTATCGCTTGGCACAGGCAGAGGCGACGTATCTTAACGCCACTGCCGACAAATCTGCGATGAAGAAGGTGATTTCTACCACAAATACAAACCTCGCAGTTACCGAGGCGAGCATTAAGGAGGCAAATATCCACCTTGCAAATGCCGAGCGCAACTATAAGCGTTTCGAGAAGTTGTTGGCTCAGAGTGCAGTTACACGCCAGCAATATGATGATGTCAAGACTCACTACGAGGCGGCAAAGGCTCGTTGCGAGATGCTCAATCAGCAGAAACGCAGCATCGAGGCAGTGCGTGCGGAGCAGACCACACGCCTTGACCAAAACGAGGCGGGTATTCGCGTAGCGGAGGCTTCGCTCGAATTGGCACGGCTCAACCTCTCTTATACTGTTATTGTTGCCCCTGCTGATGGTGTTACAGGTCGCAAGGATATCCACGAAGGACAACTTGTGCAACCGGGGCAGTGCGTTGTCGATATTGTTTCGCACACCGACAAGTGGATTATGGCGAACTACAAGGAGCGACAGATTGCAAATATAAAGGTTGGCAACGAGGTGGAAATCGAGGTTGATGCCGTAGGCGGACATAAGTTCAAGGGTGTTGTAACCTCCATTTCGGGTGCTACGGGAGCAAGCTTTTCGCTTATTCCGCAGGACAACTCTTCGGGCAACTTCGTGAAGATTGAGCAGCGCATACCTGTCCGCATCGACTTCGTTGATAATGACGAGGAGATGATGCGTAGGGTAGGTGCAGGAATGAATGTCGAGTGTAAAGTTCTCTATTAGCGATGCACGCACCAAATCAAAAATTTGAAATTCCGCAATTTCGCTCCTTTGTACCGGAGTGGCTGCGCCCGTGGATAGTGATACTCTTTGTTATCATTGTCCAATTTTCGGGTGGAGTATATCTGGCAGCTGCGAGTGAGATGGTTGGCACAACACAACTGCTCAACGAGGATATTATGATGGCAGGATACGCCTCGTTGGTAGGTATGGCGTTGTTCTTCGGAATGATGTTCAGGGTGAAGTTTGCCGTAAAACCTCGCACTACGCTACTTATGTGTGGTGGTGTTATTGCGGTAGCAAACCTTGTGGCGATGAATACCACGAATGTTCCGTTGCTTGTGGGGGTGTCGTTTGTTGCGGGATTTTTCCGTATGTGGGCGACCTTCGAGTGCAACTCCACAATTCAGTTGTGGCTCACCCCGAAGCGCGATTTGTCGGTCTTTTTCTGCTATGTATATCTGATTGTAAATAGCGCAATTCAGTTGTCGGGTATCGCTACGATTTTCTTCTCAGTATGGGCTTCGTGGCACTTTATGCACTACTTTATTGTGGCAGCACTGCTTGTGATGATGCTGCTCGTGATGCTCCTCTACAAAGATATTCGAGTTATGCCGCATCTGCCTTTGTACGGTATCGATTGGCTCGGAATGATAATGTGGGGTATTACGGCACTATCGGTGTTATTCGTTTGCCTCTATGGCGAACACTATGAGTGGTGGTACGCTTGGCAAATCCGCACGGCTACGCTCTGTGGTGTGGTTACGCTTGCGATGAATTTGTGGCGGGCATCGTTTATTCGTCACCCATACATTATGCTCGATACCCTCAAAAGCCCTATCGTGCCGATAACTATCGCCATTATGATTATCGCCGATGTGTTGCTTGCGCCATCGCATATCTTTGAACACGCCTTGATGGCGGGCGTTTTGGGCTACGATGCCGAGAATCTGATTTCGCTCAATTGGGTGGCGTTTGTAGGTACTATCGTGGGCGTTTTGTTCACTTGGCTGACCTTTGCACGAAGGAAGTGGTCGTATCAAAGGATGCTCGTTATCGCATTCTCGGCTATTGCACTCTATTTGGCATATTTCTACTTCGTGATTGATTACAATCTGCCGAAAGAGGCGTTGTATTTCCCGATTTTTGTGCGCACTTTTGGTTATATTATCGTTGCAGTGGCGGTGCTTACTTCGCTTACTCGTTTGCCCTTCCCGTTCCACTTTATGCAGGGCGTGATGATGCAAAACCTGTTCAGCGCATCGTTGGCAGGTGTTATTGGCACAACCATCGTGGCACGGGCGATGAAGGTCGTAATGACTCGCAACGCTGCGTGGCTCTCGGAGGGTATGGATAGCATCAGCCTATCCACTCTGCGCACTCCGTTTATGGCGTTGTATGGCGAGGTGCAGGTGCAAGCTCTGCTCGAAACGATGAAGGAGATTTACGGCTGGCTGTTGTGGGTGGCGATTGCTGCAATTATCGCACTCGGTGTGCGCTATTCGGGCATACGACCTCGCCATGTCATTCACCCGACTTTCCGAGTTATTTCGAAGGCGGTGCGTGTCAGCATCAGCCCTATCCAACGATTGATTAGACGCCGAGCATAGGGTTTGGCTCTATCTTTGCACAGAAGTCTGCTTCGTAAAAGGTTTATTTTTATGGAGCAGACTTCTAAATATCAGCGTAGCATCGACCGACTGAACGATGCACTTGGCAAGGAGATTTCTTCAACCTTGCAGTATATCTATTTCCACACCATCTTCGAGGATGCGGGCTATGAACATTTGGCTCGCTTGATGCGCCGCATTTCGATTGCCGAGATGGAGCATATCGAGCATATTGCCGAGCGAATTTTGTTCCTCAATGGCAAGGTCGATATGAACCCTTCGGAGCGCGCACGACAGATTGACGAGCCGGTCGAGGCGTTATATTTTGCCGTTAAGTTGGAGCAGAGCACCATCGACCACTACAACGAGTATTCACGCCTTTGCGCAGCGGAAGATGACTCGGTTACTCACAAGATATTTCAGGATATGGCGGCGGAAGAGGAGGAGCACCTCGATATTTTCCGTACCGAGTGGCAAAACCTCCTCGATTACGGCTCACACTACCTCGCCCTGCAATCCATCGCCAACAGCAAACACAAATCGAAAGGAGAGAAGAGCGAGTAGGGTGGAGTTAAAAGTAGCCCCCCTCTACTGCCGGGTATCGAAAACGATACCTGTGTTTGTATGGGTGCGTTCCTCTTGTGTGCCGGGTATCGTTTTCGATACCCATGGGGCTTGGGGGGCATTTAGCCATTAGCTTTTTAATTGACAATTGACAGTTGATAATTGACAATTAAAGGTATCGCCTCGCAGAATACTCTGCGAGGCGATAAAACATTCGTAGTGTTTAATTTGCTATTTAGAAGTCGTAGCCCTCAATACAATCAGCATAGCCTTTCCAATACGATGCCAATTTATACGCCTCTACCGAATTGCGAGGCACATAAATCTTTCTGCCGGAAGCGTTGAGGGAGAACATCTCAGAGCCTCCCGTTGGCGGAGTTGTCGGCTTGCAATATACACTTGTCAGCGAGGTGCATTTATAGAATGCGAAACTTCCAATCGAAGTAACGCTATTGCCGATTGTTACACTTGTCAGCGAGGTGCAATTATAGAATGCATATCTTCCAATCATGGTAACGCTATCAGGGATTATTACACTTGTCAGCGAGGTGCAATTATAGAATGCATGATTTCCAATCGAAGTAACACCATTGCCAATTGTAACACTTGTCAGCGAGGTGCAACCATCGAATGCGGACTCTCCAATCGAAGTAACACTATCAGGAATAATCAAATTGACGATATTAGTTGAGTAGAAAGCATAGGTCGCTATTTCAGTTACATTGCTTGGTATCTCTATATTTGTCAGTCCGCTTTCATAGAATGCATACTCCCTAATCTTTGTAATTGACTTTGGCATTTTAATAGATGTTAGTTTTGTGCAATTATAGAATGCATATTCACTAATTGCTGTAATATCCTTGTCAAATACGATTACGCCACGACCATTTGAATAGGTATTACTAATGATATTTGCATTGAAGCCCATTGTTTGATACGGCTCAATAATTTTCCCATCGGAAGATGTATAGATAAGTTCATTATTTGCAACTTCAATACCCTGCTGATAAATTGAGATTGTTCCTACCTCTGCATCATTACAAACAAGTTGTAAAGTTGCAGTTCTGCTAGATGTTGCGGTATTTTCGTTGATATTAAGATTTATCACATCATTACGAACTGCCGCACGGCTTGTGATACCTTGCAATGAAATCCAACTGATTGCCGTTGAAGGAATGTTTACCGTGTAATCCAAGTTTGTAGAAACATCGACACTCAAAGTGGTCGATTCACTTGTTATTGCATACGCTTTTGTCGCAATTGTCGTAATACCATCAACGAATGTAAGGCTACGCATAATAGTTTGTGTGCCCTCGCTAACCAATACAACAATAGCATCATCAGTTAGAGGATTTGGTGCACTAATAGTTAGAAAGCCTGCGTTATTAGAGCTTTTGGTTACTTTGGCAGTCCAATTATTTTTAGTGATTGTTGCGATATTGGTGTCTGCACTGCCTCCGACAAGCGTATAATTAACCTCAAAGGTGGAACCTGCCATAACTGCAATTTCATCACCCTTTTCAAATGAGATTTCGAGAGCCTTGTATCGTGGTAACTGTATTTGTGTACCATTTGCGAGAATGAAAATAACATAATCTTCGTTGGTAGTATCAACGCTCTGAAAGAATGAATCGCCATCTTTTCCATTTGAACCATTTTTACCATCTTCGCCGGTTGCTTTACCGAGTTGAGTCCACGATGAGCCATTATTATATGATACATACCAATATCCATTTTGGATTTTTAGTTTAGGTGTTATGCCATCTGCGCCATCTTGTCCGATACTACCATTTTTACCATCAGAGCCAACAGCCTTAATTTTATTGCCGTTTGCATCAAGTAGCCACTCTCCGTCAATGGTCCAATAATAGATATTATCATAATCTTTCGCCACTCCAATTTGAGGAGTATAGCCATCTTCTCCATCTTTTCCGTGATATATTGTAATTGGTTGAGATTTTGAGAAGGTAATAGTATAGCCAACCTCTACACCATCTTCCGTGATAGGCGTTACGCTAGTTACAAAATCGTTAGATTGTAATGCATCAACAAGCGTTTGTAGAGCAGAGATATTGGTATTTAATTGCTTGCATAATTCTTCAAGATTCTTCACACGCAATTCAAGTTCGCCAATACTTTTCCATAATTGGCTATCATCAAAAGTTGTGTTACTGCACGATGTAAGAGCTAAACTTGCGACAAGGGCAAGAGTGATTAAAAGTTTTTTCATAATGACATGTATTTTTTGTTAGTACTATAAAATTCTGCAATTTTGGAAGTATTGTAGCGAAGAGCATACAATTCTATGAGATTTACTTCGCTTTTTGTTAGAGAAGCAAGAATAACTTTCGTGTATTCATCCCTATGCGATTTGATTTTTGATGTCAGCAGGAGTAATGTTTCCAAACTTGCAAAATAAGAGTATAATTCTTTATTGTACTTGTCATAAAATAAATAAAACGACATTTCCTTTATGCAATTATCGTGTTTATACTGCGTTAAGCCACAAATATTACGACCTATATTATATTTATAATTAGTAAATAGTATCTGATAATCGGATATATATTTAGATTCCATCTCTGTTGCATCTTCAACTGAAATGGTATAGGCATTGGTATGAACATCTTGCCATAGATTATAAGTCAAACTTTTGTATTCGTCTATATACTTGAACTCCCATTTGCCTTTATATTCATTTGATTGAATATTCTTTGCAATTTGCTCTATTTCTTCCTTTGCGTAATGGAAAATATTTTCACCTGCAATCGTTTCTGTTACGATGTCAAAACCTTCGGCTTTTTCAACCTCTAATGCCATGTTACGCTTAATATGAAGCCAATTATCTAATAATTTGTAAAAACGATTTCTTCGCTCTTCTCTATAATATAGGCATATCGTAGTAATAAGGGTTGCAGCCAATACTACTACCTCTAAAACATCTACAATATCGGAAATATATTTACAACACATAATCAGTTTGTTTTTTGCCCACCAACCCCGAATAAGGCGTTATTATAAAAAGAAAGTGTGAGGTTGATTAGTTTATCTTTTGGAGGCTCCGGAATAGCCCTGACCAAATAAACAATACCCCACACTCGTATCTATCTACAAGAATGGGGCAAAACACCCCTATTGAAGAGTCAATACGGAGTGACGAGTGTGTTTGCTTCCCTTGGTCAAATGAAATCTTCCGGATTTCCAAAAGGGATAAAAGCTAATACACTTTCATCAAAATATGTCTGCAACCCAACGGACTGCACCACAAATATAGCAACTTATCTCGAAAAGTGCAAAAAATAAGAGCTAACGGTAAAAAGAGAAGTAGTTTTCCGTTTTAATCCTGCTTCGCAGGCTTTTCCTCCTTCTTGCAAGGCATAGTGTGCGAGCACCCTCTGCTCTTGCTTCGTGCGTCGGTTCCGCTTTCCGCTCCAACCGAAAAACTAAAAGTTTTCCGTTTTCCGCTTTCCGTTTTAACCCTGCTACGCAGGCTTTTCCTCCTTGCGGCTCGGAAAAATGTAAATAAATTTACTTTTTTCGCTCGCTCCGCATCGTCGGTTCCGTTTTGTTTTGTATCTTTGTAAAACAGATACAAAACAGAGATTGGTATGAAGATTGTTATTCTTGGTCCTGCGCACCCATATCGTGGCGGTTTGGCATCGATTATGGAGACTATGGCACGC
>JAGBCX010000078.1 GCA_017937805.1 Alistipes sp. | reverse complement strand
TATCCGTCTGCAGGACAATGGCAACACGCTGGATGCGGTAAACGTGCTGGGGGACAATATCTCCTGCTGGAAACTCTATCCTGCCGGAGGCTCTTGCCTGGGTGGGACTTTCGGTTATCCCGGAGCAATGGGAGGAATGCATGGAATCATCGCCCCTCCTTCCTTCGAACCCGTGCTTCTCCAGGTGGAAGGGAGCAAAGAGTCTTTCCTCCTTTCCGTAGGCGGAAAGCTGTATTATGCAAACACTTATCAGAAAGAAATCCAGGAGGGAGACGGCAAGGAGGGGTCTTGGACAAGGACCGAAGACTGCACGGACTTCTACAATCTCACCGTTTCCGGAAGTTCAGTCTCACTTGGAAACCTCATCTGCACATTTAACGAGAGAATGGACCCGGGACAGGTTTATATCTCCCCGACAGAAAAACTGACCTGGTGGGGAGGCAATGGATATGACGGGGCTATAATCCATATTTTCGATCCCAAGGCCGGAACCATTTCTTCAAGGGCGCTGCCGGAGCACTATCCCTTCCTCGAGGGCGAATATGTAAATGGGGTTGCTTATGCCATCGACGGCACAGCCGGCTACTGGGAGTGCGACCTTTCCAAGGATGCGGCCGAATACGTGACGCTCGACTGGAGCAGCGCGGCGGAATATCAAAGCAAGATCGTGCCCGGGACCCTCCGTATGGAACGTTTCGAGGCGGCATCACTTACCCTTCAGTTCGTGGCCTATATGACCAACGGCACGGAACTGAATTTCTATACCTCCGTGGTGGGCGCCGACCGCGGCAGGATCAAGACCAACGTCGGCAGCAATAATGCAGGGATGGTGGTTACAACCATGGTAAGGCTGAACTAAAGCAATCTTCATAGCACTTTCGCATATGAAAAAACGATTAATATATCACAGGTGTGCAATAAAATCACTTACCATAATATAACGGAATTATATACTTTAGTGTTGTAAATAAATGTTGATTCTTTTAATAAAAGGGTATATATTATAAGAAAGGAGTTGCATAGTTGTGTCTATTTCTAACGAGTGCTACAATTCTATCGGTCGAAACTTTAAGAAGAGCGCTCTACATAACCTCAGACCTACATTCGTAGATTTTGGCAAAAAACAATAAAAAACACAAGCGTTGCAACCCCGATACAAAAATAATCAAAATCTCCCAACTACAAAAAAAGTTGGGAGATTTTTAGTAAAAAATATCCCTGAAAATTATAAATTCATTGATATTAGTTAATAATATGATATCTATTTATTATCAGTAGATATAAACCTTTTTAAGTCATAATACATTAGTACAGTTTCTTCATTCTCTTTTGGAGTTACAAGTATATCGAAACCATATTTTTCGTAGAAACCAACTTTATCAACCAATGCATCAACAGTAATAAAGCGACACCCTGTTTTATTTTCTTTGGTAAACCATTGCTTTAAGAGACTGATAATTTTTTCACCCCAACCTTTTCCTTGGTAGGGAGAAGATACTGCTAAACGCCCAATCTTAACAGCAGGTTGAGATTTGCGGCGTTTATTGTTTGGTATTTTCCGTGATAGGCGATTCCACGCAGTGTTATCAGTAATTTCTCGTTCAATTTTGTCGTTCAACAAACTAAAATAAGCAATTGTTTGACATTCTGTTTCATCTTCTATCACATAAGTAACAGCTAATAATTCGTTAGCATGATGTCGTGCATTCGAAATTGAGGGGTCTTCTTCTAACAAAAAACCGTTCAAATCGGAATCTCCGCAATCGAACGGTTTAATACTATCGTTTGGATTAAATCTCTTAAATTGTACCATTACATACTAAATGTTGCAATAGAGGAAAAAAAATCAAAAGCTTGCTGTGCTTGTTTTTTCTCCTCATCAGAAGCAGGTGTTAATTCATTAATTGCATATTCAAAACGAATCGCATCGTCTCCTATAAGTATTGGAGTTTCTTTAATAGGTTTTGCCATAAACTCAATATTTTGCCACAAAGTTATTAACAATTTTTTAATCTACAAAATATGTAGTAATAAATGTAGTATTATCTTTTTTACTATAAATACGAAAAACACTACCATTTTGTTGCGTAAAAGTAGCAATTTCTGCACCTTTTTTATCTTTATTACTAAATAATTCTGGACTTTTATCTCATTTTCTGTATCGTTTGTTTAAATACACTACAAAATACTATAAAAACTAGTAAATATCTAGTATCTAGATAGTTATGTGACAAAAGTTGTCAAATTCACACTCTATCTTTGTAGTGTAAACAATAAAACAAACAAAGATAATGACACTTTTTGAGTTTAATAGACGATTTCCAACTGAGCAAGATGCTATCGACTTTATTATTTCTTCCAAATATAAAGATGGATTCTATGTTTGCCCTAAATGCGGTTGTATCCATAATATATATCGCTCCAATATCAGAACTCGTAACCTATACTGCAATAATTGCAATAATCATTTCTCGGCATTGTCAGGAACCATCTTTGAAAACACCCATCTTGACCTTCGTATGTGGTTATACGCTATTAATCTTGTGCTTGTTGCGAGAAAAGGAATCTCTGCTTGTCAGTTACAGAGAGAATTAGGCATGAAATCCTATGTATCTGCATGGAAAATGCTACACAAAATCCGTGAGGCAATATCCAAAGAGCAGTTTAATGAGGTATTTGAAGCTGTGGTTGAAATAGATGAAACTTATGTAGGTGGCAAACCTCGTAAGGAGAATAAACACGATGAACGAGAGACTAATGAGAAACATCACAAGCGTGGTCGTGGCACTGCTAAAACCCCAGTCGTGGGTATCAAGGAACGCAATACAGGTAGAGTTTGCGCTGTTGTGGCGAATAGAAATGAAGATGGTAAACAGATTAGTGGTAAGCAGTTGTTTAATATCTTGAAGAAGGTTTGTAAGGATAATACCACCGTTATGACAGACCAATTATCAAGTTACAATATTCTTGATAAGGAGAATGAAAAGCAGTTTATTCGATTGAAGGTGGACCACAATGTGATGTATTCATTGGGCAATGGAATACATACCAATGGTATTGAGAGTTTTTGGGCGATTGTAAAGCGTGGTGTGTATGGCGTATATCATCATATCTCGATTAAGCATATGCAAGCATATATGAATGAGTTCTGCTTCAGGATGAATTATAGAGAAGTTGATGGCGCATTTAATAGATTAGTAGGTCTAATGGTTGCATAATTTAGAAATTGTTTATAATTTTGCGAAAGATGAGTAAACGATTTAATCCAACGATTATGGCTGTAAGTAAAGAATTTGAAGAATTATGGAACACATTGTTCCAAGAAAGAGTTAGACACGATGTAGATACAAGTGATGAGTGTGCTCCTAACAACTTGTCTTGGATAGAGTATTGGAAACAGGAAACTAATAACTGCGATTTTAGCGCAGGTTCACCGATATGTCCATCTTGTGGAAAAACAAAACCTGCAAGAGAGTTTGTTGGTGCGCATGTCATAGACAAGTCCAACAAGAAATACATTTGCCCAACATGCAAAGATTGCAATAGTAAATACAAAGGGGATAATGCAAAGGCGCATTGGTTTAATGTTAAAAAGTCGTTACTGATATCCATCCCTCGCTAGGGTCATATGGGAGGATATATTGGTGTGCCCATTCAGGAATCTCCATAATAACCTCCCACTCTTTTTCTGATTCAAATGTTTTTGCCCAAAAATAGTTGGCATTATCTTCCCTGCGAAATAATGCTACAATTTCTGCCGTATCTCTGTTTTTGATGCGTTTAATACAACTTATTGTTCCATAATCAAATAATGATGGTATCTGACACGGCCATCCACTAGTATTTTCTTCTGTCGTGTCAAAATCATCGTTTTTACACATCCGAAAACCATCTTTGTTAACCCTCTCCATCAGTGAGAGGATTTTCTTTTTTGTTTCTTCTACCTCTTTGATTACTATATTTGAATTACTCGGTTTATGAGTGTATTTAGTATCCTCCTTCCTAACCCTAAACTTATTTTTGCATTTAGGGCATGACATCTGCATCCCCCATTCTGACGAATGATTCACATACGTCATATCATTAAATATCCATCTCCATCCACATTTCGGACATATTATATTACTCTCAATATTCGGTTCAAACATACTTCTGCTATCTTTACTATAAATACTATAACCTTCTTAAAAAAGGACTCTAATTCGGTATGCAGTATAGAACAAACTTATTTTTTAGAACAATGCTTCACCGTGGGTGTTGTTCGTTTTGAAAATTATTTTTACTTTTGCACTACCAAGTAGCAGATAACTTGGTGAACATATAGAAAGTGTTTTCGCTGTCCTTCTAAGAAAATGTGGAAGTTTTCAGAGCTAAAGGATAATCGAACAGCACTCATTTCTTGTATATGTAATAGACCTATGGCATATTCCGTGCTATAATGTTCTATGCTATACGAGTGTGGGGCATTGTGTCGTTTATTTTAGTTCGGGTCATTCCACAACCTTCTTAGAGATAAACGAAAGTCATCTCCACACTTTCTGTTTATATACTAATACCCATATAGGAGGTGATATGGTTACAACATTGTAGAAGACAATGATGAACAAAACCTTTTTTCGCCCCGAATGGACTTGTGGCAGATATAATCCGTCTGCACAAGTTGCACTGATGTACAACCTTATCGAAGGAAAATCATTTTTCTTTGAATCCCATTCCGCCAATGTTATTGCCGAAGTACTTGCCGTAGGTCGCAATGGCGTGTTAGATATAGAACGCATATCTCAAAAGACGAATATCCCCACCGAAAGCATAATTGAGTTTTTCGATGATGTTTTAACAGATGTCGGACTTGTTACCACAAAGATATTCTCCAAAGATGAGATTCACGCAATGCGTAAAAAATGGAGCAGAGTCAATAAGAAAGAGTCTCCGCACTATCACCTTGCTAATCTCAAAAATGAGGGCATAATCGACTCCCAAACAGCAGAGATTGAATATAACAAATATCTCAACCCCGATACAAACATCTACTCAGTAATGCTTGAACTCACATATAATTGCAGCGAAAAGTGTATTCATTGCTACAACATGGGAGCAACACGCAATGATGACGAGAAGAGTGGCAGATGTTGCCTTGCAGAGATGGATATCAACGATTATAAAAAGTTGATTGACGAATTAGATTCACTTGGTTGCTATAAGGTTTGTCTGTCTGGTGGCGATCCATTCGCAAAACCTATTGCTTGGGAGATAATAGACTACCTGTATCAAAAGGAGATTGCGTTTGACATCTTTACAAATGGATTGGCAATTACTACCAAAGTAGATAGACTCATTGATTACTATCCTCGTTTGGTAGGCATATCCATATATAGTGGTGTCCCCGAAATTCACGACAAGATAACTCGCATTAAAGGTTCATTTGAAAAGTCTATATCTGTGGCAGAAAAGCTCTCAGAATATGGAGTGCCGATGACATTCAAATGTGTGGTAATGAAACCTAATTTAAAGAGTTATCATTTTGTTAAGGGGTTGGCGAAAAAATATGGTGCAGTATTTCAGATAGAGACCAACTTGTGTATGGGTGTTGATGGCGATATGTCAATGATTAACCACCTAAGACTGTCCAAAGAGGAGTTTGAGATATTACTATGTGATAAGGATATTCCTCTGTATGTTGGGCTTGATATGCCAAACGAGGGAAGAGTGCCAAAACCCGCTGATGCCTATCCGTGCAGTGGAGGCTGGGGAACATATACTATTACCCCTGATGGTAATATGGTGATATGTTCAAGTATGCATTGGATATTGGGAAATGTTACCACTCAACCCATAGCAGAGATATTAAAAAGTGAACGCTTGCAAGAGTGGCGAAACACTAATATAGGCAAGATTGAGGGGTGCGGAACAAAACCTGAATGTGATTATTGCAACTTATGTAGTGGAAACAATTATAATGAACATGGTGTATTAACAAAACCTTCATCTGTAAATTGTTGGTTAGCAAAGGTTAGATATGACCTAATGCAAAAACTCAAAGAGGGATATGATCCTCTATGTGGACTGCCTGTTGAGACACGATTGGCAATAATGGGAGATTACGAAGTAGAGAGATTTGGCAAAGAGATAATAGAGCATTGAGATAGATGCAGGGAGAAATGGATTGACATCCCGAACTAATCCTATAACTTAAAAATACGAAGAAATTATGAAACTTGGTATTTCAAAGCAGTCAAGCGTTAAGGTTGTTCCTGGTTGTGCACAGGGCACTGAGCACAATTGCGGTATTATGTATCGTTTTACTTGGTAATGCTTAATTGGTGGTTAGCAACCGAAGAATAGTAAGTTGCTAACCTATTTTTAGAAAATTTTACTACATTTGTAATATGTTTAACTAATAAAATAACTTGAAAAGTATGGTAAACCAAAAATTAGAAGATGAAGTTTTTGTTGCATTGCTTAATTCGATGAGAGCTGTAAAAGAGATGGAAAAGCGTCAGCAATTGTCCAAGTCATTACAGCACTCAATTGAAATAATAGCAAATGAGAAGGAATTACACCCAACAGCTGATACTGTGAAAATTGTACATGGGGAACATCCTTGTTATAATATTGTGCAAGATAGGAATGATGGTATTTATTACCTCCAATGCAAATGCAGTCTCGACAAAATATTCTTTCCAAGCAGGAAACGACAAACATTAGAGGATGAATTATCCTATTTGGATAGTAATGTTTAGGTAAATGAATATGCAAATAGTTTATCGAAATTCATTTTACCATCTATAAGTATTTTACACATTGCATCATAGTATGCTGCATGGTAATGCATGAAATCAGGACGACCATCAGTTATGCCCTCCATTTCTAAGTATGCATAGCATTTACTATACCATCGTGAAGAGTTTGGTTGTTTTACTAATCTATCAGTAATCGTGTTATAGATAAAATTAGACCATTCGTTAACTAAGTCTAAATCAATTTCTCTTTTATTATCTGTATTCATACCGTTTTTTCTTTAAAAATACAGATTGTATAATTAAGAATCAATAGATATTTAAAAATCCGACTATCTATTTTTATTAGATAATCGGATTTTTCTTTTATTATTTATTTCTCCGAAATGACTCGTAAATTTATTTTACAACACTAAAATATATAATTCCGTAATATAATAGCGTGTACAGAGTTAAATAATTTAACTGAATTCTCAAAGAGTTCTAAATAAATCCTCATTGCGCGAATAATTCAGAGGTATACAAGTCAGCAGATTGGTGGAGCTATTATGCTTCGGATATTGTCGGCTACGACTTCTAATTTTCTGGGCTTTTAGCCATTGGCTTCACCCTCCGCAGAATTTTTTCTACGGAGGGTTTGTTTTGCCGACAATTATAATGGTTGTTAAGGGTAATTAAGGGGAGTTTGAGAATGTAAAATGCAAAATGCAAAATTAGTTTTCCGTTCTCCGCTTTCCGTTTTCCGTTAATCCCACTCCTATCTCCTAACTCCTATCTAAAAAGCCAATGGCCAATGGCTAATGGCTAATAGCCTTTTTCAGAAACTTCGCAGTGTGGCTCTTGTCACAATGTACAAGTTCCTTCGGGGTGCCCTCGAAGACGATATTTCCGCCATCTGTGCCCGCTTCGGGTCCGAGGTCGATGATGTGGTCAGCACACTTGATAACCTCCATATTATGCTCCACAATAACTATCGTATGCCCTGCTGCAATCAGTGCATTAAATGCCCTCAAAAGGCGATTTATATCGTGGATATGCAGTCCCGTAGTAGGCTCATCGAAGATAAACATCATATGCTTGTCCGAGAACTCTTTTGCCAAGTTGGAAGCCAACTTAACTCGCTGACTCTCACCGCCCGAAAGGGTTGATGAGGGTTGTCCGAGTTTGATATATCCCAAACCCACATCGCTCAGCGTTTGCAGTCGCTCGATAATACGGCGGCACTCCTTCGCATCTTCGCTGAAAAAGGCTATCGCCTCATCGACACTCATATCGAGGATATCGCTGCACGACTTGTCACGATACTTCACCTCCAAGACATCATCTTTGAAGCGCTTGCCGTTACAAGCCTCGCAGGTGAGCGTAATATCCGCCATAAATTGCATTGGCACCTTGATACTACCCTCGCCCTGACACACCTCGCAACGCCCTCCCGATGAGTTGAACGAGAAGTGCGATGCGGAGATATTGTTGTGCTTGGCGTAAGGCTGCTCGGCAAAGAGCTTGCGAATCTCGTCCCACGCCTTAATATAGATGGCAGGGTTTGAGCGTGAGGACTTGCCGATAGGGTTTTGGTCCACCATCTCAACCCCCTTCAAGAGCGAGGTGTCGCCCGACAGACCATCGAAGTCGCCCGGGTGGTCGCCCGTATCAGCCAACTCGCGATGCAAAGCAGGATAGAGAATATCCCTCGCCAACGACGACTTGCCCGAGCCACTAACGCCCGTGATGCAGGTCATAACTCCCAACGGAATTTTGACCGTTATATTTTTGAGGTTGTTGTGTCGGCAACCGTTCAGTTTTATAAAATTGCTCCAACCACGCACCGACCGCGGTACGGCAATCTCTCTGCGCCCCGAAAGGTAGTCGGCAGTGTAGCTCTCGGTAGCGGTGGCAAGATGCTCCAAATCGCCACTATACACCACTCTACCGCCATTTTTGCCCGCTTCGGGACCTATATCCACAACGAAGTCGGCACTGCGGATAACCTCCTCCTCGTGCTCCACAACAATCACCGTATTGCCCATATCGCGGAGCTGTTTCAGCACCTCGATAAGGCGATGCGTATCGCGTGGGTGCAGACCAATCGAAGGCTCATCGAGGATATACAACGAGCCTGTGAGGTTGCTGCCGAGCGAGGTTGCGAGGTTAATGCGCTGGCTCTCGCCACCCGACAGCGTGTTCGAGGCTCGGTCCAATGTGAGGTAGCCCAAGCCCACATCACTCAGATATCGCAGGCGGTTTTGCACCTCTATCAAGAGGCGTTCGGCGCTCTTTTTTTCGTGGTCGTTGAGTTGTACGCCCCCAAAAAACTCTATCGCCTCATCTACGGTCATTCGCACAACCTCGGCAATATTCTTGCCCCCGAACTGCACATACAACGCTTCGGGGCGTAGGCGTTTGCCCTCACATTCGGGGCAGATGCTCTTGCCCGTATAACGAGCCTTCATCACTCGGTATTGTATCTTATGGCGTTGGCTATCGAGCATTTCGAAGAAGGAGTTTAACCCCTCAAAATACTCATTTCCAAGCCATAGTAATCTCCGTTGCTCCTCCGTAAGGGTGTAGTATGGTGCGTGTATCGGGAAGTCGAACTTGTGCGCATTCATCACAAGCTGGTCCCTAAACCAACGCATCGTGTCACCACGCCAACAAGCAATGGCGTTGTCGAATATCGTGCGTGACTTGTCGGGTACGACCAAATCCTCGTCAATGCCCGTAACCTTGCCCCAACCCTCACACCTCGGGCAAGCACCCAGCGGATTGTTGAACGAGAATAGGTGCTCGTGAGGTCGCTCGAACTCGATGCCGTCAGCCGTGAAGTTGGAGTTGAAGAGTCGCTTTTCGCCCTCGTGAATAATAACGCAACTGCTTGTGCCGTAACCAAATGCTTGCGATACCGACTCGCGCATACGGGTTAGTGTGTCGTCATCGCTCAACACGCGCAGGCGGTCAATAACGATATGTATATCTTCGCCCGTGTGCTCCAAATCGACCTCCTTGATAAAGTCGTCAATCAGCACCGTCTTATCCTCCACCACAAGGCGTACGATGCCATCTTTGACAAGCGTGAGCAGTTTTTCGATAATGCTCTCGCCCTTGTCAAGGAGCATCGGCACTGCCACCACTACCCTTGCTCCCTCGCCCAACGATAGGAGGTATTCGACCACATCATCGGTGTTGTAGCACCTCACCTCCACGCCCGAAACAGGCGAAATGGTCCTGCCGACACGCGCATACAATAGTTTGAGATAGTCGTAAATCTCGGTTACCGTTCCCACCGTAGAGCGTGGATTGCGCGAAGAGACCTTCTGCTCAATGGCGATAGCGGGTGCGATACCCGTAATCAGATCTACATCGGGTTTGGAGATACGCCCCAAGAACTGACGAGCGTATGCCGAAAGGCTCTCTACATAGCGGCGTTGCCCCTCGGCAAAGATGGTGTCGAATGCCAAAGTCGATTTGCCCGAGCCCGAAAGTCCCGTTACGACAATCAACTTCTCGTGCGGAATTTTGAGTTCGATGTTCTGCAAGTTGTGAACTCGCGCCCCTTTTATGTAGATTTTGTTCTCCAAAATTCAAAATGCAAAATGCAGAATGCAAAATTAGTTTTCCGTTTTCCGCTTTCCGTTTTCCGTTTCTATCGTTACTCCCTCCACTTTCAGGAGTTTCGCTATGAGTTGGTCTGCTTCGCTCTCGCGGATACACAACCGCATCGTGCAGAGGTTGTCGAAGACCTGCTCGTCAATGCGTGGCGACATCTCCTTGATGATGCGCATAACGCCATTCATCGAGATATACGAAAAGGCGATATCAACTACCCTATCCACCGTCTTTTCGACTATCTTGCTCACTGCTATAACCTCAGCGGTGGACTCTTTGTAAGCCTGTATAAGCCCCGAAACACCCAATTTCGTGCCACCGAAGTAACGCACGACAACCACCAAGCAGTTGGTCAAATCTGCCGAGAGCAACTGCCCCAAAATGGGCTTTCCTGCCGTTCCCGAAGGCTCGCCATCATCGTTTGCACGGAATACCTCGCCATGCGCACCAAGGCGGTAAGCGTAGCAGTGATGCGTGGCATCGTAGTACTCCTTGCGCAGTGCATCGAGCAACTCCTTCACCTCCTCCTCGCTCTCTACGGGGTAGGCATAAGTGAGGAACTTGCTGCTGCGCTCCTTGTAGATTGCCTCCGCAGGCTCTGCAATGGTCAAGTATGAGTCTTTTTGCTCCGACACGCCCTACTTCACTTTGTTGAATAGTCTGTTCCAGCGGATACCGTTCTCACCCTTCGAGAAGGCGATAAACAACGCCTTGCCTACGATATGGTCCTCAGGCACAAAGCCCCAATAGCGCGAGTCTGCCGAGTTGTGGCGGTTATCGCCCATCATAAAGTAGTAGTCCATCGCAAAGGTGTAGGTCGAAGTCTCCTCGCCGTCAATAAATATCTTGTCGCCCTCCACACGCAGGTCGTGCCCCTCGTATTGGTCGATAATGCGCTCGTAGAGAGGTAGATTGGCAGTTGTGAGTTCGATGGTCGCACCCCTCTGCGGTACCCACAATGGTCCAAAGTTGTCTTGTGTCCATACATAGTCGTTGTGGTGAGGGAATGCATCGAGCGAAGGCTCGGTGTTGTTGTAGCGCTCAACCATCTCCACGCTCTTGTACCTGCGTAACTGCTCTGCACCCTTTTCGGTAGTTGCCACATAGTAGTATGGCGAAGTGCCGTTATACTCGGTGATATCGAGGTTTGCAAATGCATAATCCGACAATGGAGCATTTGTCTTTACGAAGTAGATGTGCTGACGCTCCTCGCAGGCAGGTTGTGCCTCGCCATTTACGAAGAGTTCGGTGTCTATAACTTGCAGAGTGTCACCCGGAATACCTACACAACGCTTAATGTAGTTCTCGCGCTTGTCGACAGGGCGTGCAATAACCGTATAATCGCGATAGAGTTGCTTTCTGCCCTCCTCCTTGCCGAGAGCCTCCTGATACTCGCGCAACACATCGTAGTAGGTAGCCGCCTGATTTTCGAGCAGCACGGTATCTCCCGCAGGGAAGTTGAAGACCACCACATCCTCGCGCTCCACCTTGCCACGACCACGCAAGCGGTGATAATCCCACTTTACGCACTCCGAATAGGACTTTTTGGTCGAAGAAAAAGGCATTGTGTTGTAGACAAACGGCATCGCCACAGGCGTATTAGGCACTTGCGGACCATAAGACAACTTGCTCACATAGAGGTAGTCGCCGATAAGAATGGTCTTCTCCATCGAGGAGGTCGGCACCACATACAACTGAAAGATAAAGAGATGCACCAAGTGTGCCACCACCGTAGCCCACACGATAGCGTCAATCCAGCCGTAAATGGAGTTGTAAAGAGGATATTTCTCGCGCAGGGCATCGTTCTTTGTGCCGATATAGCGATATACAAGGCGCGAAATAAAGTAGTCGTAGATAAACGGCAAGCCGAGCAACAACCACAAATTACCTGTCCACACCACGAACAGAAGGATATATACAATGCTGGCAATCGAAAACTTAAACCAGCGATTAGTTAAAAAGTTCTTCATAGTTTTCCGTTTTCCGTTACTCAAAGAGGTCGTCAATGGTGAATACACCCTTCTTCGTTGCGACAAACTCCGCTGCAACTACCGCACCGAGAGCCAACGCACGGCGCGAAAAGAGGGTGTGTTTAATCTCGATTTTGTCATCTGCCGACTCGTATGTTACGGTGTGCGTACCCGGTACAGTTCCCTCGCGCAACGATACTATTTCGAGTGCTTTCGAGTCGGTGGTAGGCTCATTCACCCACCTCTGCTTGCGCTCTACACGCTCCAAGATGTCGTTTGCCAACGATATGGCCGTGCCACTCGGAGCATCTTTCTTCTGTGTGTGGTGAATCTCCTCGATAGCGACATTGTAGCCCTCGAAGCGATTCATCAGCTCCGCCAAGTAGCGATTGAGGCGGAAGGTGATATTCACGCCCAACGAGTAGTTCGATGACCAAATCATAGTAGAATCTTTCTCGCGACACAACGCCTGCAACTCCTCCAATTTGTCGTGCCAACCCGTAGTGCCACTCACAACGGGAGTACCGCACTCAATGCAGGTGCGAACATTCGAGTAGGCGGTTGTGGGGGTGGTAAATTCGATTGCCACATCAACCTCTGCCAACTTCTCGGCACAGAGGTCGTGGGCGTTATCTTGGTCTATAATGAGTGCTACGGAGTGTCCTCGGCTGAGCAACACCTGCTCAATCTCGTGTCCCATCTTGCCGTAGCCAATGATTGCAACCTTCATATCTTCTCCGTTTTAATGTTATTAAAACGCAAAGATAAGGAAAAACTTTGTTTTTTAGTTGAGAATTGAGAATTAAAAATTGAGAATTATTTTCAATTTAACAATTTAACATCGTTTAACACCCCTGTAAAAGTGTTAAAAGCTACTCTCAATCATACTTAATGTTCGAGAGGAACAAGCCTTGCGGTTGTGCGCCGCTGCTGGCGCGTGAGAGGTCGTGCGATGCCACTATTTCGGCAAACTCCGCAACCGAATATCTGCCTCTGCCGACATCTACGAGTGTGCCTACAATCGAGCGCACCATATTGCGCAGAAACCTATCTGCACGTATGGTAAAGCGCAGTGTGCCATCGCTCTCCACCACCCATTCTGCATGCGTAACTCTACATATATTTGTCTTATTATTGGAGTTTAACTTTGCGAATGAGGTGAAGTCGCTTGTCGTGAGCAACACCTTCGCCGCCTCGTTCATACGCTCGATATCTAACGGGATATGGTATATCCACGCAGAGTGACGGCGGAACGGAGCCTTTACAGGCGAAAGCAGATAGGTGTATTCACGCTCCTTGGCATCGAAGCGTGCGTGAAGATTATCTGCTACCCTATATATACGCTTGATAGCGATATCTTGCGGCAGCATAGCGTTGAGTTTATAGGCTATGTGGTCGCAATCTATCTCCTCGGGAGTATCGAGGTGTGCTACGTAGAACGAAGCATTTACACCCGTATCGGTACGACCAGCACCTACTATCTCGGTAGTACGACGCAGTAGTTTGGAGAGCGCCTCCTCTATCGCTCCCTGCACGGTGGGCTCATTGGGTTGCCGCTGCCAACCGCAGTATGCCCCACCATCGTATTGTAACTCAATAAAATAACGCATACGCTTTTAAGTTTAGGCTATTAGCCATTAGCCAAATTATGAATTATTGCGCTAAACTCCCTAAATGCCTTAAATTCTCTAACGACTCTAAACCGTAACAACCGTAACACCGTAACAGGGGCGTTACGCTTGTTACGCTGTTACGCTTTTGTTACGCCTGTTACGGTTTTACCTCTCTGCCTCCTTGGCCGCTTCGTATATACCCTCGTAGAGCGAAGGGTGTGCGTGAATAGTGGTTGCGAGGTCGTTTGCCGTAGCACCCAACGCCATAGCCACCGATGGCTCACCCAGCATCTCCACAACGTTAGCACCTATGATATGTGCGCCACGCAACTTGTTCTCTGTATCGAAAATCAACTTCACAAAGCCATCGCGGTCGCCTGCCGCTGCTGCCTTACCCGATGAGGCGAAGTTGTAGCGAGCAACCTTGTACTCAATACCCTGCTTCTGCGCCTGCTCCTCGGTCATGCCCACCGATGCAATTTCAGGCGTAGTGAAGATGCATGCAGGAGTCAAAGCGTAGTCGATAGCCTTTGGCGAGAGCCCGAAGATGCGCTCCACGCAGTTCACCGCCTCGGCAGATGCCACATGCGCCAAGGCTGGCGAAGAGATGATATCGCCCACCGCGAAAATAGACGGAACAGATGTTCGAAACTCGCTATCAACCACTACCTTATCACGTTCTACCTGAACTCCTACTTTATCAAGCCCAAGCCCCTCGATATTGGACTTGATACCGACAGCCGAAAGCACCTTATCGGCAACGATTTGCTTCGCTTCGCCCTTCTGCTCCACCTCGACTATGCACTTGCCCTCGGCAACCGAAACACCCTTTACTGCGGTGTCGGTCATAACCGTTATGCGCTGACGGCGGAAGGCGCGTTCTGCAGCAGCCGACACCTCGGCATCGAGAAGTGGCATAAACTGCGGCAGATACTCCACCACGGTAACCTTCACGCCCAACGATGCGTAGAGGAAGGCAAATTCGCTACCGATAGCACCCGAGCCCACAACGACCATCGTTTCGGGCAACTCCTCCAACACAAGCGCATCGCGCGAGGAGAGGACAAAGTTGTGGTCAATCGGAATCGAAGGCACTTCACGCGGAGAAGCACCCGTAGCAAGGAGTATATTTTTAGCCTCGTAGGTCGCTTCGCCCACCTTTACTGCGTGGTCGGAGAGCAACTCTGCCGAGCCCGTAATAACCTCTACACCAGCCTTTTTGAGCAGCATTTCGACACCTCGACCTGTGGTTGCAGCCACCTGTCGCGAGCGAGCCACCATAGCCTTCAAATCGGCTTTAACCTCGCCCTCAATCGCCACACCGAACGACTTTGCGCTCTTGCAGTAGTGATAGACCTGCGCACTTTTGAGCAGAGCCTTCGTAGGGATACAACCCCAATTAAGGCATGTTCCGCCCAACTCCGCACGCTCCACGAGGGCGACCTTTTCGCCCAACTCTGCTGCGCGAATGGCTCCCACATATCCCGCAGGACCACCGCCGATAACTATTAAATCGAACACCTCTTTTTAAATTAAGAATTGAGAATTGAGAATTAGGAATTATTTTTCTAACTACTCACTACTAACTACTCACTATTTCAAAATGTATTCCACACTCTGCTCTTTACCGCGCTTATCCTTGTAGGTGATGCGGTACTTACCCTTGAAACCTCGGAACTTAACCACTCCATTCTCGTCAGCCTTAACGGTGGTATTGGTCTTCCACTCGTGGTTAATAAGTTGGTCCATAGCCCAATATACAGGCTTCTCCTTCATGTCGCGAGTGAAGATACCCGACACCGTAGGCTCACCCTTAACACCGCAGTTGTCCAACACATTCCACCAAGTGATACCCATCATCTTCTCCTGCGAGAACCACAAACGATAGAGGTTTTGTGTGAGAATGGCCTGAATCATAAAGCCACGCTCGTCCTGCGATGGCGAGGTGATGGTAACTTCGCTCAAATGTAGTGGAATACCTACCTCCGAAGCCCAACCAATATACTCACGCACCTGCGATGGAGTCTGAATCTTTGTGCCATTCGCCATATCCTGACAATGCTTTACGTTGAAGAGGTGCATCTGAATACCCATAATATCAATTTTGCAACCACGCTCCAACAGACGCTTCACCTGCGTAGTATAACCCGGTTTGCGGTGATAGTCGTTGATATTCAACTTAACCTCCGCAGGGAAATACTTCTCGGCTGTCTTCAATGCGTGATATGGGTAGTCGCCATACGCCAAACCGTAGCGGCTCTTCGAGATTGGATAGTTCTCGGGGAGAAGGTCTCGGTCGTGGTCGAGTGCGCTCTCGTTCACAACGTCCCAACTCTGCAAACGACCTTTGTAACGCTCGGCAATGGTGCGAATACGCTCCTCCATAACCTTCGGCATAGTCTTGGCATACTCAGGGAAGGTTTGAGCGACCTCCTCGAACGACATCGCTTGCCATTCGGCACTCTGCGCATCTGCGCTCTTATAGCGATTTGGCTCGTTAGGGAACAATCGCTTATGCTCGGCACGCTCCTTCTCGGTGAAGAGGTTGAAATACCAACTTGGGCGCTGGAACTTGCGGTTGCCCCACACCAAGACATGACCATGAGCACGAATACCCTTCTGCTCGCAGAACTCCACGAGTTGGTCGGTCGAAGGACGGCGCCAATGTGGCTGGTCGTACGGCTCCTTGCAGTTGTTCCAGAACTCCTCCGTATCGCGATACTCGGTCACGAAGCGAGGTTTGCCCTGCTCCAACTCCAGCTCCTTCCAATAGAAAGGCACGGTTGCCGAGTTGAATAACTCGCCATAGATGCGCTTGTAGCGCTCGTTCCACTCGGTTTTGCCGAGCTGATTGAAGTTGAAGATATGCGCACCAAAGATAAACTCGTGCGACACCTGCTCAATCTTCACATCGCGCTTGCGACCGATGTTTTCGAGTACAATCTCTCCATCGGCCTTGCGATACTTCTCGATATCGGCATCGATACGAGCCTGCTCCTCCTCGTTCCAAATGTTCCAATACGCCTCACTCATATACCCTTTGGTATCCTCAGCGTGTGAGCGTGGAAATGTCATCTGTGCTTGCACACCAACTGCAACTACGGCTAAAACTGCCGCCAAAAAGATTCTTTTCATATTAGTAATATTTAGTAATTTATAACCTTTAAAACCTCGCCATTATCCTCCGCAACGGCTCTCTTCCACTTCTCCGAGTAGCCAGACTGCTCAATCTTGTCGGGGATATTCTTGCCGTTGCCGTTATCGATAAAGCCCTTCTCGTTCTCCGCTTTGGTGTTGCCATCAATATACTTGATAAGCAGATACTTATCGAGTGAATCCCACTTCTCGAACAGAGCCTGTGCCGTAACGGTCGAATAGTCCGTAAGCAATTTTTGAGCCTTCTTAGGCGAGAGGGTTGCGACCTTTGCATCAACCTTTGCGACCTCTGCCAACTTGTCGTTCTCCCACTTATCAACCTCCTCGCGCACACGCTTACCGATAACATTGTAACGCAAGTATGCGAAGTTTGCGATGCGGTTTGTAACCCAGAACATCGAGGTTGGCGAATAGTGCAACATCGAGCCATTCTCCTCCGAGAGGCACCATGGCACCTCGGTAGTATTGCAATATATAGGTGTCAAAGGCGATGTCGCAGCATCGTCAGTACCAAACCAGAGAATACCCGTCTTGCCCTTACGAGCCTGACCGCAGAGCCAAAAACCTGTCTGCTGCGTTGCGGTAGCACGCTCGTTGCAGTACTCTACGCCATCAACCTTGAAGTACATTGGTCGCCAACGATATGGGCAAGCGTTTCCACCTGCGCCAATATCGGTGGTCATATCCATCGGAGTACCCTCGTAGTGGTCACGCATAGCATCGAAAACCTGCTTTGGTGAAACCTTCTGTGTAGGCTTAACCCACAACGGCATACGGTTCTTTGGGTTGTGGCCCATTGCGTAGTCGGTGTATTGGTCCATACCCTCTGCCACAGTGCGGAAGAATGCCCAGACACGCGCCTCACAACCACGCAAAGCACCAAAGTCGGCAGGAGCGTAGGCATCGCAGAACGAGAACTCTTCGTCTTTGCCGTTGAAGTAGCCCATCTCGCGAGCAAACGAAATCACATCGGGAGCATAGAGGCAGTTCTCCTTGTCGTTGAGAGGGAAGGTCGAAATGCGGGCTTGGTTGGCGTGTCCCGACACATATCCGTCAGGGATACGGCGAGCAACCCAAACGATACCCTTGCGAGTGTTATTGCCCTTCTCGTCGAGCTTTGAGCCCTTGCCAATAAGCTCCATAATCCATGCCTCGTCAGCATCGGCAATCGAGAACGACTCGCCCGAAGAGGCGTAGCCGTAGCGATTAGCCAAGAAAACGATGGTAGCGATAGCCTCACGAGCCGTCTTTGCACGCTGCAAAGTGATGTAAATCAACGAGCCGTAGTCCATAATGCCCTGCTTATCCTCCAACTCGTGACGACCTCCGAAAGTCGTTTCGGTGATGATAAGCGAATGTTCGTTCATATTGCCTACGGTTGCGTATGTCGGCACAGCATGTTGCTCGATAAGACCAAGATAACGACCTGTATCCCATTCGTTTACCGCCATCATCTTCGATTTCTGTTTACCTCCGTTGTGCTTGTACAAAGCACCGTAGAGTTGATGCGAGTCGGCAGCGTAGGTAACCATTACCGAGCCATCTGTCGAAGCCCCCTTCGTTACGATAAAGTTGGTGCAGGCAAGAGCCGTAGCCGTACCTGCCAAAAGTGCAAATGTCAAAAGAAATCTCTTCATATCAAATAGTGTTTAGTAAATTCTATCTCCAAATATTGACGAGCCGATGCGCACCATCGTAGAGCCGCACTCAATAGCCAATTCGTAGTCATCGGACATACCCATCGAAAGGGTGTCGAACGCCTCACCGAAAAGGGGTTTTAACTCGTTGTAGTGCTTTGCGAGTTGCTCGAAGTCGGCACGGATAACCGCCTCATCATCAGTGTTTGTTGCCATACCCATAACGCCACGAACACGAATATTTTTCAGGCTTTTGAAACCCTCGTCCTGCAAAAATGTTACGAGTTCGGGGTACTTCCAGCCCGTCTTGCTCTCCTCCTGTGCAACATGTATTTCGAGCAGGATATCGACCACCCTGCCTATGCGCTCCGCCTCGCGGTTGATGCACTCGGCAAGTCGCACACTATCCACCGACTGAATAAGCGACACGAATGGCACAATCTGTCGCACCTTGTTGGTCTGCAAGTGTCCAATCATCTGCCACTCAATATCTTTCGGCAGAGCCTCATGCTTCACAACCAACTCCTGCACACGGCTCTCGCCAAAGATGCGTTGCCCCGCTTCGTAAGCCTCTTTTAAGGACTCTACGGGGTGGAATTTCGATACCGCCACAAGTGTAACTCCCTGTGGTAGCGATGCGTGTAACTCCTTTATTCTTACAGAAATAGCCATCGTTAATTAAACTTTTACTTTACCCTCAGCACCTTGCCAATCGGAAGTATAGCGTTGGCTTTAATGCCATTCAAACGGCAAATCGCTGCAACGGTGGTATGGTTGCGGGCAGCAATCTTACCCAAGTAGTCGCCACTGCGCACCTTGTAGTAACGGCGTTCAGCCGATAGTGCAGCCTCCTTCTTATCGGCATCAGCAAGCAACTTCTCTCCATTCCAATCCTGCTCGTAGTTCGAGTAGATGCTGAAATAGGAGCGTTTCAGGAGCAACTCCTCGCGGCGCAAATCGCCCGTCTTGAAGTCGATAAGACGCTCAGGGTCAAACGACTGTCCCATATAGCGGCACTCAAAGTGGAGGTGTGGGCCCGTACTGCGACCAGAGTTACCACCCAGCGCAATAGGCTGACCTGCCACTACCCTCTCGCCAGCCTCGACCAATCGCTTGGAGAGGTGTCCGTGATAGGTTTCGATACCGTTGTCGTGACGGATAATAACGAGCGTTCCGTAGCCTGTATCGGTCGCCTTAGAGAAGCGCACACGACCGTCAAATGTAGAGCAGATGGTGTCGCCCACCTTCAATGCTATATCTATGCCGTTGTGATTTACCCTGCGGCGCAAGCCGTAGCGCGATGTTATGCGCCCCTTAATCGGATAGCGATACGAGCGCAGAGAATCTACCAATCGAATCGGCACTGCGTTCGGAATCTGCGATAACGCCACCGAATCACGATAGGGCGAAATCTTCTCGGTGTTCCAACAACGAGTGAAAGCCGTAGAGTCGGGTTGAATCTCTGCCGTGCGGATATAACGCCACGAATTGTCGTTGAAAAGCACGATAGAGAGGTGTTTGTCGGCAGTTGGTAGCGTATCAACCACAATCGCCGACTGCAACTTCTCGATAGGCTTAATCGTCAGCGAATCAAGCGGATTGGCAACCGCAGTTGCAACACCACACAACGCTAATATAAGTAATTGTATCTTCTTCATTAGTAATTTTGCATTTTGCATTCTGAATTTTGCATTTTAAGCAGTTCTTCTGCTGCTTCGAGTGCCTTGTAAAACTCCTCGCCCCACTTGCGGATAATAGGCTCGCGCAACCCCTTATAGACAGGTATGCCGAGTTTGCAACCATTCTCGCAAGCCGACTTACAGATATACCAGCGGTGGTAGTTCAGCCCCTCGCCGCCATTTTTGAATTTCAACACACGAATTGGGTAGAGGTGGCACGATATGGGTTTTTGGAAGGAGCATTTACCCTCACGAAAAGCCTTATCGATGGCACACAACGCCACCCCGTTCTCATCGTAGCAGGTAAAGGCGCACTCACCACCGTTGATAAGTGGTGTGGTGTAGTCGCCCTCCACATCAACAACCATAAAACCCTGCTTCTCAACGGCTGCAATGCCTTCGGGAGTCATATAGGGCTTGTAATTTTCGTACTCCTCTTCGAGAATATCGACCTCCTCGATTTCAAGCGGTGCCCCAGCATCACCCTCGATGCAACACGCCCCCTTGCACTGCGACAAGTCGCATGCAAACTTCTCGGTCAGCAGGTCGGTACTAACTATTTTGCCTTCAATTTCAATCATAGTTTTGTATCCTCAATCACCAAATCATACAGCTCTCCAAGCGATATGCCTGCGGTGCGGGCCTGCTTTGGGACAATGCTGCCACTCGACATTCCGGGGATAGAATTCACCTCGATAAGGTACGCCTTGCCCTCCTCGGTAACGATAAAGTCGATGCGGACAATACCACGACAACGACACGCCTTGTACGCCTCGACTGCCGCCTCGCCAATCATCTCGCTCCACTCCTCCGAGATTGGTGCAGGGGTAATCTCATCGCTCATACCCTCGGTATATTTCGCCTCGTAGTCGAAAAAAGCCCTCTTTGATACAATCTCCGTAATCGGCAATACAAGCGTCTTGTTCTTCGTAATCAACACGCCACAGCCAAACTCACGACCTGTGATGCACTCCTCAATCAAGACCTCCTCGCTCTCGGTAAATGCCAGATTTACAGCCTCCTCAATCTGCGCAACTTCGGTAACTCGCGTAACGCCAAAACTCGATCCGCTGGCGTTAGGCTTCACGAACAACGGCAACCCCAACTCCTCAGCAATAACCTCTGCCGAGTACGGCTCGCCACGATGTAGAAAGACCTCGCGTGCGACATTTATCCCTCGCTCTGCAACTGCTCGCTTGGTCGAAATCTTGTCGAAGGTGATGGTTGAGCTTACCTGCGAACATGACGAATACGGGATACCCATCATATCCAAGTAGCCCTGCAACTTGCCGTCTTCGCCCGGTGTGCCGTGAATAATAATCAGCGCATACTCAAACTCGGTGCGCTCCCCCTCTACGGTTAGCGAAAAGTCGTTCTTATCAACCTCGTATTTTTTGCCATTTGGCGCGGTATAAGCCCAGCTGCGGTGGTGCAGGTCGATGACCTTTACATCGTACTTCTCCGCATCAAGAGCCTCGCTAATCTGATGTGCGCTATTGAGTGCAATTTCGCGCTCCGATGAGTCGCCACCAGCCAAAAGTGCTATTTTTAATCTTCCCATATTAAAATTAAAAATTCTAATTACCTGTTTTTTTCTCTCAGGGTTCCCCTGCGTTTACAAATCTGACCCACCCCTAAACCCCCGCCTCAGGCAGGGGCTTGGTCCGCTTACAGCGGATAAAGTCGTTTTATGGTTATCTATATAACTTGTTCTGTATTATGTAATGAGCGACCTCTGCGCTCAACTTATCTCTAAAATCCACGCCCTCGGCTATCATCGTGCGGATATCCGTAGCAGCATAATCAAATAATGGTGCGTTCTCCAAAAATGTTATCTTGTCGGCAAACTTCTCAACCGAATAACCCTCGCGCGGATAGACCAACAGCGGATAGTTGCGCAAAATCTCCTCGTACTCACGCCACTTGTCGAAATTTTCGATATTGTCCGCACCCATCAGTATTGAAAATTGCATCTCCGAGCCGAAATTCTCACGCAGATAGCGCAGCGTATTTATCGTGTAGGAAGGTTTCTCTAACACAAATTCCACAGCCGAGACCTTTATCTGCTCGGAATAGCGTGAAGCCTTGCAAGCCAACTCGCACATCTCGTAACGAGAAAATTCGGGAGCCAGCCCCTCCTGCTCTTTGAATGGGTTTTGGGGCGACACGATAAATATCAACTCATCGCACAGTCCCTGCTCCACCACCCACTCTGCGAGGGCGATATGCCCCTTGTGAATGGGGTTGAACGAGCCGAAATACAACGCTACACGCTTCATAAATGCAAAATTCAAAATGCAGAATTAAATGCAGAATGCAGAATTACTTTGCGAGGAATGCATCAATAATTGCTCTGGTGTTGGCTACAGCAGTTGCGAGAACATCATTTACCACCTTGTGGTCGAACTCAGGAGCCTTCGAAATCTCGAACTCTGCCTTTGCTACTCGCTTGGCGATAACCTCTGCCGAGTCTGTGCCACGACCTTCCAATCGCTTCTGCAACTCCTCCACCGATGGCGGCATAATAAAAATCGAACAAGCTGCCTCGCCAAATATCTTTTTGAGGTTGATGCCACCCATCACATCAACATCGAAAATGATAACATTACCCTTTGACCAGATGCGCTCCATCTCGCTTTTGAGAGTTCCGTAGCAAGTACCTGCATAGACCTCTTCCCACTCTACAAAGCTGTCCGATGCGACTTTGGCAGCAAACTCCTCCTGCGTGAGGAAGTAGTAGTCCACCCCATTCTGCTCCACACCTCGTGGCGCACGCGATGTTGCCGAAATCGAGAACTCAAACTGCGGATAGTGCTTCAACAACTCTCGCACGATTGTCGTCTTGCCCGAACCACTCGGCGCTGAAAATATAATTAGTTTTCCGTTCATAGCATTACAAAATGTTAAGCACCTGCTCCTTAATCTTTTCGAGTTCGTCTTTCATCTTTACCACCAACTTCTGAATATCGTGCTGGTTGGCTTTCGAGCCGGTGGTGTTAATCTCACGCCCCATCTCCTGCGCAATAAAGCCGAGCTTGCGACCAGCCGCCTCCTCTGTGGCAGCCACCTCGCGGAAGTACTTGCAGTGGTTTTCAAGGCGCACCTTCTCCTCGGTGATATCGAGCTTCTCGATATAGAAAATCATCTCCTGCTCCAAGCGGTTGTTATCCACCTCTACGCCCAATTTCTCGATGCCCTCACGGATACGCTGACGCACCGCCTCGGTACGGGCAGCCTCGAACGGGATAATCTCGTTGCGCATCTGCTCAATCAAATCAACACGGCGCAACAGGTCGGCAATCAAAATCGCGCCCTCCTGCTTGCGGAACGCATCGAGCTTGTCGATAGCACCCTCCACAGCGGTCATAACCGCCTTTTTCTCCTCCTCGGAGGCATCGGCAGTGTCTGCCTGAATAACATTCGGCATCTTCATTACAACGGGGATAATCGCCTCGTAATCAACCTCTACGCCTGCATACGCCAACGCCTCATTCATCTGCTTGATGTAGGCAGCAAAGAGGGGTTTGTCGATGCGTGAAGCGGTTGCTACCTCGGTAGAAACCACCGAAACAAGCAAATCAACCTTACCACGCACCACGCGCTTCGATACGAGCGAACGAATATCATTTTCGAGTTCTCTGTATGCGGCAGGTGTTTTCAGGCCCAAGTCGAGTTGTTTGGAGTTGAGCGAGCGAATCTCCGCCGTAATTGTCTTGCCATTTATCACAACTTCGGACTTACCGAAGCCGGTCATAGATTTTTGCATATACCTATTTTTATATTTTTGGCAAAAATACAAAAATAAACGGAAAACGGAAAGCGGAAAACGGAAAACTTCACAAAAATAGATGAGAGACGAGAGACGAGAGAATTTCGATTTTTTATAAAATAGTCAAAAAGTAGAAAGTAACTGTCAATTGTCAATTCGTCAATTGTCAATTTACTTTACCCTTTTTTGTTTGTCATCAGACAAAAACAAAAAAGGGTAAGCTACTTATATCGCACCGCTACAACCGCATACCCTTGCTCAATTCCTTGCCTGGGGGAGTTCTGCAGGAGCTGGTCGTATAAGACTTACCCGAGGTGCAAAAGTAGAACTTTTTTTGTATCTTTGCAAAAATTTTAGCGACAAATGACGAAAAAATTTCTCGGACAACTCTTTCGTGGGGCGGCTCTTGTGGGTGGTTTTGCGGCTGCGGCACTTATCGTGCTATACTCCGCATTCTACGGCAAAGCCCTTGACAAAGAGGTCGTTGTATACATAACTCCGCAGAGCGAATATAGTGCAATAATCGAGCAACTGCGCCCATCGTTGCGCTCGAATCTGCACCGCACAGCATTCGACTTCTACGCCAAACGACTCAACCTCAAAGGGCGTTTCCGCACGGGACGTTACCTCTTCCACGAGGGCGAAAGCGTAATTCGTGCAGTCAGAAAGTTGGTGCTTGGCGAGCAGTCGCCAGTGAAGCTCGTTGTTGGCGAGGCTCGCACACTTCCGCAGTTGGCAGGAAAACTCGCAAAGCAGATTGAGGCGGACTCCGCTACCCTACTCTCGGCAATGCGTAATAAGCAGTTGCGCAAGGAGTTAGGCTTTGTCAAGGATAGCACTATTGCAATGTTTATTCCGAACACCTACGAGGTGTGGTGGGATATTACGCCGGAGCGACTTTTGCACCGCATAAAGCGCGAATACGACCACTTCTGGAACGAGGAGCGCACCGCAAAATTGAAGCGTTGCCGACTCTCGAAATATGAGGTTATGACGCTCGCCTCGATAGTCTATGAGGAGGTGAAAATCCCATCAGAGATGCGAATGATTGCAGGTGTCTACATCAATCGTTTGCGTGGCGGCATTGCCCTCGGTGCTTGCCCGACAATCAAGTATGCGATGGGCGATTTTGCGTTGCAACGCATTCTGCATAAGCACCTTAAATATCGCTCACCATTCAATACATATATAAATCGTGGCTTGCCCCCTGCACCGATTTGTGTGCCAAGCGTAGCGGCGATAGATGCGGTACTCGACTATGCGGAGCATAAATATCTCTACTTCTGCGCCCGCCCCGAATTAGATGGTCGCCACAACTTCGCCCGCACCTTGAAGGAGCACAACGCAAACTCACGCAAGTATTCTGCTGCGATAGAGAAATTGGGAGTAAAATAATAGGCTTTTAGGCGTTGGTTTTTTAGAGAGATTAGAGAATTTAGGGAGTTTAGCGATACTATTCTCCTTAATCTCATTAAATTCCCTACACTCCCTATGGCCGGGTATCATTTTCGATACCCGTGTTTGCGTGGGGCTACTCCTTCGGGAGGTGGTTTTCCCTCTTTCAGTTGGGTATCGTTTTCGATACCTGCGGTTGGGTGGTGCTTCCCCTCTTGTGAGGTGGGTATTGTTTTCGATACCCAGCAGTCAAGGGGCATGGCGAGGGCAATTAAAGGTATCGCCTCGCAGAGCAAATAGTTCTGCGAGGCGATAATTGCTATTCAGTTCTAAAAAATCACCTTATGTTACCAATTTAGCATTTATTTTATATAGCGGTCTGCCTTTTTGGCGGTAATCCACTCTCCCTCTATGTATATATCAGGGTGATTGGCTTCAACATCTCTTCGGTGCTTTTCCAATACCGATTTCGCTGTGAGACCATTCACGGTTGCTATTTCATTAACATATAGTTTCTCCAATTCGTAATACGCTTTCACTTGATTTGCAAGTTTATTAATTGTAGCCTCTCTTTTTTTGTTTCGCTGGTCTAACTTGTAATACAATATAGTAAATGCTACACCAACAGCCGCTATTGCTATTGTAGCCAAATTAACAAAAATAGTCTCTGTCCACTGCATATTTTCTTCTTTTATGGGCAATGGCTGTTACACCACCGACCGGTTAATATCTTTGATTATCAAATTTTATTTTTTATTAAAAATCATAACCAACAATACTATATGCATAATTGCTCCAACCATCCGCAGTCTTGTATGCATTAACTGATGCCGTTGGTACATAAATCTTACATTCCGAAGCACTTTGGTAGAACATATCAGCCCCTCCTGTCGGCGGAGTAATTGGCTTGCAATAAACCTCTTTCAGCGAGGTGCAATCACGAAATGCCCAACTTCCGATCGAAGTTACACTATCAGGAATTGTTATACTCGTTAGCGACTTGCAAAGATAAAAAGCCGAACTTCCAATTTCTATAACGCTATTAGGCATTGTAACACTTGTCAGCGACTTGCAACCACAGAATGCGTCTATTCCAATCGATGTTACACTATCAGGAATTGTTATGCTCGTTAGCGACTCGCAATACTCAAATGCCGACCTTCCAATCTCGGTAATGCTATTAGGAATAGTTACATTTACTAGTGAACGACAACCTATGAATACTTGGTCTCCAATCTTCGTAATATTATTACCGATAGTAAGTTTGGTAAATTCGGCACCAGAAAGCCAACCCCTATGGCAACCAAATTCAGAATCGGTTGTCGGATTTTCAATAATCTTACTTTGTATTATTAATTCGCCTGTACAAGACTGAAATGCACAGTCACCAATTGAAGTAATGCTATTAGGAATTATAATACTTGTCAGCGAAGTACAATTATAGAATGCTCTATCTCTAATCGAAGTAACACTATTAGGTATGCTAATACATATTAACGATGTGCATCCTTTGAATGCGCGCTCTCCAATCGAAGTAACACTATCGGGAATTGTATATTCATTTAAACCACAACCATGAGCAAAAGAATTTAGCACCCCATCAACTATTAAACAATAATTGTCAGTAGATGCAAATTTGCCATAAAAAGCGACCAATTCGCTACATGATTGAAATGCATTCTCTTCAATTGAAATAACGCTGTCTGGAATTTTAATAGTTGCTAACCTGTCGCAATACTCAACAAAAGCCATCTCTCCTATTACTGTGATTTCATCATCAAAGGTTAATACGCCTTGACCATCTTCGTAGGTATTAGAAATCAGTATTGCACCAAAGACCGATGGCTCTGTAGAATATGGGAACAGTTTTTTGCCGTCAGTAGTGGTGTAGTATATTTTATTATTCTCTGAAACGACCTCTTCTTTTTCGCCCTTTGGTAAGGTGATTATCGAGCCATCTGCCAAAGTAAATACTACCTCTGTTTCGCTCTCCTCGACATTGGTAATTACGCAATTTGAACTACCGCTACCGCTTGAAGCATTGCCGAGTTTTTCCCAAGTCGCGCCATTGTCATACGACACATACCAATAGTTGTTCTCGATTTTGAGTTGTGGAGTTACACCATTAGTTCCATTTGTTCCGTCAGTGCCATTTACACCATTGGCCTGTATCTTGTTGCCCTTACCATCGAGCAACCACTCGCCATCGAGAGTCCAATAGTAGATATTGTCGGTGTCTTTCATTACGCCAATCTTCGGAGTGTAGCCATCTTGTCCGTCTGCTCCGTCTTTGCCATTGTATATTGTAATGGTGTCGCTATAAGCAAATGAAATGGTATAACCGATAACCTCGCCATTGCTACGCACCTCCGAAACATTGGTTACATAGTCACGCTTTTCGAGAGCATCAACAAGAGTCTGCAACGCCTCAATGTTAGTGTTCATCTGCTTGCACAACTCTTCGAGGGCAGAAATGCGCTGTTCGTGGTCACGAATAGACTCGCCATACTCATCAAGTTTACCCCAAATGTCGGAGTCATCAAATTGGCACGATGTAAGTGCCAAAGTCGTTGCAAGAACGACCGAAAGTAAAAATCGTTTCATAGTAATTTGTTTTTTAGTTTAACAATAAGTTTCTCAAATTCAAATTACTATCCGCCTCCCGATAGTGGGTTAATTAAAAAGAAAGTGTGAGGCAGTTCGTTTATCAAGTAGTAGGCATTTGGCGTGGCCCAAGCATAAATAAACAATACCTCACACCGAATGGTATATAGAAAATGATATACCAAATGCGGTGTTGAGTGCTGTTGCTTATCCTTATGCTTATAAAATCGCCAAATTTCACTACAAAGGATTAGCGAAACACTTTCACTAATAAAATGTCTGCAACCTTGCGATTGCGATTACAAATGTAGCAATTTATTTTTGATTATCTGCAAAAAAATACCATAAATAAATCGTCATTGTGAAGGAGCGTAGCGACTGCGACAATCTCCCTCTTTTTAATTAAAAACAATAATGGAGATTGACCGTTGATCTTCTCTGCTCCGCCTCGGCAAAGTCTGCAAACAACCTCTGCCCTCGGCTTAATCGCAGTGGTGCCACGAGCCTAATGACTCTCGCAATGACATATATAAAAGCCCAAAATAATTCTCAATTCTTAATTCTTAATTTTTAATTTTTAATTATCTTTGCGAAGTAAAACAAAGCAAAGAGATTATGAAACCTTCGATTTTTTTGAATGATATGCTCACCAAAGGTGCTATCCTTGGTGGCGTGATGTTGCTTTCGAGTATTGCCGAGACTGCGATGCTCTACTATGGTAACAGCGTGAATTGGATTGTCGTGATGAGCATTGAGTGCTTGGTCGCTATGGCGGCGTACTGCTACCTCGTCTATCGCTTCACAAAGGGCTATGCAACTCTCGTATTATCAGAGCGTAAGGAGATGCCATATTTCTCCTACGGCAGTGGCTTGTCGTACGCCACAAGTATCTCGATGTTGGCAGGTGTTATCGTTGCACTCGGTAGTTATATGTTCCGCCACTATATTGTCGGCTACGAGAACTATATCGCTGCTACGGTGAAGTTGCTCCAAGACTATCTCTCGCAGACCGAGGTGCCTGCTTCGATGGTCGGCACCTACGACCAGATGTTCAAGACGCTCCAAGCGCAGGAGGAGCCATCACTTATATCGAGCATATTCTCGGGAATTTGGTCATATCTCCTTGCCGGAACTATTGTTGGTATGATTGTAGCGGCATTCACAAAGCGTGAGCCTAAAATCTTTGATAATCAAGAGAGTCAAGATGAGCAATAAGATAGATGTATCGGTAGTTGTGCCCCTCTACAACGAGGAGGAGTCGCTGCCCGAATTGATGGCGTGGATTGACCGAGTATGCACCGCCAATACCCTTTCGTACGAGGTTATAATGGTAGATGACGGCTCTACGGACTCGTCGTGGAGTGTTGTCGAGCAACTCAAAAAGGAGTATGGCGAGAGGTTGAAGGCTATCCGCTTTGCCCGCAATTACGGCAAATCGCCTGCGCTCTACTGCGGCTTTGAGGCTGCCGAGGGCGAGGTAGTATTTACGATGGATGCGGACTTGCAGGACTCGCCTGACGAGATACCCGAGATGCGCCGTATGGTCTTGGAGGAGGGCTACGACCTTGTTTCGGGTTGGAAAAAACGCCGTTATGACCCCATATCGAAGCGTTGGCCAAGCAAATTTTTCAATGCTACAGCTCGTTGCGTGTCGGGCATTAAGCTGCACGACTTTAACTGCGGTTTGAAGTGCTACCGCAAGCGTGTTGTAAAGAGCATTGAGGTCTATGGCGAGATGCACCGTTATATCCCAATTCTTGCAAAATATGCAGGTTTTAAGCGCATTGGCGAGAAGGAGGTGCAACATCAAGCGCGCAAATATGGCGTGTCGAAATTCGGCATTGAGCGTATGGTTAAGGGCTATCTCGACCTTATTTCGGTAACCTTTATGTCGCGCTTTGGCCGCTCGCCGATGTATTTCTTCGGCTCACTCGGAACGCTGATGTTCTTGGTCGGAGGTTTTACCACGATTTGGGTGATTGCCGATAAACTCTACAAGCAGTTCCACAACCTGCCACTGCGTGCCGTAACCGACCAGCCATTGTTCTATTTGGCTATTTTGGCAGTGATTCTTGGCGTGCAACTCTTCTTGGCAGGCTTCCTTGGCGAGTTGATAAATAGAAATTCAAGTGATAGAAACAAATATTTAATTAGCGAAAAATTATGATTCAGAGAATACAGACCGTATATTTACTTTTGGCGACCGTATTGATGTCTCTTACACTTTTCTTGCCGTTGGCTACGATTTGGCAGGGAAGCGAGGAGTTTGTAATCAAGACATTTACACTTGATGGACCATTGGGCGCAGAGAGCCGTTTGCCACTCTATCTCGGCATTTTGTTGGCACTGCCTACCCTATTGCCGTTGATTACTATCTTTTTATATAAGAAGCGCATGGTGCAAATTCGCCTTTGCGTATCGGAGATTGTGTTGCTGCTCGGCTCGGTGGCGTTTATTGCACTCTACTGCTACCGCTTGTGCGAGGTCTTGGCAGAGATGATGACCGACTTGAACTTCACACTTGGTTTTGTATCGTTGATGCCGTTTGTTGCGATATTCTTTGTGGTGCTGGCTATTCGCGGCATCGCTCGTGACGAGGCTCTTGTTCGCTCGTTAGACCGCATCAGGTAGGAAAATTGCAAGAATAATAAAATAAATTTTGCTATAATAAAAATAATTTATACATTTGCACCACCAAAAACGGAGAAATCCTATTTGGAACGATGAATCCGTAGCTCAGCAGGTAGAGCACAACACTTTTAATGTTGGGGTCCCGGGTTCGAGCCCCGGCGGATTCACGGAGAAAGGACAGTCATTTTGACTGTCCTTTTCTCGTGAATAGTATGTTACCCCCCCCCTAAATCCCCCTCCTGTGAGGGGGACTTATTGATTCTTGCTTCAAATATCCACCGAATATTAAGAGTATGTGGGTTTTAGGGTGAGAATACAGCCAAATTCTGCGGGTTACGCACTTTGCAACCCCATAAAATCGAGTGAAATCCGGTGCAATTCTATTCTCCCCAGCAATCCAATCCCAAACGAAGAGAGTCAGGTGTGACCAACTTTTCAAATTCTCCAAAAAGGTTACGACTTTTTGCGGAATCACTTGCGTGTTCCAAAGTGTGATGTTATGTTTGCAGTGTATAAAACGCTTTGCCACAGCGCGTTGCATTATTTTAAGCAAGTTTGCAACACTGTGCAAGGAACAAGAAAAACGAACATAACATAAACTGTTGCACCTATGAATAAAAGTACATTCTCTATTCTCTTTATTATGCAGAAGGGCAAGCCAAATGCCGAAGGCAACGCGCCCATCTTTGCACGCATCACCATCAATCACCAAATGACACATCTTGCAACGCGATACTACCTTCCGGCTGACCGTTGGTTACCAAAGGAGGGACGCACAGTGGGCCGCACCAAGGAGGAGAAGGAGGTCAATGCCTATCTCGACAATCTGAGAGGACTAATCTATGCCAAGTACAACGAGATGTTCCTGGCAGGCGAGGTTGTAACTGCTCGCAAACTCAAATGTCGCCTGATCTCAAAAGATGAGAAGTCGATGACGCTGCTTGAACTCTTTGACGACTATATCAAGGATTATTCAAAACTTGTGGGAGTATCCAAAACGAAAAAGACTTGCGACAGATACATACTCACACGCAGGCGTATTGAGGAGTTTATGCAGTCGGAGTACAAGCGCACAGATATATCGGTAAACGATGTCAATCCGAAGTTTATCTCTAACTTTGAGATATTTCTGCGCACGCAGTACAAGCTATCGAACAATTATGTAATGAAGATGATTCAACGCTTCCGCTCCATATATCAGGTAGCGATAGACAACGGCTGGGCGAACAAGAATCCATTTGTCTGCTTCAAGCTCAAATTCGAGAATACCGAGCGAGGCTACCTTACAATGGCGGAACTCACGAAGTTGATAAATAAACAGCTGACATCGAAGCGTCTTGAACAGATACGGGATGTATTCGTATTCAGTTGCTTTACAGGACTCGCCTACTGCGATGCTCAGGCTCTAACAGCCGAACATATCATTGTAGGCCCCAACGGAGCCCCTTGGCTTCGCACACACCGCCAAAAGACCTCGACACCGGTAGATGTACCCCTCTTGGATCTTCCACGCGAAATTCTAGCCAAATACGAGGGAAATAGCGGCAATGACAAGCTGCTACCGATACCAAGCAATCAGAAATGCAATGACTACCTCAAAGAGGTTGCAGCGATTTGTGGAATCGATAAACGACTGACCTTCCACCTTGCACGCCACACCTTCGCAACGACCGTAACTCTGACAAATGGAGTGCCTATCGAGTCGGTATCGAAGATGCTCGGGCATCGAAGCCTTAAAACTACGCAGATATACGCCAAGATTGTCAATGACAAGCTCGCCGAGGATATGTCGAAGTTGTCAGACAGATTAACAAGTTTAACTCAAAGTAAATCCTCAACAATATAGGACGTCGTATAAATTGTAGAAAGCATTGCTATACTATCATCACTTGATAAACACATTATCGGACACAAAAGAACAAGGCCGCTCGATCAGGACTATCCTTTTTCGGCGGTGAAATATAAGTCACCACCGATTTTATTGATAGACAAGGTATTATACTATTAGATTGTGAAACGACTTTTTTGTTAATGACAACTTAAACTATGTTTTTACGCTTCCTGTGTAGCCTTCTATGTAGTCTAAATTAAAAACAATTAGGACTTCAGAAACTTATCCAATATAAGAAAGTTTTTTGGGGATTTATCGTTATGGCGGTAGATCCTATTTTTTATATCAGAGATATAACTTTCGGAGTTTGTGTTTTTTTTACTGCTACGAGAACAAGTTTAAAAATAAATTACTATCTTTGCACTACATAAGGAGCCTTTACGGACTACGCGTTACGAAAGGTGAAAAGGGAATCCAGTGAGAATCTGGGACAATACCAGTTGCTGTAAATCCCACTCCGTCAGGAGTTTGTTTATCGCACTCTTTGCCACTGATTGAAATCGGGAAGGCGTGATAAAAGGGATAAGTCAGAAGACCTGCCTTATGTTTTAATGGATTGCTACCTACTGGGATATGGGTTGAAATCAACATTTTTTTAATTGCTACATTATTTTTTAGCCAAAGAAGTCTAAAAACAAGTGCGTATTGTATCTTGTTCTTCTTGCAACTGCTGCGTTTTGTGTGCGGAAAACTACGCTATACGCTCGTGGTATATTCGATTGTTGGCTATTGGTGTGTGCAATTAAAAGTCATTTAATTAGTTGCAATATAACCAGTTAGTAGAATGGATAGTATCCAGACTAATAGCCACAAGCAGGATAATTATATCCTAAAAAGTAACTTGTGGAAGTTTTTTAAGACTCTACGAGCACAGGCAAACCCGATTTATTGCCTGTTCGTGGCGAGCCCTATTGCGTATGCGTGGGTTACCATCATCGATAAGATGGACTCAACGATTCAGAAACGCATATCTATCGCTCAATTTATCAATACACTTAAAAAGATGCCTTCAACAAGTAAATATTATCGTTTAAGCATCAACACCTATGATATAGATATGGGTAGCAAGCAATCTGTCGAAATATCCTTGCAACACGAACTATCACCGGAGGTTGTTACCCGATTACTGCCTGCCATCATCGCAAATCACTGCATAGAGGCAAACAGACGAGGTGAGCGATTTGAGATGAATGATTCTATACGAAAACAGTACAAGTTCAAGGAGAAATATATAGACGAACTGCAACTAATTATGGAGCAGTGTAATAATGCAATAGATGAAAAATCTGAATAAAATAAAACATATACAAACATTAACACATTAAAATTAAAAACTATGCAGACAACTATTTATCAATCTCCCGAAGTGGAGATTCTCGATGTGGCAATTGAGCAAGGTTTTACCCTATCTGATTCACAACAAGAGCCATCTCCTTGGGAAGATATGTAATGTAATATTATTAAATTATACAACTATGAAAAAGAGTCTATTAATCATTATGACAGCGGCACTGTTTGTTGCTTGTCAAAAGGAAGAAACCTTTGTTTCATCAATGGAAGAGAGTCTAACAGTAACCGGAAATTGTAACACTGAAACCCGTACCGCTTTTGGCACGCCAAGCAGCACTGAGATACCGTATAAGTGGAGTGCTGGCGACTATATCTGGTTGGGTGACAACCAAAGTTCTGCTATTGCGGAAGAGTGCACCTTGGCTCAGTTTGAGTTTAGGGGAGGTACTGCCATAATAGGAACTGGCCACATATTCTACAATATGACTGGTCAGGCAAAGAGTGCCAAGGTGCTATCTACGCAATCGGCTGACGGCAACCTTGGCAACGATGGTGACTTTGGTTACGCAACGCTCGACGAATACAATTCGTTCTACTTGGAGCATAAGACCGCTTATGTGTGGTTTGATACCAAAAGTAACGATGCGAATATGCCAAAACTACGCTCCATTACACTCGCTACCGAAGGCGTAGAGATTGCCGGAGATCGCATCTACGACTTTGCAAATGGCGATTGGGATAATACAATTACAAGTGGCAGTTCCACTATTACGCTCAACTTTGAAGAGGGCAAGCAGTTACAATCAGCAAATGAGGGTGTTATGGCTGCTATGGTGGTGCTCCCGGCAGAGGTTGGAGGAACCAAACTTACAGTAACATATACCTTCGAGGACGAGAGCACCTTTACCGAGGTGAAGACTCCATCCAAGAATTTTGAGAGCGGTGCAACACAGCGTATTAGCACCACCATTGCATTGGCCGATTTGACAAAGCCTGAACCAGAACTCCCTTACGAGTTGCGTATCTTGACCTTCGAGGATCAGGATGTCAAGTTCTACCCATACACTCTGGACTATGTGAATAACTATGAGGGAAAAGAGATTAAAAAGTGGAGCGATTTGATTGACTCGCCGCAGTATATGGGACCTTTGACCTACGGTAACGACCAAACGGACGCAATGTACACCTGGTGGGATGAGGGTAATACCGAGCTTATGCACACCTTCCCTGACAACTACGCATATTGTTTCTGGGGTGGTGGCCACGCAATCTCGAACTATTGGGGCGAGGGTTACACAGACGAGGATAGAAACAATCATATTGCGAAGTTTTATGGTCAGGACTATGTTGATCAGTGGGCTGGTCAGCCAGGCGCAGACGCATACCTTGGTTGGTTCAATGTGCAGATGATGATACCCGTAGCACCGCACTCGGGCGATAATTTCGTAGTGCATTACGGCTACAAAGATGCGAAGTCGTATATCGAGAATCTTCCAGAGATCTCGTTTGCCGATGAAGTGGCTCGTGTGATCGATCATATGTGGGTAACCAACACCAACTACACCCTCAACCAACTTGTTAATGGCGTGAAGAGCGAGGAGGGCAACACCTTCGGTGGTAGTTGGGAAGGCTTGAACGACGATGCGTGGTTGAAGATTGTGGCTTATGGCTTCGATGATGCCTATGCCGACGCCTACGCCGAGCCTATCAGCCAGGTTGAGTTCTACTTGGTGCAGGGCACAAATGTAGTTACCGATTGGCAGAAGTGGGATTTGTCGCCACTCGGCAAGGTTGCTAAGGTGCGTTTCAACTTCCTCTACTCGGACGATATGGGCGGTAAGTATGGCTTTACAATCCCTGGTTACTTCGCTTATGATGATATTGCTGTAAGATTTGAAAAGTAGAGAATGAAACGGTTTTTAGGATATTTAGTTTTAGGGTATTTCGCGTTGGTATCCTCGTCTTGCAATATAGACGAGGATATCACTACAGATTTGGGTAAAGGCGAATTTTATCGTGCCAGAACAGCAGAGTCGAAGGCCGATTGGAACAAGGTTTACGAATATACGCCTGCTCCGGGACAGTTTATCAACGAGTTGAAAACTGGCGGTTTTGATGGCACACAAACAACCCCCGAGGCGGCTATCGCCTACGCTGAGGCGAGAATGACAGAGGTTGATGGTAAGGGCAACCCTGCACCGAATTGGGTGTCGTTGGGTGGTTTTGGTGGCTATATCGTTGTAGGCTTCGACCACAGTATAGACAACTCGGGCAGTTATGATATTGGCATCTTGGGCAACTCGTTCAGTGGCTCGTCGGAGCCTGGTATCGTGTGGGTTATGCAGGACGAAAATGGCAATGGTCTGCCCGACGACACTTGGTATGAGTTGGCGGGCTCGGAGACTGGCAAGTCGGAAACAATTCAAAATTATGCTGTAACCTACTACCGTCCAAGTGAGCCTATGCAACCCGTGAAATGGACTGACAATCAGGGCAACAGTGGCGAGATAGACTACCTCAAACAGTTCCACCGACAGGAGTACTACTATCCATTGTGGATTGAGGCGGATAGTTACACCTTGACAGGCACCTGCTTACAGGCTCGCAACTACGATGCTTCGGGCAATGGCTCCTATTGGGTAAATGTGGAGTACGATTGGGGGTATGCCGATAATTTTAGCCCTATCGACCGTCTGACCACCGATGCCAATGCGGGTGCGGCAGCCAATGCAAACCATTTTAGGATTTCGGACGCAATAGATGCAAGTGGCAAACACAAAGAGTTGAAATATATCGACTTTGTGAAGGTGCAGGTGGGTGTGAATACCAAGAGTGGTTGGTTAGGTGAGGTTTCGACCGAGGTGTTTGGCTTCTACGATTACAATATCAAAAGGGAGTTGTAGCAGATGAGAGGTGCTGCCAAATATATAGTATTCGCTTTGCTCCTGCTTCATACTGCGTGTATGAAGTGGGAGTATGGCTTGGTAGAGGAGTTCGACTACTCTGGCTCAAAGGGACTGTTTATCTGCAATGAGGGAAATTTCCAGTACGGCAATGCAACGCTCTCGTACTACGATCCTGCGGCCAAGAAGGTGGAAAACGAAGTGTTCTATCGTGCTAATGCAATGAAGTTAGGCGATGTATGCCAATCGATGATTGTCCGCAATGGTGTAGGTTGGGTTGTGGTCAATAACTCGCACGTTGTCTTTGCCATCGACCCTCACACCTTCAAGGAGGTGGGACGCATCGTAAATCTCACCTCGCCACGCTATATCCACTTCATCTCCGACGAGAAGGCTTACATCACGCAAATTTGGGATAACCGCATCTTTATCGTAAACCCCAAACTATATAAAATTACTGGCTATATCGAAGTGCCAAATATGACAATGGAGTCGGGCTCAACGGAGCAGATGGTGCAGTATGGCAAATATGTATATGTAAACTGTTGGTCGTACCAAAATCGCATTATAAAAATAGATACCGAGACCGACAAAGTTGTTGACGAACTTGTTGTAGGCATTCAACCCACTTCGCTTGTTATGGACTGCAACAACAAACTATGGACCGTAACCGATGGTGGCTACGAGGG
>JAGBCX010000077.1 GCA_017937805.1 Alistipes sp. | reverse complement strand
CGTAACAGACACGACTGAGGACCTTGGTGTACAGCTCGGAGGAGCCCACAAAGGTCAGACAACTCTTTCAATCTCGATGGCAGAGGTTACCAAGACACACCTCGGCGAGAAGGTGGGAGAATTGTATCCACTTCTTTGGAGCGAGGGAGATGCTATCGCAGTAAATGGCGTAGTTTCTACACCGCTTACAGCTGAGCAGGCTGATGCAAATGTTGCATCGTTCACTTTTGATGGTGAGTTGGGACAGCCTTATTGCGTAGTTTATCCAGCAGAGGCATCTCGCGCTGAGGGAGATGCTACTGATGGCGAGGAGGTTGTTGAGCCAGAGGCAGCAAGCACTATCTACTCTGTAAACTTCCTTTCGGCTCAGAAATACACCGTTGATACATTTGCACCGCAGGCTGCTCCAATGTACGGCTACACAACCGAGGAGGGAGCTATGATTGAGATGCAGCACCTCACAGGTGTTCTTCGTTTGGCTGTTAAGGGTAATGGCGAGAAACTTACCGCTTTAACTGTATCGGCATCGGCGGGCAAGATTGCAGGTCCTCACACTATCGATTGCGCAACCGGCGAGTTGGTAGCATTGGAGGAGGCAGTAAGCACTGTAACCGTAGTTCTTCCGGAGGAGGGCTTGGTATTGGGCGCAGAGGCTACTCCAATCTATGTAACCGTTCCTGCGGGCAAGCATGGTGTATACACTGTAACACTCGTATCTGACGCGCTTACAGAGAACACTATGTTGGTGAAGTTCAATAGCGACTTCCACCCAATCACAGCAGGTATTGTTAAGGAGTTTGCAGAGTTCACATTCACACCTAATGCTGACAATGGCGAGGAAGGCGAGTTGGTTATCGTAAATGCTGCTCAATTGAAGCGTTTGGCTCAGTTGTCCGAGACCGAGCAGTTGGGTAATGTAACTAAGGTTACTCTTGGCGCAACAATCGATATGACCGGTGTTAATTGGACTCCAATCAACCTCTTCCCTACCAATATACTATTTGATGGTGGTGCAGATTTGGGCTACTCGATTAAGGGCTTGTCGGCTCCTTTGTTCAACATGACTGCGGCTACTATTCAGAACCTCAGCCTTACCGATGTAGCTATCGTTGAGACCGAGGATATAAAGGTTGGAGCTATCGCTCGCGGATTCTACGGAACAATGACAAAGTGTACAGCGTCCGGTACTTTGGAGATGAACAACACAACATTCGACACCACTGCTTCGTTGACAAAATACGATGTAATCAATGTCGGAGGTTTGGTAGGTCAGGCAGGTAGCGCAACATTCGAGGATTGCGAGAACCACGTAAATGTAACTATCACGTCAGCGGCAGCAGAGGCAGAGGCTCCATATATCGCCGTTGGTGGTGCGATTGGCGGTGCTCACTCGGGCTCTTCGTTTACAAATGTTGACAACTATGGAGATTTAACTATCGATGTTCGCGAAACCTCTATATCTTTGAGTGTAGGTGGTGTTATTGGTACCATGATTGCTCTCAGCGAGGATGTACAAACGGCTCCTGATGTGAAGCTTGTAACAAAGTGTGACAACCATGGTGAAATCAAGACAACAAAAGAGTCCACAGGTGTAACTGGACGATTTGGCGGTATTGCCGCAGAAATGACACGCGGCATCACAAACTTCTCGTACAACCACAACTACGGTGCAATTACCTACAACGATAACGGCGCTAGCCGCAGAGCTGGTGGTATCGTTGCAACTCACAGCTATTCGGTAATCGACAACTGTACAAACAACGCACCTATTACTAATAATGGTGCAGCGGGAGCAACATATTTGGGAGGTATTATTGGTGGCGATGTTCTTGCTGCTATCACCAATTGTACTAACAATGTTGAGGGTGTTATCAAGAATAGTGGAGAGTTAACTAATACCAACAACCTCTATGCAGGCGGTATTGCTGCGTGCGACAAGGTAATTACCTACACAGAGTACGTAGACTACGGATATACTGCGGAAGGTTGCCATATCTCTACTTGCCATAATCATGGAGAGGTTATCCACGATGGTTCGTGTCAATCAATCTTCCTTGCCGGTATCTGCGCTCGTACGACATCGGCTACTATCAACGACTGTACCAACGATGCAGCTATTAAGCAGATCGGTATTTCGAGAAGTAACTGCTATGTTTCTGGTATCAATGGTAACACATGTCAGGGTATAGACGGCTGTACAAATAGTGGTCCTGTAACGATCGGTGGCGAAACAAAGAAAACAACAGCCGGAACCTTTTATCTTTCGGGTATTACCGCAGTATCAAACACTCCTGTTACATCTTGCGATAATGAGGGTGCTTTGACTATCAATGGCGATGCAAGCAGTACAACGAAACTTAGTAGTGTATATGCAGCGGGTATTGTTGCATATTCTGTATATGATCGTATCTCCGATTGTAAAAATAGCGGAGCAATCTCATTGAGTAATTTCCAGACAGGAACTCTTTATGTAGCGGGTGTTGCACGTCATACTTATGTAACTGCAAATACATCTTCTGCCAATAAGTGGCAAAACCTCAACAATGATGGCGATATTACTCTCCACAATCTCGGTGGTTGGGTAGGCAATACAGGTTGTTATATCGCAGGTATTGTATGCTATCTCAATGCATCTGGTTCTGGCTTAACCACAGCAAATCGTGCGGTATTATACAACTGTAAGAATACAGGTGATATTACAGGTACAAGCATTGTTCCGGGTTTGGCAAGTGGTACATCAGGCAAAGAGGGCCGTACAATCGCAGGAGGTTGTTTCGCTCACCAAAATGTAACATACTACGATTGGGATAACTGCGATAATGAGGGTGACATCAGCCTTGGAATTGCAGTTTCGAGCCACACCTTTATTGGTGGACATTCTGGTTATATAGCACAGGGTGGTGGTATCACAGAGCTAACTTGCGTGATGCAGAATTGCGATAATAGCGGAAATGTTACGATTAACTCGGTTAAGCGTTCTGCAACTGATACACCTACTGCAGCAGGCGAAGGCTTCTTGGTAGGAGGAATGTATGGTGGTTGGTATCATGCAACAGCAAATGTTGATCAGGATGTTCATATTGAGCATTGTACCAATAGAGGTAAGATATTGCTGACTGGTAATAACTTGGCTTCAAAAACTTCTCGCAACCTTGTTGCCGGTATCTCGGCAGACCAATATGGACGTGCTACATTAACCGATTGTCATAACTATGGAGAGGTTAGCATAGAAGGTGTAGTTGAAACTGCAGGTGCAAAACTTCCGGTAAATAATGCCGCTGTGGGAGGTATTTGTGCTCGTGCTTATCCTTATCGTCAAACAGCAATCGAAGAGAATGACTTTATCTATTGTACCAATACAGGAAAGGTTTCTCTTAAGGATATCGCCTCTGCAAACTATGCTCACGTTGGTGGAATAGTTGCTTATAATGCAATACATGGAAGCTCTACTTCGAGAATCAATAATTGCGGTAACTCAGGCGAAATCTCGGTTGAAAATGTATCGGCAGGTACTGATGCTACAGTCGCAGGTATTATGGCTTACTCTACTGTAAAGAGCCTTACTATTGATGGAGAGAATGTGAATATTGGTAAGATTACTGTGAAAGATCTCACTGCAACAGCGACTAAAATCCGTATTGCCGGTATTGTTGGCTATGCTTTGAAGCCTGTCACCGGCGCAAAGGCTTACTGCGATATCGATGCTCAGGGTTATGAGGATCAGACAGGATTTATTATGGGTATTGCTCGTGCTGACGCTACCAAGGCTACAAATTGCGGTGTCGGAGGTAATATTATCAGCGTAAGTGAGGAGCCTTCTGAAATTCCTAGTGCTGAACCTGTACTTACCGAAATCACAACTCCTCTCAACGGCACAAACTTCTTTGAGCATATCTATGCAACCGCTGTTGCGGCAGATGTTGCATCATCTGACAACTGTGAGCTCTTGAGTACAAAGCCTTCACTTCCGGTATATACTCCGGCTGAGTAAATAGTAACAGAAGTGTATAATTGATTAAAATTGGATTTTTGTTATGAAGAAAAATATGATTTTGAGCTATTCTGCTCCAGAGGTTAATATTTATGAGGTAGCAGCTGAGCGCGGCTACGGAGATAGCATGATGCTTCAAAACTTCGGTTCGGAAGAAGATTCATTCGTTTACTAAAAGTGATTGCGGGGCCTTCGGGCTCCGCAATTCTTTTAGTAAATTTGTGTTACCTATCCCCCAAACCCCCTTTCTGTAAAGGGGGCTTAATCCTGCAACGCAGGATTTTCCTCCTTCGCACCTCGGCAAAGTGCGCAAGCGTCCTCTGCACTCGGTTTGGCGTCGGTTGTCGCTTCGCTCCATTAAAGTGATTGCGGGGCCTTCGGGCTCCGCAATTTCTTTTAAATCAATTAAGGCTCCCGAAAAGGAGCCTTAATTGATTTTAGGGGCGTTAGGGATAATAGGGGTTATAGGGGTTATAGGGGTTATAGGAATAATAGGGAACGCTTTAAGTTTCTTACTCCTAACTCCTAACTCCTCACTATTTCTGCTCTTCCCACTCGAATGGTGCAAAGACCGCTGTCTTATTGCGCCACTCGGGTTTGCGCATTGCATATATAATGAAAGGTAGGATTATCACAACAAACGCTCCGCCAAACAGTACCGAGTACCAAACCGTAGTACTTCCTGTGGCAATCTGTGCCGGAGGGATAAAGCTCAACACGAAGGCGAGCAACGAGCCCAAGAAACCTACGCCTGCAATTATCCACATCGTGGTATTACCGCCCAAGCGGAATGGACGCTCCTTCTGCGAACGGCGATAGCGCAAAATGATAGCCGAAAGGAACATCAACATATACATAACGAGGTAGAGCAACGCCGTGAGTTGCGACAATATCTGATAGAACGATTGCACTGACGGCATCACAACAAACAACAACGCCAAAAGTGTTACGATAACACCCTGAATAAGCAGAATATTGCGCTGAACACCATTATTATTCTCCTTCTGGAAAAATGGCGGAAGATAGCCCGCCTTACCCACGGCAAAAATACCCTTCGATGGTCCTGAAACCCACGTAAGCACACCTGCCAACACACCGAACATCAGCGCGATAGCGATAATTGGCGATGCCCACGACATCTTGAAATAGGCGAGATAGTTATCGAAGCCAACCAACAACGATTGGGTGAGATTTACCTCCTTGGCAGGGATAATAAAGCCCAACGAGAAGGTGCCAAAGATGAAAATCAGTACCGCAATCAATGCTCCGAGAATAATCGCCTTAGGATAGTTCTTGCGAGGATTATCAACCTCCATAACATGCACGCCCATCATCTCCATTCCGGCATAGAAGAGAAAAATGCTACTCGCCAAAACCAAATTATCGAATTTTGATAAATCAGGAAAGAAGCCCTCCTTCATATCCATATGATTTGTGCCACCCGTAGCGAGGTAGGCGATGCCCATGATTATAAGCAGTGCGGCAGGGATTATAGTACCTATCATTCCACCCCACTTGCTGATTTTTCCTACCCAACTCAAACCCTTCAAGGCGATAAATGTTGCCACCCAATATATCGCAAGAACTACTATCAAGGTAAAAACCTTGTTAGATGCAAGCGCCATATCGTGCGTCTGGTCCATGCCTATAAAGGCGATTGATACCGCACCAAAAGTGAGCACCGTAGGGTACCAAATGGTCGATTGAATCCACTGAATCCAAATCGCCAAGAAGCCCATTCGTGCGCCCATAGCCTCACCTACCCAGCGAAACACTCCACCCTGCTTGTCGGAGTACATAGCCGCCAACTCGGCCGCCACTAAAGCCGTAGGAATAAGGAAAACTATCGCCGCAAAGAGATAGTAGAACGCCGAAGAGAGGCCATAGACCGACTCCGCAGCCAAACCGCGCAGACTCACCACTGCGGTAACATTCATAATTGCAAGGGTTGCAACCGATAGGCGAAACCCTGTCGTAGTCTTTTTTGTTTCCATTTTTTATTTTGTTTTTTGTTATCGCTCTCTACACAGCGCAAAAAGCAAGCCATTCAAACCGCATAATTTCAAATCGCGATATTTAGATGCGTAAAAATTAGATAATTAGATGTTTTTTGAATTTTTTTTATACCTTTGCAAAAACTATAGTAATCTTTTTATTGAATTATGAAACACTCTATTTGGGCAGTCGTAACTTTTATCGCTGCAACACTCTTTTCAAGTTGTCAGGTTGATCCGACATCTACACTTGTTGTAGATACCGTCAATGGTGGTACAACAACCCTATCAATCTCATTGCCTGAGTCATCGCGTACCTCCTTGGGCACAAAAGATGCTGAAGGCAAATATCCTGTACTTTGGAGCGAAGGCGATCGTATTTTGATGAATGGTGTTGCTTCGAAGGAAGCCGTCATCGATCCGGAGAACCTCAGCCGTGCAACATTCGAAGTATCGGCAGTACTTGATGTGCCATACCACGTCACCTATCCTTATTCGGAGAGTTTTGTCGGTGCATCGCCAAAAGTTGAGTTCCCTGCCGAGCAGGTTTATGCCGAAAACTCATTCGCTCAGGGACATGCTCCAATGTGTGGATATGTCGCACAAAAAGGCGAGAGAGTTGTATTGAAACATCTTGCCGGTGTTTTCCGCTTTGCTGTAACTGCTGCAAGCGAGGGCGTTGTTTTGGACAAAATAGTAATCACTTCGACAGATGGCGTAAAGTTGTCGGGCGAATTTAATGTCAATTGCGAAACGGCAACTATCTCGGCAAGCGAAAGTGCATCGAATAAAATCACTTATAACCTACCTGATAATTTCGCACTCTCCACGACCACTGAGAGTGTGTTCTACATCACTATTCCTGCTATCGAAACGGGTAATCTCTCAGTAGAGTTCATTGAGGACTCTGGCGAGAACATGGTTAAGAGCCTGAGCAACAGAGATATCAAGCCGGGTATCGTTCGCGAGTTCAAAACCATCACATACGCTCCCGGTGCAGGAGGCGAAATTGAGGCTATGGAGTCGTATGAAGATGAGTTCGATGAGATATTCTACCCTACCGTATATGGTTACGTAAAGGATACAAACGGCAACCCTATCGCAGGTGTTGCGGTAAGTGATGGTTTCCAGGTTGTTTCGACCAACGAGAACGGCTACTACACATTGAATAATGTGACAAAAGACACTTGGTACATCTACATCTCGACACCAGCCGAGTATAAGGTTGATACCAACGAGTACGGACAGCCTCGCTTCTACAAGACCTACCCAAGCAACACTCCACAGTACGACTTTACACTCACTCCACTCGAGGGAGGTAAGGAGGAGAAGTTCGCACTCTTCACTATTGGCGACCCACAGGTGCGCAACTCTACACAGTTGAGCCGTTTCAATGCCGAGGCTGTACCTGCTCTCCTCAACCACAGCGCCGAGGTTAAGGCGCAGGGCATACCTTGCTACGGTATCACCTTGGGTGATATCATCGCCAACAGCAACGGTACCAACACCGAGTCGTTGCGTGACGATATGCGTGACGGTTTCCACCCTGATAAGGCGGGTATGATTGTCTACCAGACCTACGGAAACCACGATAACACCTACTATGGCGACGGTGTAGTAATCACGACCGACAAGCGCAGTTCGACCATCGAGTTGGCAGCGCAGCGTGGTCACGAGGCAGTGTTTGGTCCGGTGGACTACTCGTTCAATCGTGGCGACATACACATCGTAAGTATGCGTAACATCATCTACCGCTACAGCACTACTAGTGGCAGTTATTTGGAAGGCTTCCTTCCTGCGCAATACGAGTGGTTGAAGCAGGATTTGGCACTTGTACCAAAGGACAAAATGGTTGTTTTGTGCGTTCACGCTCCTCTATTCCGTAACACCGGAAACTATGTTGAGGAGGTTTTGGCAGAGATTAACAAGTTCAAGGAGGCTCACGTCGTATCGGGACACACTCACATCTCGCAATTCCACGACTTCGTAGTCGAGGATCCTGCAACTCCTTATCCAAATGTATTCGAGCACAATGTTGGTGCATTGTGTGGTGTATGGTGGAGAGGTAATATCGCCGCAGACGGAGCTCCTACCGGATACAACGTATTCGTATGCGAGGGCAACGAGTTCACCGAGTCGTACTTTATGGGTATAAACGAAGGTTTGAACAACAAGGAGATTCAGATGCGCCTACATCGCGGAAATGCTATTACAGGTAGAGCGAAGTTGGATACCGACACCTACGAGAATGTTGGCTACTACGCCTTCAACTTCGGCGAGGATGTATTGATTGCCAATGTATACTATGTGGATAGAATAGCAAAAATCAGCGTTTACGAGGACGATGAATATAGCGGAGAGATGGTACAGATTGGATATGGCACAAAACCAACCTCGGCAGATCTCGTGGGCGATCGTTCGCTCGAAAACCCTCGCCGAATGAAAGATGGTCTTGAATATGCTATCGATATGTACACCGCCGCATTCTACTACAACTATTACAGCGGTCGTTCGGCTTGGAGCGATTGTACTCACCTCTACAAGTATCAGTTGAAGAATAAGGATGCCAATATCAAGGTTGTATTGACCGACCGCTACGGCAACACCTATACCCAAACGACGATCACCGAGGGTACCGACTACTCGTTAGTTGCAAGATAGGCATATCTTTTGCGAGAAAAGTAGAGATGAAAAACTATATACTCGCAATACTATTCATAACTCTTTGCTTGGGTTGCGCTCCTAAACAGAGCAAGGCAACTCGGGCAAAGAGTTACTCTTTTCACTATGTGCAACCCCCAATGCAGGCGACCGAGGAGCAGCAGGCTGCCTATATGCGCGACCACTTTTGGGATAAATTCGACTTTGCCGATACGCTCTACACCACAAAGGCCGATACCGTAGAGATATTGAGAGCCTATGCCACGTATGTTTCAAATTTTGTCGGACCTCTCAACCAAGAGCCTATACGCAACCTGATGCAGCGTGCTTCGGTATCGAAAAAGATGTTTGACTACTTCGTGATGCTCTCCGTGAAGATTCTGCACGACCCCAACTCGCCACTGCGTAGCGATGAGTTGTATATTGCCGTTTTGGAGGCGCAACTTGCATCTCCCCACTACGACAAGTACGAGAAGATGGCACCCGAATACGACCTGCGTGTCGTATCGCAAAATCGCATCGGGCATAAGGCTAACGACTTCGACTATACCGACCGCAGAGGGCGCACACGCAGTATGTACTCGTTGAAAAACGACTTCCTAATTGTCTATATCAACAACCCGGGTTGTACGATGTGTCGCGATATCACCGAGGCGTTGAAGCAGTCGCAGATAATCTCCGACCTGCAACGCAAGGGGCAGTTGAAAATTCTCGCTATCTACCCCGATGAGAATCTCGATGAGTGGCACAAACACCTTGGCGATATGCCTACTGAGTGGATAAACGGCTATGACAGAGGTTGTCGCATCGAGCGTGAAAATCTCTACAATGTAAGCGCTATTCCTGCGCTCTACCTTCTCGACAAAGAGAAAACTGTTCTTGTCAAGGACTCAACAAATGTAGGCGAGATAGAATATATCCTACAAGCGGAAAACGGAAAACGGAAAACGGAAAACTCTTAGTTTTTCGGTTTTCGCTTGTAGTGGGAAAACGGAACCGACGACAAACCGAGGGCAGAGGGTGCTTGCACACTATGCCGAGGTGCGAAGGAGGAAAAGCCTGCGAAGCAGGATTAAAGCGGAAAACTTTTGTTTTAGTTAGGAGTTAGGAGATAGGAGAGAAAACTAATTCTTAATTCTCAACTCTTAATTCTT
>JAGBCX010000076.1 GCA_017937805.1 Alistipes sp. | reverse complement strand
CAGTAGTGCGCGGTCAAAGCGAAATAGACCGCACCAACATTGTCGGTGCGGTCCTGATATTTTCGGGTGTATTGATGATGATTCTCTCGACACCTCGCTCGGAGCGAATGGCTACTCGCGAATGATCTTCACTTCGCAACCCTCTCCAAAGGCGATAATCGAGCTTGGCTGTCCCGTAGGGCGTCCTTGAAAGCGTGGATTTACCATAAAATCAACACCTTCGATAATCTCTTTCGAGATATCACGAACGCTTTTTGGAGTTGGCTCGCCCGAGATATTTGCCGAGGTCGAAACGATAGGTCGTCCGAACTTACGCAGCAGTTTGTGGCAAAATTCGTGATCGGGAACGCGCACACCAAGCGTTTTTGCCTCCGGTATAAGGTTTTTCGCCAAACCCGTAGCACCCGGAAGGATGAGAGTCAGCGGCTTTGTGGCCATCTCCATAACCTCGAATGCGATGCCCGGAGCCTTGTCCACATAGCGTACAACCATATCGGCATCACGGCATAAAACAAGCATTGCATGCTTATCCTCGCTGCGCTTTAAGGCGTAGATTTTAGCTACCGCCTCCTCGTTTGTGGCGTCGCAACCGATGCCCCAAACCGTGTCGGTGGGGTAGAGTATAATGCCGCCTTTGCGCAATACCTCTATCGCCAATTCAATCTCTCTATCCATCGTTTAGTGCTTCTTTGGCAACACCTCAATCCAGTAGTCGTCGGGGTCGTTTATGAAATATAAACCCATTTTGTGGTTTTCGTAGCAGATGCAGCCCATCTCACGGTGATACTCGCGTATGGCGTCGTAATCGCCCTCGACACGCAGGCAGAGGTGGGTCTCGTTGTCGCCCAACTCGTAGTTGCCCTCCTTGTCGCGTAACCAAGTGAGCTCCAAGAAGAAATGACCGCTATCATCGCCAAGATAAACGAGGATGAACGAGCCGTCGGATGCCTCCTTGCGCTTAACCTCCTTCAAGCCGAGAGCCTTCTCGTAGAAAACCATACTACGCTCCAAGTCGGTCACATTTATATTCATGTGATCGAATGTGCTTTTAATCTCCATAATACCTATATTATTATTTGTTTTGTACTACCGTAATATCCAATGTGCGGTCGCCAACCATGCTGAAAACATAGAGCTTGCGCTTCTTGCCCGTCTTGTTAGGTGCGGCATTCAGGTGAATCTCATCTCCGCCATTAACAGCTGTTGCGGTGAGCCAGTCGTAGGTTACGGTCATGATTCCGGCAATCTCGGCTGCGCTTTTCTCGTCGCCCTGTCCATCCCCAATCGAGAGTGTATGTATTCCTGCGTCGCCATCGACATCCTCCTCGCCTCCTGCGGCCGAAAATACAACTTTGTTATCAAAGCCCCATCTATCCTCCTCACATGAGTTGAATGTGAAAGCCGCCAAAACAAGAACGGCAATAATCATAAATCGTTTCATAATACTTGTTTTTAAGGTTAAATAATGTGTTCGTTGCAACAAAGATACAAATTTTAGTTAAATTTGCGATATCTAAATGGCGAAATTATGGTCAAATCTCTGAAAAATCGAAAATGGCGAGTGCTATCGAGCGAATATCTGCTCCGCGAAGGTTCGTGGTGTACCGTGCGATGCGATAGTGTCGAGTTGCCCAATGGCAAGGTAATACCGAATTGGTATGTTTACGAATTTCCGAATTGGGCAAATGTGGTGGCTGTAACCAAAGAGGGAAAAATGGTACTAATCAGTCAGTATCGCCACGGTATCGGGCAAACGCACTATGAGCTGAGTGCCGGGCTTATCGACGATACGGATGCTTCGCCATTGGAGGGTGCAAAACGAGAATTGGAGGAGGAGACAGGTTATGGCGGTGGCGAGTGGTCGCTCTATATGACCGTGTCGCCAAACCCTACAAACTCTACAAATTGGAACTATTGCTTCCTTGCAGAGGGGGTCGAAAAGGTGGCAGAACGGCATCCTGAGGAGAGCGAAGACATTGAGGTACACCTCTTTACAAAGACGGAGGTAAGAGAGTTATTGGAGCAGGGTGGAATTATTCAGGCGCTCCATGCAGCTCCACTTTGGAAGTACTTTGCCGAACACTAAAAGAGTAAAACCGATATGAAAAGGATACTTATTTTTATTTTATTGGCTTTTGCTGCAACGGCAAATGCTCGCAATCATAGTGAGATTGGTAATTCGTTGAAACGTCACGACTCGCTGATAGCCTATTGGGATTTCAGCACAAAAGAGCACGCCTTGAGGGCTAAAGGGTGTGCCGAAGAGTTGGTTCTGCTTACTAAATCGGAGGATGTGAAGCCCGAATTTGTAGATGAGGGCAAGGAGCGTTCTCTCTATTTCGATGGTGGAGATTACCTACATATCCCCTACCGACAGACCGGCTCCCTGAATGTCCGCAGCAATGCAGTTACGGTGATTGCACGAGTGAAATGGATAAGAGGCAAAATTGGCTTTGTTGCAGGTATGTGGGACGAGTACGCAAATGGCGGAATGCGTCAGTACGGACTCTTTATATCTCTACCCTATTATAATGGCAAAAATCAAGTTTGCGGGCATATCTCCCGTACCGGTCGCCCGACACCACCTTTTCCCTACTCGATAGACTATTCGGCAAGCGCACAAGAGGTCCCCGATGGGGAGTGGTGCACAGTTGCATTTACCTACGATGGTAAATACATCCGTTCCTATTTCAATGGCGAATTCCAAGCTCGCGAACCCGAACTTATCAGTCATACCAAGGGCTTCGACGGCTATCCGGAGGGGCTTGTGCAATCCAAAACCCCTACTATTTCCCCGATGGAATAGGTGATAATGGCTCGGATTTTACCGTTGGAGCCGTCTTTGTCAAGGGTAAAATAGGCAACCATTTCAAGGGTAATATTTCGTGGCTCGCAATCTACGACCGCGCCCTTACAGAGAGCGAAATATCAAGGCTGAGTAAGTAGCAAAGATTAACCATTTAGGGAGCATCCGTAAGTTTTTTAAGAAATTTTAAGAAAAAAATTTGCAGAATCAATTTTTTGCGTTACCTTTGCACTCGCATAACCCCACGAGGGTGGAGCAAATAAGTTGGTGCCATAGCTCAGTTGGTAGAGCAAAGGACT
>JAGBCX010000075.1 GCA_017937805.1 Alistipes sp. | reverse complement strand
TGAGTAGTGAGTAGTGAGTAGTTAAAAACTTAAAGCGCACCCTATACCCCCCCCATTACCCCTATTACCCCTATTACCCCCATTCTCGCCTGCGCCGTGATAACGCTCGGAGTCTGCAAAACCTCTATCCTATTTGTAGGTAAAAATACCGAATTTGGGCCTTATCGCTCCTCTTGTAGCCAAATTGGCATACACCACCTCGATTTTTTATCTATCTTTGTACATCAAAAACAGCATAAAACACAATACAATTATGGTAGATATTTTCGATAGATTGGAGAAGAATGCCGGAGGTCCTATCGGTCAGTACATGAGCGCCGTACATGGATATTTTGCATTCCCTAAGTTGGAGGGCGAAATTGGCCCACACATGCGTTTTCGTGGTAAGATGATGCTCAATTGGAGCCTCAACAACTATCTCGGACTCGCAAACCACCCAGAGGTACGTCAGGCAGATGCGGCTGGCGCAGCAGAGTTTGGTATGGCAGCCCCTATGGGTGCCCGTATGATGAGTGGTCAGACCAAGTATCACGAGCAGTTGGAGCGTGAGTTGGCAGAGTTTGTAGGCAAGGAAGATGCCTTCCTTCTCAACTTCGGTTATCAGGGCATGATTTCGATTATCGACTGCCTGCTTACTCCACGCGATGTCGTGGTCTACGATGCAGAGGCGCATGCCTGCATCATTGACGGTTTGCGTATGCACAAGGGCAAGCGTTTCGTATATGGACACAATGACGAGGCATCGCTCCGCAAGCAGTTGAAGCACGCAACAGACCTTGCCGAGGAGCAGGGCGGTGGCGTTCTGGTTATCACAGAGGGTGTATTCGGCATGAAAGGCGACCTCGGTTTCCTCGATGTTATTGTGAAGTTGAAGGAGGAGTTCTCGTTCCGCCTTCTCGTTGATGATGCTCACGGATTTGGTACTATGGGCCCCGGTGGTCGTGGTACTGCGGCACACTTTGGTGTAGTTGATGGCGTAGATGTCTTGTTCAACACCTTTGCAAAATCAATGGCAGGTATCGGAGCATTCGTGTCGGGACCTCGTTGGTTGATTAACCTCTTCCGCTACAATATGCGCTCGCAGCTCTACGCGAAGTCGTTGCCTATGCCGATGGTTATCGGAGCATTGAAGCGTTTGGAGCTTATCCGCAACCACCCTGAGTATCAGGAGAAGTTGTGGGAGATTACCCGCGCTTTGCAGTCGGGATTCAAGGCCAACGGATTCGATATCGGCGTTACTCAGTCGCCTGTAACCCCTGTCTATATGAAGGGTGGCAACGAGGAGGGCACAAACCTTATCGTTGATTTGCGCGAGAACTACGGAGTATTCTGCTCGATTGTTATCTATCCGGTAATTCCGAAGGGCGAGATTATCCTGCGTGTTATCCCTACCGCAGCCCACACGATGGAGGATGTTGAGTACACCATCAACGCATTTAAGGCTGTGCGCGAGAAGTTCGAGTCGGGATATTACAGCTCGATGCCTATTCCGCAGAAGGCAGACCCCGATTTCAAGGTGAGATAATTACTCCGACAATAAACAACATACCAGAAGCGATTGCTTCTGGTATGTTGTTTTTAGACAAACCTTTTCTAACGCCCCGCAGCATACTCGACAGTAAAATTGTTAAATAAGTGAGGAGATTTTGCGCTAAACAAGAAAGCGAGTCCGCACATACTTAACGTATGTGAGGAACTCAACCACACGGCGATAAAATCAGAGATGATTGTGGGAATTTTGTGCCAAGAAAGAAGCCGAGTCCGTAGCATACTTAACGTATGTGAGGAACTCGGCTATCGTATATTGGTGCAAAATTCACCAATCAGAATGATTTTATTTTTAGACGGTCATGATTTCACGCTCCTTCTTCTCAAATGCGGTGTCGATAGTCTTGTTGAACTTTTCAACTATCTTCTGAATCTGAGCCTCGCCATCTTTACCCTCGTCCTCAGGCATACCCTCTTTAACTGCCTTCTTGAAAGCCTCAACAGCATCGCGGCGTGCATTACGAAGTGAAATACGAGCATTCTCGGCCTCTGCCTTAGATTGTTTAACCAACTCCTTACGGCGCTCCTCGGTGAGTGGTGGCATAGAAAGACGAATGCTCTCGCCATTGTTTGAAGGGGTAAGACCGATATTTGAGTCGATAATAGCCTTCTCGATAAGGCGAATCATATTCTTATCCCAAGGTTGGATAAGGATTGTCTTTGCATCGGGTACAGTAACGCTTGCTACGCCCGAAACAGGGGTTTGTGAGCCGTAGTAATCTACGAAAACGCCATTCAGCACATTTACCGAAGCCTTACCTGCACGAATATTCGACAAGGTATCCTCCAAGAAATCAACCGCCTTCTGCATACGGCCGGTTGCATCATTCAAGATTGTTTTAGTATCCATAGTATCTACTTTTTAATTGTTTCTTCAATCAACTTTACGAGTTCGGCAAACTCTGCCTCATCGTAGCCGACACTTGCCTTCACAACCACTCCATTCTTGTCGATAAGGAAGTTGCGAGGGATATAGGTCTCGGCGTATTCGGCATATACACGACCATCTGTGTCGAGTCCCATAGGGAATGTATAACCCATCTTCTCGCGAAAAGCGGCTACGGTTGCCTTTTTCTCACCACGTGATACAGGCAAAAAGACAAATGGCTTGCCCTTGAACTTCTCGATAATATCCTTCTCTACGCGTGCCAACTCCGCACGGCATGGAGGACACCAAGTCGCCCAGAAGTTCAACAATACAACCTTGCCCTTCAAGTCGGCAAGTTTCACGGTCGAACCGTCAAACATCTCTACCTCGAAGGCGGGGGCTTTTTGTCCGTCTTTCACGAGCGTTGCCTGCTCAGGGGTTGGGCGTTGTTGTGCCTTGGTGGTAAATGAACCGCCAAACAATAGTGCTGCACAGAGTACAATGGCGAGAATTGCCATTACAACCATACTCAAAGTGCTCTTTTTTTGATGTCTTCGTGCCATTTTCAGTCTTTCGTTATTTGTGTACAAGTGTTCCGATGTTTTCGCCCGTCAAGACCTTCATAAGGTTGCCCGGAGTGTCCATATCGAAAACGATTATATTCAAGCCATTCTCCTTACAGAGGGTGAAGGCTGTCATATCCATTATCTTCAAATTTCGTGCATAAATCTCATCGAACGAGATTTCGTCAAACTTTGTAGCGGTAGGGTCCTTCTCAGGGTCTGCGGTATAGACGCCATCTACACGGGTACCCTTGAAGAAGCCGTCAGCCTCAATCTCGATACCACGCAATGCCGAAGCCGAATCGGTCGAGAAGTATGGGTTTGATGTTCCGCCACCGATAATCACAACATAGCCCTCACGCAAATATTCGAGCGCCTTATCCTTCGAGTAGTACTCGCCGATAGGCTCCATGCGGATAGAGGTCAGCACCTTACACTTCACGCCCTCATCTACCAACACCGCCTGTAAAGCCAACGAGTTGATAATGGTTGCCAACATACCCATCTGGTCGCCCTTCACGCGGTCAAAGCCCTTTTTCGCGCCCTGCAAGCCTCGGAAAATGTTGCCGCCACCTATTACGATACCTATCTCTGTACCGAGCGCCTGTGCCTCCTTAATCTGTTGTGCATAGACACGCGCCTGCTCCATCGAGATACCATACTTTTGCTCACCCTGCAACGACTCGCCACTGAGTTTGAGAAGAATTCTTTTATATTTCATATAGGCCTATTTTTTGTTTCTAACTACAAATATATGAAATATAATTAGAAATTAAAAATTCGGAATTAAAAATTGAGAAATATAGAACAGCCCACAACCAACAAGAGTAAATAAAAGATGAAGTTCAAGGCTTGCGAGGCTTTGAACACGGAGCATACTTGGCGTATGTGAGTAGTTCAAAGTCCGAAGTATAACGCAGAAATTCGCTTTTATTTTCGCTTGTATTATAATGCTCTCAACAGGTCGCACGGCGCAACCGCATACTGTTCAGGCGAGATGCCTCGCTCCTCCAACGCTCGCTGCATCACGGGGAAGCGCACCATAAAATGTTCGTTTATCTTGATAGGAGGGCACAACTCTATACCCTGCTCCTTATATATCAACCACACCAACTCCGAACAGTAGACATAGTCATTATCGAAGCTGAATTGCAAGTCGTACCATCGCCCCAGCCACTTCTCCTGCTCGATTGGTTGGGTAAGTTGCTGCTCGGGGCGTTTGATGATATATTTTCCACCGACCGACTTGTCGATAAATTTCTCTATCGGCAATATGCGCACCGTGGTATCAGCCTCCATAATCTGAACACCCTCAGGCGTATTGACAGCAATACCGCAGTGGCTCCAAATCGACATCATACCGAGTTTCACAAACTTTGATTGGAACGACTTTGTTTCGATAAAGAGGATATCGCCCTCGCGCAAAGAGGTCAAATCTCCACCTCGGCGACACGATGCAAACAATAATACCAATAGTATAAGTAGTATCTTTTTCATCTCCTATCTCCTAACTTCTAACTCCTATCTCCTAACTTCTATTTTTTGCCCCACTCGTAGCGTTCGCCCGACAAACCGAGCATTGCCGTTATGCGCTCAGTAACTGTTTGGCATACCGCCTCGATACTCTGTGGCAACGAGTAGAACGAAGGCGTTGCAGGCAAAATCACCGCACCCGCTTCGGTCAAAGTCGTCATATTGCGCAGATGTATCAGCGAATATGGCGTTTCGCGCACCACAAAAATCAGTCGCCTACGCTCCTTCAACATCACATCGGCAGCCCTCTCGATAAGTGTTTGCGACACGCCCGAAGCAACTCTGCCGATAGTGCCGACACTCGAAGGAACAACCACCATTGCGTCCCATCGAGCCGAGCCACTTGCAGGTGAGGCGAACATATCCCCATTCTCGAATACCTCGATTTTATCCGAATTTGGTATCGTTTCGCCCTCGTGAGCCACCACAGCACGGGCATTTGTGCTATAAATTACAGCAATGCGCTCCACCTCTGCACTCTCGATAAGCATCTTCAAGAGTTGTCGTGCATAAATTGCACCACTTGCTGCCGTTATTGCTACTACTACCTTCATTATAACTCTATCGCTTTACATTTAAGACCAAGTTTCTCAATATGCTCCAAAGTTTTTGGCAATGCATAACTCATATTTGCAAAGGACTTCTCGCTATCGTGGAATAGAATTATCGAGCCCGCTTTAATATGTGGCAACACACCCGTCAGACACATTTCGCCCGAAAGTTTGCGATTGTAATCGCGCGAAACAATGCTCCACATAACTATCTTGTATCGCTTGGATAGAGTTCGTAATTGCGATGGAGTGATGCGGGCATAAGGTGGACGAAACAGGTTGCTATGCACAATATCCGAGGCTAAATCCACGTCCTCCAAGTATTGTTCAAGCGACATCAACCACCCCTTCTGGTGTGAATAAGTGTGATTTCCTACGCGATGACCATCTGCCAATATCTTCTCGTAGAGGTCGGGGTACATCTCAACATTCTTTCCCAAAACAAAAAAGGTTGCCTTGGCATTGTATCGTTTCAATGTTGCCAAAATCCACTCCGTAATACCCGGTGTCGGCCCATCGTCAAAGGTAAGATAGACACCTCGCTCGTCCTCGATTTGCCACACCAAATCGGGAAACATATTGCGTATAAATTTAGGTAGTGAGATCTTCATAATCGTTGCCGTTCTAACCCATCGCAAATATAGGTATTTTCTTGCAAAAATTTTGCTATTGCACAAAATATGCATAACTTTACAACATAAATCTATACCTATATGAGAATTTTTATACAGATTTGCATTGCAGCAATAACACTTATTTCCACCATCAGTTGCGATAGTTTCCGTTCGCTTACAGGAGCAAAAAAAACAGCACAAGGCTCACCATACGAGGTGCTTGTCGTATGCGATGGTCGCGAGTGGGAGTCACCACTCGGAGAGGAGTTGCGCGCTACGCTCGAAGCACCGGTTGAGATGCTTAACCAAGTTGAGCCGATGTTCAATGTCGTACGTATTACTGCCCGAGATTTCAAACACCTGTTGCCTTCCTATCGCAATATTTTGAAGGTTCTCTGCTCGCCCGAAATAAAAGAGGCTGCAATACTTGCACAATACGATGTGGTGGCATCGCCTCAAATCGTACTCACTTTCCAAGGTCCTTCGACCGCTGCAATGGTCGAGTATCTTCGTCAGAATGGCGAGAGCCTTTTGCAGGTCCTCGAAATAGCGGAGCGCAACCGCACCATTGAGTATGCCAAGAAGCAGGGCGCAAAGGCGTTGGAGAAGATTATCCGCGAGGAGTTCGATATCGAGATGCCTATCTCGAACGGCTACCTATTCCGTGCCGAGAGCGATGATTTCGTCTGGGCATCGAACGAATACCCCGTAGCAAGTCAGGGATTTTTTATCTACACGCACCCATTCAAAGGCAAAGCAAGTATTACAACGGAGGCACTTGTGAAGGCTCGCAACGAATTTGCAAAGCGTATTCCCGGACCATCTGACGGCTCCTATATGACCACCGTGAAGCGTATTCCGAATATTGAAGACGATGGGTATGTCGACTTCTTACCTCAACGCAAAGTGGTCAAGATAAATGGTCGCGAGTGGATTGAGCTGCGCGGCTTCTGGGAGGTAGAGCGAGATTTTATGGGTGGTCCTTTCGTAAGTTACACCACCCTCGATGAGCGCGATGGCGAACTGCTCACTATCGACTGTTATGTCTATTCGCCAAAGTATGGCAAGCGCAACTTCCTGCGCCCACTCGAACACCTTGTCTATGGCGTAAAATTTCCGAAAGATAACGACTAAACCTTAACACAATGAAGAAAATACTAACCCTTTGCACTTTGATTTGTGCTTTTATTGCGAGTGTTTATGCACAAGAGCTACCGAAAATGTTTGCTCATCGTGGCTGTTGGAGCAAAATCGTGCCCGAAAACTCCATTCCTGCCGTAGGCCGTGCTGCACAACACGGATATATGGGTATCGAATTAGATGTTCGTCTTACAAGCGATGGTAAAATGGTAATCATGCACGACAAGTGGCTTAACCGCACCTGCCGCAACGCTGCAGACTACTCGAAATTGACCGAGAAAGTGGCCGTCAAAGAGATTACCTTCAAGGAGCTGCGCGAGAACTATGTCTTGGCTTCGTCAAACCCAGAGTATCGTATGCAGGTACCCACTTTGGAGGAGATTCTCAAAGAGTGCAAAAAGCACAATGTAGTGCCAATGCTTCACTCCAAATATGTTGAGTCGTATCGTCTTGCGCAGAAGATTATGGGCAATAATTGGATCTGCTTCACAAACAACATCGAGGGGATGAAGGAGTGTCGCAAATTCTCGAAGTGTCTGATTCTCTATGCAATAAAGGAGTCCAATGCTGACCACGCTTTCGAGTTGTTGCCACAACTCGGTGGCAAGGTAGGTGTTTCATCAATGAATCGCGAAGCGCTAACCCGTGAGCGTATTGCCAAATTCCGTTCGCTTGGTTACGAAGTGCAGGCTTCGATCTATCGTTCTCCACGCGAGGCGTATGCTGTGCGTGACGGCGTTACGATGATTCTCTCGGACGACAACCTTATGCCGGACCCAAACAACAAACCGGCAAAGGTTGTTACGCTCGACCCGCAAACATTGGCGCAAGGTCAAACACTTCGTATTGATGCCGACCGAAAGGCGACAGATGGAGGTTGTGCCATTGAGATCGAGTTTGAAGGGACAATCGAGATTGCTCTCGACAAGAATAGACTCTACTCCCTACACAACAACGGCTCGCACTGCGACCGCGTTTGTATGCGCTACATCAACCGCAAAGGATATGTGATGTTGCACGGCATCGAGGAGAGCAAGATAAAATCAGCAAAGGTCTATTTCTACGAGTTCTAAGGCTCGTGACCAAATAAAACAAGAATAAATGATGGGCGGATAGGAGCAGTTTCGCCCTAAGGAACCACACACAAGAGCTATGAACAAAAGAGTATTTTTGAGCTATTCTTCGCACGATGCAGCCGCTGCAATGGAGGTTTGTAGTGCATTGGAGGCGGCCGGTATCACGTGTTGGATAGCTCCACGCGATATCCCTGGCGGAGCAGACTACGGCGATATTATCGACAAAGCAATTATAGGTTGTGGAGCGTTTGTGGTAATCTTCTCTGCACACTCGAACGCTTCGCAGTGGGTACGTGGCGAGGTAAATCTCGCCTTCACGGAGAACAAACCAATTGTACCATATCGCCTTGATGATGCCCCACTAACCGGTGCGATGCGTTTGATTCTCAATCAGATGCATTGGCTTGATGCACGCAACGACTCCAATTGTAAGGAGTTAGCAGCGACCGTCAAGCGAATGTTAAACACGGCAGGCACGACGAGTGCGACAAACAATACAAATCCTACAGCTCAACCAACCACTTCAACACCAAATATGAATGTGGTGACAGAACGTCGAAAAGGATTGCGTATCAGCTTATGGATATTGGCGACACTCATTGTTGTCGGCTTGTTTGGTGCAGGTTTTTGGCTTTCACAACGCAGTAAGGAGGTGAAGCCGAAAGAGCCGAGTGTTGCAGTGGTAGATTCGGTCGCAGTGGCGCAGACGAAGGCAGACTCAGTGGCACAGACGAAGGCAGACTCATTGGCACAAGCGGAGAAGGCACTCGAAGCGGAGCGACAAAAACGCAAGGAGGCAGAACGCGCCGAGAAGGAGCGCATTCGCAAGGCAAAGTTAGCAGAGGAGCGTGCAACTCGTGAGCGAGATTCGTTGCAGAGAGTTTTGCAGGATAGGGAGCGTGCTGCAACTGAGCGGAAACGTATTCAGCGTGAGTTGGACAGTTTGGAGAGGGTACGAATCGAACAGGAACTTATAGCTAAGCAGACTGCCGAGCGTTTAGCTCGCGAAAAAGCGGAGCGACAAGCAGCAGAGAAGGCGGAACGAGAGAGACAAGAACGCCTTGCTCGCGAAAAACAAGAGCAGGAGCGCTTAGCACGTGAAAAGGCTAAGCGGGAGGCTGCAGAGAAAGCAAAGGCGGAAGAAGCGGCACACAAGATATACAAGGTTGGCGACCTCTACTGCGATAAGGCAGGGCGTAAGGGTATCGTTTTCCGCATAGATGCCACCGGTGAGCATGGTACTATTATCTCGTTAGAAGAACCGGCCAACAATATGGAGTGGGTTGTATTAGCAGAGCAAGAGGCGTATGTGGCAATTAAGGCATCGAGTCGCTCAAATGGAGCATCAAATCAGCAACAAGCGATGATGCAGTCGCAATATGCATCGCACTATCCGGCATTTGTTTGGTGTATGACACGAAAAGGTGGCGAATGGTATATGCCTGCTATCGAGGAGTTGGAACTCTTCGTGATGGATAACTCACTACTTAGCACCGTTAACGATGCATTAAAAAAGAATGGTGGTGTACCGTTAAGCAACAAGGGTTATTGGTCATCAAGCGAGGTCTCGTCACGTAAAGCATGTAGCATCTTCCTCAACAAGAATACGGGCAACTATTCGAGCGTAGATGGTAAATGGACTCGCAACTCTGTGCGTGCTGTATATCGTTTCTAACTCATCGAGAGTAATCAAAGCGTTGGGGTTGTTCAACAAATTTATTGAACAACCCCAACGCTTTACTTTCAGAACAATCTATTTTAAGTGTTTTTCCAGCCAACCGAAGAACTCCCTGTTCCAAACCAACGAATTTTGAGGCTTGAACACTTGGTGTGCCTCGTTCTCGAACGATACCAATCGTGCAGGAATACCGCGCAGACGAGCAGCGGTAAATGCTTCGAGCGACTGTGTATAAGGGATACGGTAATCCCTCTCGCCCGTGAAGATAAGTATCGGAGTATCCCACTTATCTACCGCCTTGTGAGGAGAGTTCGCATAGGAGCGCATCGCCGTCTTATTATCTTTCTCCCAATATGCACCGCCGTAGTCATTGTTCACAAAGAACATCTCCTCGGTGTGGCCATACATCGACTCGAAGTTAAAAATTCCGCAGTGGGCGATAAATGCCTTAAATCGCTTTTCGTGATGACCGGCAAGGTAGAATGTCGAATATCCACCATACGATGCACCAACGCAACCCAATCGCTCCTTGTCACACCACTTCTCCTTCGCAACATCGTCAATAGCCGAGAGGTAGTCACGAATATTTTGTCCCGAGTAGTCACCCGAAATCTGGTCGAGCCACTCCTGACCAAACGATGGCACACCTCGGCGATTTGGTGCTACAACAACATAACCTTGTGCCGCCATCAACTGAAAATTCCAACGATAACTCCAAAATTGCGACACCACACTCTGCGGGCCACCCTGACAATAGAGCAGAGTTGGATATTTCTTGGTTGCATCGAAATCTGGCGGTAGAATAACCCAAGTAAGCATCTTTTTGCCATCGGTGGTCTTAACCCAACGCTTCTGCACCTCGCCCATCTTGATATTATCGTAGACAAAATCGTTTACAGCCGTAAGTTTTGCCATCGAGCCATTCGTGAGGTCAAACTCAAAGAGTTCGGGTGCCATCGAGATTGTCATTACCGAGCCGACACACTTGCCACCACTCAACTCAAACGAGTTGATATCGTGGTCGCCCTTTGTCAACACATCAACCTCGCTCTTGCCGTCAGCCTTAACACTGCAAATCTGATGTGTCGCCTCGATTGGAGCGATAAAGTAGAGGGTTGTTTCGTCTGACGACCACACCACATTTGTAGCATGGTAGTCGAAGTTTTTAGTAAGATATTTCACCTCGCCCGAAGCCAAGTCGCAGACCATAAGTCGCTCCTTATCAGCCTCATTTCCTGCACGCTCCTGCGAGCGAAAGGCAATCTTCGAGCCGCTTGGCGACCATACGGGATACTTATCGTAGCCCACAAATGCGAACGCCTTATTGCCCTTACAGATATTCTTCGTTTCGCCACTTTCGAGGTCATAGATAAAGATATCTGAGTCGGTAGATACCGCATACTCCGCACCTGTCAAAGGTTTGCAAGTATAGGCAAGTTGCTTACCATCAGGACTCCACGCTATCTCGGCATGGTCGAAATATGGTGCAAGCGGAGTATCCCAAGCCGACTTCTCGCCCGTAATATCGGTGGCTGTTCCTACGCCATTTGCCAACAAATCGGCAACAAAAATATGGAGATACTTTCCGCTATCCCAATAATCCCAATGGCGCACCATCAAATCGTCATAGATGCGAGCCTTCGACTTTGCCATATCCTTGTGAACATCTGCCGAGTTGATATCCTTGGCATGTACAAATTGCGTATAGTAGAGATGTTTTTCATCGGGCGAAATGCCGAAACCTTCGATACCACCCTCGATATGCGACACCTGCTTAGGCTGCGAGCCGTCAGCCTGCATCTGCCACAATTGCATCTCGCCACTGCGATTCGAAGCAAACCAAATACTCTTTCCATCTGCACCCCAAACAGGCGACACCGAGTTCGAGGAGGTGTCGGTCAGCTCCTTCTCTTCGCCCGTTGCCAAATCACGACTAACAATCACCGTAACGCCACGATTCTCCTCCATATTGTAACGCGTGAGCGTGTAGAGGAGTGTTGCACCATCGGGCGAAAGGGCATGCCCACCTATACGACTCATCTTCCACATAACCTCCGGCGTAAGGCGTGCCGCAGCAATCTCCTCGGCGGTCAATTTGTTGTCAATTTTGAGGGGCTCAGGGGCAGTATTACACCCAACAAAGCCCGAAAGTAACAATGCCATAGCAACAAATAGTTTTTTCATATCCATATTTTAAGTTAAAATTTCGTACCTTTGTCTTGCTCAAAACGAAAACAGAGATGCGTACAGAGATATATTTTGCACATAAAGTGCTGATACTAACCGACTCTCCCGTGGAGATAACGGAGTACTACCGCATGCCTTCGTCAGAACTTTCAAGGGCGAATGTACTTAAAATTTTCGAAACAACCAATACAATCGTCGTTATAGACTCGATGATTGAGCCTTATATAGAACGATTCGTAAGCGAATTTAAGTATGTCGAAGCGGCAGGCGGATTGGTCGAGAACGAGAAGGGCGAAACACTCATGATCTACTGCTATCGCCATTGGGACCTTCCAAAGGGGCATATAGACGAGGGCGAGAGTGCCGAAGTGTGTGCCGTACGCGAGGTGGCAGAGGAGACGGGTGTCGAAGGTGCAAAAATTGTTCGATTTTTGTGCAATACTCTCCACACTTACAACGTTTATGGAGAGTGGGAGTTGAAGCAGACTTCGTGGTATCTGCTCTCGGCAAAAAGTTGTCCGACAAAACCTCAGAAAGAGGAGGATATCGCCATCGCCAAGTGGTGTTCGAAGGAGGAACTCGAGGAGAATCTGCGCGCGACATACCCCACAATACAAAATGTGTTCGCCACTCGCAAGGCGATAAAAAACGAGTAGATTATGGTAAAGATTCTTTGGGTAGATGACGAGATAGAGTTGCTGAAGCCGCATATTATGCTCCTTCAGGGCAAGGGGTACGAGGTCGATACCTGCAACAACGGCTACGATGCGATAGATATGGCAACCGAGGTCGCCTACGATGTGATTATCCTCGACGAGATGATGCCCGGAATGACGGGACTCGAAACCCTGCCGCTTATCAAAGATGTCCGCCCGACAACGCCCGTAATTATGGTTACTAAGAGCGAGGAGGAGGATATTATGGATAAGGCGATAGGCTCGAAGATTGCCGACTATATCGTCAAGCCGGTACACCCATCGCAGATGCTTCCACTCATCAAGAAGCACGTTCACTCGCAACAGCTCGTAACCGAGCAGACCACCGCCGACTATCGTGCCGAATTTGGTCGTATAGCGGTGTCGATGCAGAACGCCTCGACCTTCCGCCAATGGAGCGCCATATATCGCAAACTCGTAAATTGGGACATAGAACTCTCGGGTGGTGACGAGTCTATTCGTGAGATTTTGCAGTACCAAAAGGCGGAGGCAAACCGCATCTTCGGTCGCTTCGTCTGCAACAACTATAAAGGTTGGATAAACTCGCGTGACGAGGATACGCCTGTTATGTCGCATACGCTGATGCGCAACAACATCTTCCCCGTGGTGGATAGCAACACCAAGACCACGTTGCTCCTTATCGATAACTTCCGCTACGACCAATGGCGCACAATCAGCAGTATGTTGCGTGGCTACTTCGATATCGCCACCGATGACTTCTACTGCTCGATACTCCCAACGGCTACGCAGTACGCCCGAAATGCGATTTTTGCGGGATTGATGCCGTTGGCGATAGACAAACTTATGCCGCAAAAGTGGCTCAACGACAACGAGGAGGGTGGCAAAAATCAGTACGAGGAGGAGTTCCTCGCACGCCAAATCGCGCAGTCGGGTAAGCGTTACAAGTGGTCGTTCGACAAACTCGTACGCCCCGAGGCGGGCAGGAAGCTGATTGACAATATTCAGCGCGTCTACGATGCCGACTTCTCGGTTATCGTCTATAATTTCTTGGATATCCTCTCGCACGCCCGCACCGAGACCGAGATTATCCGCCAACTCACCGAAGATGACGCCTCGTTCCGTTCGCTTACCCGTTCGTGGTTCGAGCATTCGGAGCTATTTACGCTGTTGAAGATGCTCTCGGAGCGTGGGCATACGGTGGTTATAACCTCCGACCACGGCACCGTGCGTGTCGATAATCCTGTGAAGGTTACGGGCGATAGGGAAACCTCGGCAAATCTCCGCTACAAGACAGGTCGCAACCTTGCCTACAACCGCAAGGAGGTGTTCGAGATTACAAAGCCTGAGGAGGTGCAGTTGCCATCGTCAAACCTCACATCGAGCTATATTTTCGCCTACAACAACGACTTTTTGGTCTATAACAACGATGCCAATCGCCATATCCGCTACTACCGTGACACATTCCAGCACGGCGGTATCTCGATGGAGGAGATGATTGTGCCGTATATCGTTTTGCAGCCGAAAAAATAGAGAAGAGAAACGGAAAGCGGAAAACGGAAAACTTTTAATTTAGTGAGGAGTGAGGAGTGAGGAGATAGTAGTTAAAAACTTTCAGCGCAACCCTATTACCCCTATTACCCCCATTATCCCTATTCTCGCCTGCGCCATGACAACGGTAGGAGTTCAGACGAGAGACGAAAGACGAAAGACGAGAGTAACCTTTCAGCGCATTCCTATTATCCCTATTATCCCCATTATCCCTATTCTCGCCTGCGCCGTGATAACTCTCGGAGTTCCCACAACAAAAAAAATCGAGCGATAATCGCTCGATTTTTTTTACCAATTTGTTGTAAAATTGCTCGGTGTACTATTCTCTTTTGCGGAGCCGAACTCAGGCGGAAGATTTACAAAGAGTGAGAATCCGCACGCCTTCTCCACCTCCTCAATCGAGGTTACAGCCTCGGTATATGCTTGCGTGTTGTCATTTGCCACATTGTCCATCAAGAAGCCGATGCCCTTGACCTCGCTCAACTCGCCGTTCGACCACTTGCACTTTATCATCGCCTTGAAACAGCGTGTTGCCACAGGTATTGCCGTGCCACTCTTGTCGGGCGTAGTCTTGTAACCTTGGTCAAAAATTGGACCTGTTACAACATACATCGTGTCGCACTCCGAGCGCCATGTCAACTCCTTGTTTTCGAGTGCCACCCACTTGCCCTGATTGAAAGTGCTGACCTGCGGGATTTGGTTTGTATGGAAGAAGGTCTGCTTCTGCGCATTGTACGAACACTTGTTACGCATCATATTTGCCAACATGTGGCCACGGTCATAACCTATACCCTCCGAATTGGTGTTGTTCTGAGTGTACTTGTAACCTCCGCTGTACTGCGTGAGCGATGACGATGGATTGGCCTCCCAACTGTCAGGGCGTGTCATACTGCTCGACATCGGAAAGTGCCAATCGCTCAGCGAATATGCCACCCAACGAGGCGAGTACATCGAGTTGTCGTAGAGCATCGTGTAGTTGCGATACCAATCGCCTGTCGCTGTACCCGATGTGGAGTTGTAGTCGTTGTACTGCATCACCACCACCTGCTGAGCAGAGTTCTCGGTGTCGAACTCGTGTTGGCGACCGTAGTATGCCGCACCCGAGTTCACCGTTGCAGTTGTCGAGGAGAGTGCCACTGCCGGCACCTCCAAACAACCGAGGTATGCGCCCTTCTGCACATCGAAGTCGGTCGTGAACGAGAACGTCTCGCCTGTGAAAGTTTCGGTTTGCGAGGCGTAAGACTCCGTTCCTGCGACTATGGCGTATGCACGATAGTAGTATGTGGTGCTGTGTGTCAGACCACTCAATTTGGTTGAGAATGTACCGCTTGTAGCACCTTGTGCCCCAAGTTGTACCTTGTTACCCAAAGCCGCAGTTTCGCCCCACTCGAAGCCGACCTCCGTTGGTGCAGTTGTCGCTCCTGAAAAAGAGCCCGACAGAGTTGCCTCTGTCGAGCTTGGGTCTATACCGGCAGCCGTAGTAACAGTTGCTGCAGGCTCTTCACCCCCGGCGCTGCCGCCGGACGAGTCTCAGTTAATTGCAAGTTTCTTTATATAAAGACCTTTTGCTGTTGTTATTGTGTAAGTAATCACAATCTCTCCCGTCAACAACTCAGTTGACTCAAAAGTGTAATCTGTTGCAGATGTACTAATAGTCTGAGCTGTACCAATCTGTTTACCGCCTATAGTTACTGAAACCTTAGCACTAATACCGCTTGCGCCAGAAGTGTTAACCACAACCTTATTAACGCCACCAACATAATCTGATGTTGAAACAGACATTGTCCTATATGGAGCATTTTTTGAACCCAATTGCTGTCCCTTTGTACTGTCATAGCCCCAATAGTTTCCATCGCCAGCCAAAGTCCAAGAGAGTCCGTTCAAAGTCTTTGCACCATTTGCAGACCACTGTTTTGCTGTAAATGTGTAAGACCAAGCCTCTCCCTTAGTTACAGTCTCGCCCTCTGCAGGTTTTGCAGTCTGCTTGATAGTAAACTCCTTAGTTACATCATCATAGCCCTCACGAGTAGCAGTGATGGTGATAGTTGCTTCACGCTCATCACCCTCATTCGCTTCTGCATCGAAAGTGAATGCGCTATTAGTAGCATCGTATGCAAGATTTGAAATCCAAGTTTCACTAGATGTTGCTGTAAGAGTCCAACCCTCGCCATACGTTGTAGAGATTGGCGCCGAACCCGATGTTGCATCGTATGCAATAGTAGTTGTATTTGCAGTAATTACGATTGCTGGATCCTTGATTGTATACTCACCAACCAACTTATAGATGCTAATATCGGTCTGTTCTGAAGTATAGCACGAGAACAAATTAGAGGAACTATTGTATCTCATCCAGTTACGAGTGTTACTACCCTTTGCCTTAACAGTTGCTATACCATCAGCGATGTTCACTGTCCACGAAGAGTTATTAGAGAGCGTTGCCTCAACCTTCAAATGGTTGCTACTCGAACTTGCTGCATAGAGATAACCTCCAGTGGTCTTAAATGCAAATGTACCGTCAACATTACCCGATTCAACAGTAAGCACATTTACAGAATTATCAATTTCAACTGTATTGTTCTCGTTCTTTACAACGGCAACCGCAGGACAGTTGTTTCCTCCTCCATACGCGCCCATTGCCTTGTCGGCATTTGTTGCCACGATAACAACTTTATCGCCAACCTCCAAATAGTTGGTCGAAGGAACGAGGTTATATGCGTTATTAACCCACTCAACGGTCTCGTTCTTAGTGATATGCTCAGCAGCGAGATTTACAGTAAAAGTAGTAATTTTACCCGACTCCAAAGCATACTCTACATGCTCTGTAATATTCTTTGTAATGGTGTACTCCTCGGTAGTTGCCGTGAATGAAATACCCGAATTTTCAGCCAAAGTCTGAGGATAAACAATAAAGTAAGTTGCATTAGCATTGTCAATCTCATACTGAGTAGCCTCGGTGTAATTCGCAGTAACACTCTTGCTTGGAGTGTCGTCATACAACTCTCCAATCACCTGATTTACAACATCGAGATATACACGACCTGCGATATCATTTGCAGTTGTCATAGTAAGCGAAGACACGTGCTGACCAGCCAAAGTAGAGGTATTATCCTTCAATACAACCTTAACAATTGCACCCAAGCGAGCAAACTCCAAATCCGAGAGTTGTTTACCCTCTGCATCGAGAGTTACAGGCTTTGCAATCATAATATCAGCCTTACCATCAAACGATGTAGCAGTAGGCTCCTGAACAGTTGGAATTATGTGCTTCACACCAGCAGCTGCGATGCCATTCGTTGTGTATGGATAGTAAACATAGAGAGTGTTAGAGAGTGTAATACCACCTGTAAAGGATGTTTTAAGCGCACGCTCTGTTGCATCGTTAGTCAAATAATAGTTGTCTGCATCTTTCTCTTGTGCAGTATAAACACCAATCTTATCGCCTACGCTCCAATATGGAGTTGTTCCCTCCATTTCGGTACGAACAGTAGCCGGCTTCTCTGCCGAGAGAGTAATATTTACGAGATTCGACTCGCCATTAACATTAACCGATGCGCCATCGTTCAAATCGTTTGCGCACGATACCATAGCAGTTGCTGCAACTGCCCAAAGCATCATTTTTGTAAAAATCTTCTTCATTGCATTGCAGTTTTTAGAGTTCATACGAATTACCGTTTACAATAGCTCCCGCAGCTCCCTCTTCACCATAGGTCAATTCTGGATTCTGCGATACAAAGAAGCCTGCCTCGACATTTACCGAGCAGACATCTACCTCAGGAGTGGTGTACTCCATAAAGTTGTTTGTTCTCATAATCTTGATTGTTAATTATTTAATTTGTTTTTGTAAAAATTGTTTTCATTAGTCATTCAAGGCGCAAAGGTAAGTATAATAAATCGTTATACCTAATTATATTAGAAAAATTTTTGCGATTAGGGTTTGCTGAACTCCGAGAGTGGGAAAGGCGCAGGGGAGAATAGGGATAATGGGGGTAATAGGGGTGCGCTGAAAGTTTTTCCGCTTGTCTGAACTCCGAGAGTGGGAAAGGCGCAGGGGAGAATAGGGATAATGGGGG
>JAGBCX010000074.1 GCA_017937805.1 Alistipes sp. | reverse complement strand
TGCAGCCAATCGAAACGGCACAATGGAGCCGTAGGCTCGTGCCGTAAGTTAAGCTACTTGCCACCGATATTATTTTGCCGCCAACATTTGTGTTACCTATCCCCCAAACCCCCTTTCTGTAAAGGGGGCTTATGTTGCTTCGCAAAAAAAACCAAACTCGGCAAGTTAAGCTCTTTATGCTTGCCGCATAAAGAGAAGTCTGTTACCCACCCCCTAAATCCCCCTCCTGTGAGGGGGACTTATTGTTGCTTGTGGTGATGGCTACTGAAATAAAAACAGTTTTCCGTTAATCCTGCTTCGCAGTCTTTTCTTCCTTGCGGCTCGGCATAGTGCAAACAAGTTTGCCTTCTGCTCTCGCTCCGCTGCGTCAGTTTTCCGTTTTCAGTTTTCCGTTTTCCGTTATAGCGAGCCGTAGGCTCGTGCCGTAAGTTAAGCCACTTGCCACCGATAACTATTTTGCAGCCATCTTGTATTGTATATCTCACAAAAAGACCTGCCTAACTTTTTCTTGTTAGACAGGCCCTTAATATCGTTATAGACGAAATTATTTGTTCCGATTACAAAGGAAAATTTTCTTCTATCATCTCCCCATCTTCGACTATTTCGGGGGTGATACCACCATTGCGTATAGCATCATCAAGTGAGAAGCTTAATTTATATTTTGTATTTCTATTACATTGAAAGTATAGGTTTGTGTATAAATTTAATTCTTCACCTTTGTCGTTGGTATAGGTAATGTGTACCTGCGTAGTGCTTTCATCAATTGCTCTTTCTACATAGTAGTTGAGATCATAATCCTCTCCATATACTTTTTGCTCATAGTAGCTTATTATACGGCTTGCTTCGGGCATCAGTTCGGTCTCGACAACAAAATCAATACTCCCTTTTCCGCTACCATCTGGGTATATATGATAGTTGTGTCCAACGATATCCATACCATGAATAGTTATCACACCAGAGTTAAAATCGGAAATATCCAACTTGAAACCTATCATCATCTTGTACAATTTGATATTTACTGTGGTTTCAGTATTAGGATCAAAATCTATTACTACACCTTGATAGCGTTCGATTGGACTCCACATATTGTATTGTTGTTGCCACTCTGAAATGTTTTTAGCTTGTGTCGTTCCGATATCTAAACCGAAAAGACCAAATTCATCTCCATACACAACTTCATTTATTCCTCCATTCTTTCCCCAAGGATTGTAGCATGGAACTCCATAGCATCCATTAGGATATTTATACATTAAATTCTTGCCATTTGGGATATACGCTAATGTAAAAGCATAGTTATATCGCTTGGCTAATTTGATGTTTATTTTGCGTATATCATCAAAATATCCGGAAGCATAGCTATTGCAATGAGTCCAACTTTGTCCTGCTTCGTTAGTAGTTGGAATTTTTTGTATTACTTGCAATGCATATAAATCATTATTTGAAGCTCGAGTGCTAAGTGGTTCGGTGTCAATATGTATAGCACTATTGATAGATACCACCACAGAGTCTGCATCGATTTCGGGCGTTGGAATAGGCGCAGGTAAATCAGGGTTGGTAGGTTCTAGCACTATTGACGAATTACTACTACAATTCAACAATAGAAGACAATTGCTTATTAGGCAAATTGCAAATAATAATAGTTTTCTCATATAAATAAGTTTTTTTTGCAATCAGCACCGACTTGCTGTTAAAAACAAAGAGAGCGTGGTGCTGTATGCCAAATTCAAGTGTGAAGGTGCTAGGAATACCTCTGTGTATGAATATGGTAACAGCCTCACGCTATATGCGTGAAGACAGTTAAGCAATTCTTGTACACAGTGATTAAGTTTCCTAGGCTTTTCACACACAAGAAAAGACATAACGCCTCTTTTGAAATATGTTTGCCGAAGGTTTTTAGACCTTTGACATTACAAAGATAGTAATTTTTTATATCTTCGTACTACGAAATTACAAATTATCCAAAAAGTCCAATAACCTATGCGAAAGATTTGTCCTCGGTGTGGCTCGGAGTTCGAGTGTTGTGCAGATGGCGATATGGCGAAGTGCCATTGCGTAAATGTGCGATTATCGGAGGTGCAACGAGCAACCATAAAGGCGCAATATAGCGACTGTCTGTGTCGCGATTGTCTGCTATACTTTGCAGAGAGATAGGGTGGGCGTATATACAGAAAATAATAATGGCGAGTATCTTTCGATGCTCGCCATTATTGTTTAACTAACGCTCTAAGTTATGCCAAAGGCTTAACGCTTACATAAGAGCGGTTGTCACGCTTCTTTGTGAATACCACTGTGCCATCAACCAATGCGAAGAGGGTGTGGTCCTTGCCCATACCTACATTCTCGCCTGCATTGTGAACAGTACCACGCTGACGAACGATGATGTTGCCTGCCTTAGCAAACTGACCACCGAAAAGCTTCAAACCGAGTCGTTTGCTCTCCGACTCACGGCCGTTCTTTGAACTACCAACACCTTTTTTGTGTGCCATACTTCTCTAACAGTTTTTTAGGTTATGCAACAATGTCCTCAATCAAAATTTGCGAAAGATACTGGCGATGACCGTTGCACTTCTGATAACCAGTTCTACGCTTCTTCTTAAACACCAAAACCTTGTCGTCCTTGAGGTGCTTGAGAATCTTACACTTTACGCTAGCGCCTTTTACAACAGGTGCGCCAACCTTAACCTGACCGCCATTCTCTACGAGCAGGACCTTGTCGAAGCTCACAGACGAATCTACATCGCCCGCAAGACGGTGAACAAAGAGCTTACGACCTTTCTCAGCCTTGAACTGCTGACCTGCAATCTCTACTATTACAAACATTTAACTTAAAATTGTTATGTGTTGAACATAATTCAGCCCGCAAAGATACAAAAAAAATCAGAATGCAAAATGTAAATTGCAGAAATTTTCCAAAAAATCATAAAAAATGGTAATTTGCGGTGTTTGAATCAAAAGAATAGTACAAAAGCCCGAAAATTTCGCTCTATTCAAATAACTTTTCTTAACTTTGTGCGTTTATAATGGGTGTGATATCCTACTATATGCATGAAAATTATGGAACAAAAGATATTTAAGCGTTGGAATCGAATTGTTGGCTGGGCGGTCTTTGCTGTTGCTGCATTGACCTATCTGCTCACTATCGAGCCATCGTCATCGCTCTGGGATTGTGGCGAGTTTGTTGCCACTTCGTACAAATTGGAGGTAGGACACCCTCCGGGTGCGCCACTCTTTATGCTCTTGGCGCGTATTGCCACGATGTTTGCGCCATCTACCTACTATGTACCACACATGGTAAATGGCATGAACGCCTTGGCAAGTGCTTTCTGCATCTTGTTCCTCTTTTGGACAATTACACACATTGCACGCCGACTCTTTACTCGTGAGGGCAAACCACTAACTACTGCAAATGCTATTGTGGTACTTGGCGCAGGAGCAGTTGGAGCATTGGCCTACACCTTTACCGATACCTTCTGGTTCTCGGCTGTCGAGGGCGAGGTTTATGCACTGTCGTCAATGTTTACGGCACTCGTTGTATGGTTGATGTTGCGCTGGGAGGAGGAGGCTGACGAGCCTCATGCGGCACGATGGATTATACTTATCGCCTATCTGATGGGTTTGTCGATAGGTGTTCACATCTTGAACCTGCTGACTATCCCTGCGTTGGTGTTTATCTACTACTTCCGCAAGTACAAGAACATCACATTCAAGGGGTTGTGCCTCGTAACATTGTTGGCGTGTGCGATATTGCTCGTCATTAACGGTATCATTATCCCTTACACCGTATATCTCGGTGCTATGGTCGATGTTTTCTTCGTGAATACGCTTGGTGCGCCTGTAAATATGGGTATTGTGCTCTTTGCCTTTGCGATGTTTGCTCTGCTTGGCACTGCAATCTACATCACCCACCGCAAAGGTCAGCGCATCTGGAACTTGGTGGCAGTGTGCGTAACGATGATTATGCTTGGCTTCTCTTCGTACGCCTCGGTAACGATTCGTGCAGCGGTAAATCCGCCAATGAACTCGAACAATCCCGACAACCCTACGGCGTTGTTGTCAATGCTCAACCGCGACCAATACGGCAACCGCCCATTGATTTATGGTGCATCGTATGCTGCACCTGTGGAGAGCTATACCGAAAAGGAGTTCTACCACTACAACTCGGAGAAGAAGCAGTACGAGAAGCGCACTACGGTTGATGACTATGTCTATCCCGACAAGTTTATGCACCTCTTCCCTCGCATGTGGAACTATATGAAGAAGGAGCGAGATTATAAGCCTTGGGCTGCATATCGTACAAAGATGGACTTTGTGCGTGACGAGAATGGCGAAATTATCTATGACGAAAAGGGCAAGCCTCAGCGTGCCGAGGTGTTGGACTTTGGTCGCAAAGTTACTTATCACGATGGCGAATACTCCCGCACAATTGTTGAGCCTACATTCTTGGAGAATCTAAATTTCTTCTTCTCCTACCAGCTCAACTATATGTATTGGCGTTACTTCCTCTGGAACTTCGTTGGTCGCCAAGACGATATTCAGGCGGAAGCGGTAACGATTACCAACGGAAATTGGCTTACGGGTATCAAGGCGATAGACTCGGCATATCTCGGTCCGCAGACCAACCTTCCGCGCGAAATGGAGAACAACAAGGCGAGAAATACCTACTATCTGTTGCCGTTCTTGTTGGGTATTATAGGTCTGATATATCAGCTCAACCGTGACCCTCGCAACTTTACCGTTGTGATGTGGTTGTTTGTGATGATGGGTATTGCATTGGTCGTATATTTCAACTCCTCGCCGGGTGAGGTGCGTGAGCGCGACTATGTTTATGCCGGCTCATTCTACGCCTTCTCGATGTGGATAGGCTTGGGAGTTTTGGCTCTCTATGACCTCTTGACAAAGGCGTTGAAGAAACACCACAAAGCAGCAGCTGCTACGGCTACGGTGTTGGCAATGGCAGTGCCCGGTATTCTCTGCGCCGAGAATTGGGACGACCACGACCGTTCGCACCGAACATTTGCCCGTGATATGGGCTACAACTACCTCTCTTCGATTGTCGAGAAGGAGGGTGTAAGCCCGATAATTGTCAATTATGGCGATAACGACACCTTCCCGTTGTGGTTTAATCAGGAGGTTGATGGCGTGCGCCCTGATGTCCGCATAATGAATTCGAGCTACCTCGATGGCGAGTGGTATGTCGATGAGATGAAGTGTAAGGCGAACGATGCCGAGGGTATTCCGTTCTCGTTGCCAAGCCACAAATATACCTTCGTGAACGATTGGATTCCGGTAAATTCGCAGATTGACCGTGTGGTCGATGCCAAGCAGGTTATGGAGTTTGTGCGCAGCGATGACCGCCGTACAAAGATGGACCTCGGCTATGGCGAGCCTGCCGACTATATCCCGACCAAGCGTATCGCTCTGCCGGTGGATAAAGATGCAGCTATCGCTTCGGGCATTGTGGCGGAGAAGGATAGAGATTTGATGGTCGATACCGTCTATATCAATATCAACGCCACCTCGCTCTCGCGCTCGGAGTTGATGATTTTGGATATGCTGACACATTTCGACTGGAAACGCTCGATATACTTCACGCAGGTCTATGTCTTGCAGAAGTTCGGTTTGCTCGATTACTTGCAATTTGATGGCTACGCATACCGCTTTGTGCCGATTCTCACTCCGTACAAAGATTCGTGGAGCATCGGTCGCATAGATGCTGACTACGCCTACGATAAGTTGATGAACACAATGCGCTACGGTAACCTCGCCGATAAGCGTGTCTATGTCGATTACTTTACGCAGTATAACCTCTCGGTATCTCGTGCGAGGGAGGCATTTGCCCGTGTTGCCCGCGAGTATATCAAGCAGGGCAACGCAAAGCGAGCAGAGGAGTTACTCGATAGAGGTTTGGAGGTATTGCCGATAGAGCAAATCCGATTTACGGAGGCTAACACCTTCCCATTCATCGAGTGCTACTATGACCTCGGTTTGAACGAGAAGGGCGATGCGTTGCTGTTGGCGTATGGCGACAATCTTATCGACTATATCGAGTACTACTTGCAGTTCGATGGTGTGCAGGGCGACTTGGTGGCAGATATTATGTATGACCGCCTCGATGAACTTTCGCGCCTCTACTACCTCGCAGCCTACTACAATCGTGAAGATGTGGTCTATGGCATAAACGAGTATTATCGCACCCTCGGCGCCGAGGATAAGGATTTAATTCTTACCCAGCGTGAGAAGGACTCGCTCGGCATTCAAGGCGCACCGAAAACTAAGATTTAATTGAAAAATCAAAACAAAAAGATATGGCTAAACCAAAACTTCTTCTTTACAACACACTCTCACGCCGCAAGGAGGCGTTTGAGCCGATAAACGAAGGTCGTGTCGGAATGTATGTCTGCGGACCAACCGTATATGGCGACCCGCACCTCGGACACACCCGACCTGCTATCACCTTCGACCTCTTGTTCCGCTACTTGAAGGCGGAGGGCTACAAGGTGCGCTATGTGCGCAACATCACCGATGTAGGTCACCTCGAACACGATGCCGATGAGGGCGAGGACAAGATCGCAAAGAAGGCTCGCTTGGAGCAGTTGGAGCCTATGGAGGTTGCCCACTACTACACCGAGCGTTACAAGACCTTTATGGCGAAATTGGGCGTGCAAACCCCTTCGATTGAGCCTCATGCTTCGGGACACATCATCGAGCAGATTGACTTCGTGAAGCGCATCATTGATGCAGGCTACGCCTACGAGTCGAATGGTTCAATCTACTTCGATGTCGAGAAGTACAACCACGACCATAAATATGGCATTTTGTCGGGCCGTAACCTTGACGATATCGTAACCGACACCCGCCAACTCGATGGTCAGCAGGATAAGCACCACTCCTACGACTTTGCGTTGTGGAAGAAGGCCGCACCAGAGCATATTATGCGTTGGCCTTCGCCGTGGAGCGATGGTTTCCCTGGTTGGCACATGGAGTGTTCGGCAATGAGCACCAAGTACCTCGGAGAGAAGTTTGATATTCACGGTGGCGGTATGGACTTGATGTTCCCACACCACGAGTGCGAGATTGCACAATCTACCGCTGCTCTCGGACACGACTCGGCTCGCTATTGGGTACACAACAATATGATTACCATCAACGGCAAGAAGATGGGTAAGTCGTACAACAACTTTATCACCCTCGAACAGATGTTCAATGGCGACCACCCTGCCTTGGAGCAGGCATACTCGCCAATGACCGTGCGTTTCTTTATCTTGCAGGCGCACTATCGCTCTACACTCGACTTCTCGAATGAGGCGTTGCAGGCGGCAGAGAAGGGCTTGGACCGCTTGATGAAGGGTATCGAGGCGTTGCACAAGGCACCTGTTTCGGCTTCGTCATCGTTTGATGTTGATGAGATTGAGAGTCGTTGTGCCGAGGCTATGGCTGACGATTTAAACTCGCCAATCGTAATCTCTACGATGTTCGACTATGTTCGACTCTTCAACCAGCTCTCGGAGGGCAAGCAGACCTTGACTGCTGAGGATAAGGCAAAGGCAGAGGCTACCGTGCAGCGTTGGGTGTTCGATATTCTCGGCTTGGAGAACGAGAAGGCAGAGGCTACGGGGGGTAAGGATATGGTATCGCCACTTGTAACGATGTTGCTCGATATGCGTATGCAGGCAAAGGCGGATAAGAATTGGGCGCTCTCTGACGAGATTCGCGATAAACTCACCGCTATTGGTATCCGAGTGAAGGACCGCAAGGACGGTTACGACTGGGAGATAGAATAAATTGCATTTTAAGGGGCAACTACTGCGTTGCACTTCGATAATCGGGTTGCTCACATAGGTCTACTATGCTGCGCACCCGATTTCTTGCGCGCCTTGTATTTCCCTCCTTAAAATCCAATTTTGAAAATTATTTTGCAGACAAATCTATAAAACAAAAGAGAGTGAAGAACAACTCTCCACTCTCAACTTTTAACTCTCCACTAGGTTTAGTGGCAGTGGCACTCGTGGTCGCCATTGCACTCGCCCTCGCCGCAGTGGTGGTCTTCACCGCAACCCTCGCAGTGGTCGTGGTCGCAACCGCACGAGCAACCGCCCTTTGGAGCAAGGTCCTCAGGGGTAACATCGCGCACCTCAACAACCTCTACATCGAAGTTCAAGGTCTTGCCTGCCATTGGGTGATTGAAGTCCATGATGATAGTCTCCTCCTTAACCTCGCGGATAATACCGTTCATACGGTGTCCCTCAGCATCGCTCATAGGCACGATATTGCCCACGAACAACATCTCCTCGACAACCTTGCCGTCAATCATAAAGATTGTCTTTGGCAACTCCACGATAGCCTCCTGAATCAACTCGCCGTAGCCATCTTTTGGCTCCAAAGTGAAGGAAACCTTATCGCCCGGTTCCTTGCCGATGAGTGCGCCCTCGAACTTAGGGAGCAACATACCTGCACCGCAAACAAATTCGAGAGGCTGTCCCTCCGGATTCTTATCTGCTACCTGTCCATCAACGGTAAGCGTATAGTTTACCGCAACAAATTTTGTGTTTTCTACCTTCATACCTTATATAAATTGTTTAATGTAATACTTATTCCTTTCGCAAAGATAGTGAAAATTTGTGAATATTAGTGTCTAATCATTTTTTTTGCACTTTTCGTAATAAGTTACTATATTTGTGGTGCAGTCCACGGAGATTGCAGACATATTTTGATGAAAGTGTATTCGCTTTTATCCTTGAACGAAAATGTGGAAGTTTTTAGAACACAAGGAGAGCAACGCACTCATCACCGTGTATTGGTGTATTGGCACTTTCCTTGCCCTATACCTACCAATACGGGTGTGGGGTATTGTTTATTTGTGTTCGGGTTATTCCACAACCTTCGTTCAGATAGACGCATTGACTCCACACTTTCTTTGTTTAATTAAAAACCTTTTCGGAGTCAAAAGGGGATAAATTCGCACCATGATATTTAAAAGTGGTTTGCTACTATTTTTTGCACTTTTCGCAATAAGTTGTTATATTTGTGGTGCAGTCCATGGAGATTGCAGACATATTTTAGTGAAAGTGTTTCGCTAATTCTTAGAAATAAAATTTGGCGATTTTAAAACAACAAGAATAACGAATACTTACATCGCTTGTATAGGTGTGTTTTATGGTATAATCTATGCCAACTCCATACCTTACAGGTGTGGGGTATAGTTTATTTGTTGTTGGGCTACGCCAAATGCCTATTTCTAGATAGACGAATTGACTCCACACTTTCTTTGTTTAATTAAAAGCCCTTTCGGGAGTAGAGGGCATAAAATCCGTACTACTATGTTCCATGCTGTATATGAAAATGGCGCAAGAGATACGAAAATCCTATTTGAGGAGTTATATAAATCCGAATATATCCTATTTTATGCCAGATCCCACATGGGTACATCATATAAATACTACCATTTGCTCAATTCCAATGGAGAAATAAGCCCGCTAATACTAAAAGAGTGCAAGTTGCACGGTATTCTTCAGCGTGATAATAATGGGAAATACTCTCTTGAATTTGATATAGAAACTCCGGGAAAGGGTGTCGAAAGAGTGGAGATGTATAGGCAAGAGGACTTCCGTTTTCCTCCTCTATCTGTGGCTGCATCTATAATTTGTACAATGCGTTGAGTGATAAAATTATAGAAGAGGGTGCTCTTGTTGTTGAGCACCCTCTTCTCTCCTATTTTGCCGTTACTCCTCGTTCTTGCAAACAAGGTTTCGGTCGCCGTAGCCGTTGTCGATCTTAGTGACATACGGGAAGAACTTCGAACGAGCCACCCACTCCAACGGGAAGGCTGCCTCCTGACGCGAGTATGGGTGTGACCACTCGCCCGCAATCTCCTCGGCAATATGTGGAGCGTTGGCGACAACATTGTCAGCCTCGCCACCGATAGCCTCCGCCTCGCGCTTAATCTGCACCAAAGCCTCAATAAAGCGGTCCATCTCCTCTTTTGGCTCCGATTCGGTAGGTTCTACCATCAGCGTTTCGTGAACAGGGAACGACAAAGTCGGTGCATGGAAGCCGTAGTCCATAAGACGGTGTGCTACATCGCCACAATCTACGCCGTAGTCGCGCTTGAAGTGTGTCAAGTCGAGAATCATCTCGTGTCCTACGCGACCTGTCTCGCCCGAGTAGTAGGTGCGGAACTCCTCTTTAATTGCAGAAGCCATATAGTTGGCATTTACGATAGCCATCTCGGTAGCCTTGCGCAAACCGTCAGCGCCGAGCATCTTGATATAGCCGTAGGTTATAGGCAACAAGAGTGCCGAGCCCCAAGGCGATGACGAAACAGCGGTGATACCCTCATCTCCTCCCGTAGGCACTACTGAGTGCGAAGGGAGGAATGGTGCAAGGTGCGAAGCCACACAGATAGGGCCTACACCCGGACCACCGCCACCGTGAGGCATTGCGAAGGTTTTATGAAGGTTGAGGTGGCAGACATCGGCTCCGATAAAGCCCGGATTTGTCAAACCAACCTGCGCATTCATATTTGCACCGTCCATATATACCTCGCCACCTGCATCGTGAATAGTATCTACAATCTCACGAATACGGCTCTCGAATACGCCGTGTGTCGATGGATATGTTACCATCAAGGCGCACAACTCCGAAGAGTACTGCTCCGCTTTTGCTTTCAAGTCATCGACATCGATATTTCCATGCGCATCGCACGCTACGGTTACAATCTTCATACCTGCCATTGCTGCCGAAGCGGGGTTTGTGCCGTGTGCCGAAGCTGGAATCAAGACAATATTTCGATAGCCCTGATTGCGGCTCTGGTGGTAAGCACGAATAACCATCAACCCCGAATATTCGCCCGCAGCACCCGAATTTGGCTGAACGGAGCAGGCTGCAAAGCCCGTAATGGTTGCCAAGTCGCTCTCCAACTCCTCAATAAGTGCAGTATAGCCCTCGCGCTGGTCGGCAGGGGCGAATGGGTGGATATTCTGGAAGCCCGACAAGGATAGTGGCTGCATCAAAGCGGCAGCATTCAACTTCATTGTGCAAGAGCCGAGCGAAATCATCGAGTTTGCCAACGAGATATCTCGCAACTCCAACTGCTTGATATAGCGCATCAACTCGCTCTCCGAACGATAACGGTTGAATACAGGCTCGGTCAAATATGCCGACTTACGAGCCATAAAGTGCTGTGGCTCGGTTGCGTGGGCAACCTTCTTCATCTTCTTGCCCTTAGCCTCGGCAAAAATTGCGATAACCTCCTCAACCTCGGCAGGAGTGGTGACATCGTCAAACGAAAGGCGCACGCGGAACTCCGAAGGGTAGTAGAAATTTATGTGGTGTTCCTCCGCTACCGACTCAACGACAGAAGCCTCCGCCTCGATATCGAGCGTGTCGAAGAAGTTTGTATTTGTCAATTTATAGCCCAAGGCCTCTATGCCCTTCGCTGCGGTCAAAGCCGAAAGATGTGCGGTGAGAGCAGCACGGCGCAAGCCCTCTGCTCCATTATATACGCAGTGGAAACCGACAATCGAAGCCATAAGTGCTACCGAGGTGCAGATATTTGAGGTTGCACGCTCGCGCTTGATATGTTGCTCACGCATCTGCAATGCCATACGCAATGCTCTGCGACCAAGTCTGTCCACCGAAACCCCAATAATTCTTCCCGGCATATTGCGTTTGAACGCCTCTTTGGTTGCCATATATCCTGCCGAAGGACCGCCAAATCCCATCGGGCAACCCAGACGCTGGGTAGTGCCTACGGCGATATCTGCGCCCCACTCTGCCGGTGGTGTGAGAAGTGTCAACGAGAGCAAATCTGCATCTGCAGTTACAAGCGCACCTACGGCGTGAGCCGCAGCGACAAAGTCGGAGTAGTCGCGCACCTCACCATTTGCGGCAGGATACTGCACAATTGCTCCGAACTCCTTGCCCGTGAAGGTGTAGTCGGCGTAGTTATCCACTATCAACTCAATGCCGAACGGCTCACTACGGGTGAGCAGTACATCGAGCGTCTGCGGAAAAATATTCTCATCTACAAAGAGGAGATTGCGCCCCTCTTTTACCGCCTCGCGCGAGCGCAATGCGAACATCATCGCCATAGCCTCGGCAGCTGCCGTTCCCTCATCGAGCAACGAGCAGTTGGCAATCTCCATTCCCGTAAGCGAGATAATTGCGGTCTGATAATTGAGGAGAGCCTCCAAGCGACCTTGCGAAATCTCCGCTTGATAAGGGGTGTAGGAGGTGTACCACGCAGGATTCTCGAATACATTGCGCATAATGGCTGCCGATACGGCATTAGGATAGTAACCCATACCGATAAATGAACGGAACTGCTGATTACGCGCTGCCAACTCCTGAATATGGGCCGCAAATTCGTACTCGCTCAAAGGCTTGGATAGAGCAAGAGGAGTATTGAGTCGAATATCCGAAGGGATAACCTGCGAGATAAGTTCATCTACCGAGCCGACACCGATAGTGTCGAGCATCGCTTTGAGAGTATCGGGGTTACTACACCCGATATGACGATTTACAAATTGGTCGAACATATAGTAATAAGTTTTAAGTTTCACAATTACTACAAAGATAATGAAAAAACTGAAAACTAAATAAATTTCAAATATTTTCGTTATCTTTGATAGAGAATAATTGCTTTTATTATGGCTAATTTTGTGAAAATTAAGTGCGTGAATGACAACTCGACTACTGATGTTGAGATGGGTACATCGTTGGTGGAACTTGCCGAACAGCTCGGCTTGAAGGGCAAACGCCCCCTCCTTGCAGCCTTTGTAAATAACAAAATCAAGGAGCTGAACTACAAGATTTACACCCCTGCCAAGGTGGAGTTCTTCGACATTACACACCTCGCAGGCTTTCGTGTCTATCAACGCTCAATGATATTCATTATGCAGGCTGTTGTGTCGAAATTGTATCCTCAGCAGAGGTTCCATGCACGCCATGCCATAGGCGATAGCATCTACTGCGAGGTGGAGGGCAAAACCGAGTTTTCGACAAAGGAGTGTCAGGCACTCTATACTACGGCTCTTTCAATTGTTGATGCCGATTTACCTATCACGCGCGAGAAATTGCCTACCGAAGAGGTTGTCGAAGAGTTCGCAAAGCGAGGTTTTGATGATAAAATAGACCTTCTGCAGACACGCCAACGACTCTATAGTTCGGTTGAACGATTGGGCGATGAGGTGGGTTATTTCTTCGGTGCGCTTGCTCCATCTACGGGTTATATCGACCGCTTCGAGGTGCAACCATATTTTAAAGGCTTCTACATCTCGTTACCATCTCGCACTGCGCCCGACACTATTGCCCCTGCGCCAAATTTACAAAAGATGTTCTCTATCTTTGATGGTTACAGCGAGTGGGTGGATATTATGGGTGTGCCGACAGTCGGAAAGTTGAACAAACGTATTGAGCAGGGTGATGCGAGTGAGTTGATACAGATTGCGGAGGCTCTGCACGAAAAACGCTTGGCGCGTATTGCCGACACCATAGCCGAGGCAAATCGCGAGCGAGGTCTGCGACTTGTTTTGATTTCGGGACCTTCGTCAAGTGGTAAGACAACCACCTCGAAGCGACTCGGTGTGCAGTTGCGAGTACTTGGTCTGCACCCTGTGTTGGTTTCGACCGATGACTACTTCGTAAATCGCGAGGATACACCGCGTGATGAGAATGGCGACTACGATTTCGAAGCATTGGAGGCGATAGACCTCGCGCGATTAAACGATGATTTGGGGCGTTTGATGGCAGGCGAGAGTGTCGAGATTCCACGTTTCGACTTTATTAGCGGTACACGCAAGTGGCACGACAATCCTCTGCAACTCGATGACCGTTCGATACTTATAATGGAGGGCATTCACTCGCTCAACCCACGCCTTACACCGAGTATCCCCGACACAGCAAAGTTCTGTATCTATGCATCGTGCTTTACCTCGGTGGCGATGGATAACACCTCACGCATACATACCACCGACAATCGTTTGTTGCGCCGAATGATACGCGACAATGCCACACGAGGTACAAGTGCCGCCGATACGATTGCCCGCTGGCCGAGTGTGCGCCGTGGCGAGGAGAGAAATATCTTTCCATATCAGGAGGAGGCCGATGTGATGTTCAACTCGTCGCTTTTCTATGAGATTGCGGTGCTGAAACCCCTTGCCGAGCCGTTATTGCGAGCCATTCCTAATACCCGCCCCGAGTACGCCACAGCGCAGGGCTTGCTTAAATTCCTCGACAACTTCCACACTATCGGCACAGACGAGATTCCTCCGACTTCGGTTTTGCGAGAGTTCGTGGGTGGCAGCGCCTTTAAGTATTAGTGAGTAGTGAGTAACGAGTAGTGAGTAGTTAAAAACCTAATGCGCTCCCCTTACTAGCCTTTACTAGCCCTTACTATCCGTTAATTTTGTTGCGCCTTGACAAGGTTAGGAGTTCAGCTGAGAACTGAGAGCTGAGAGTTGAGAGTTGAGAACTGAGAGCTGAGAGCTGAGAGTTGAGAGCGCACCCCATAGAGCGACCAACGGGAGCGCCCCCATAAAGGGCGGAACGCCCGCCCCTATAACCCCCAGAAAGGTTGCGCCTTGACAAGGTTAGGAGTTCAGATAACTAAAAAAAGTCGCAGCCTTTTTGACTGCGACTTCTCTTTGGTGGACCCAGAGGGGCATGATCCCACGACCTTCGGATTATGAGTCCGCTGCTCTAACCAACTGAGCTATGGGTCCAAAACCTTTTTGCGACTGCAAAGATACAAATAAAAATCAAAATGCAAAAAGCAGAATGCAAAATAATTATATACAAGAACTACTATTCAACTTTATTCGACCTAAAACAACCGAAAGAGGCCATCTTTATCAATGACATGCGAAATTTTAATGCGTGGTCCGATTGCATAAAATCTTTGCGGTAACGACCAAATGTTTTAGCAAATTCCCTCGGTGTTAGAATCCGATGGTATTGACACTCAACGGCAATTCCTATTACTACTTGCGACAATGACGCGCGAGTCTCTTTCGGATATAACCTGAAAAGACGAGATAAAAGACTCTTCGGTTGAGGTAACATACATCTTCGCTCTTTTAATAGCCCTTTGAGAATCTCAAAAATTTGAAGACGCATGTTCAATGTCTGTTTGGTATATTTGCGAGTTATGCTATTCTCGTTGCATACTTGATCATAGTGGTAGAAGGCCTTTGGCAGGTAGGCAACATCTATCCCGCATAGAAATAGTTGTGCGCATATCAAAAAGTCCTCACAGTAGTTAATGCCCTCGAAAAAACGAATGTTAAACTCTCTGTATAACTCGGTGCGAATAAGTTTGTTGCATAGGCTGCCGTGAATCTTTCCGTACATCAAGCGGTTGAGGCAATTGATAGCATCGCAATTGTTGATATCTTGGGATAGATAACTACTTTTGTCGGAGGTGTCAACCATAAAATCGCATATAGTCATATCGGCATTTTGCTCTATTGCTTTGCCATATAACTCTTCCAACATGGTAGGCTCTACCCAATCATCTGGATCAACGTGTATAGAGAAGACTCCCTGCGCCATATCTACGCCACGCTGTCTGGCGGCTGCCACACCTTGATTAGGCTGATGAACAACACGAATGCGGTCGTCTTGTTGGGCATAATTATCGCAAATATCGCCCGAAGAGTCGGTGCTACCATCATTGACCATGACGATTTCGAACTCCTTGAAAGTTTGGGCTAACAAACTGTCAATGCATCGAGATAGGTACGACTCTGCATTAAATACCGGAACAATAATAGATATGGTTGGGGTGCTATTCATACACGCTATTGAGCACGTTTACGTTGCAATTTTAATCTAAACCTCAACAAACGATTCTTCAATCGTTTCCAATGCATCTTTATACCTCTCTGACGCTTGCGATCTACCCACGAACCGGCATAGTGGTGTATGCAACGCGTGTTCTCTGTCAATACAATCTCCTTGGTTTGGAACACCATTGGGTCGAAATAGTCTCGCGGATAGATATATAAGCCATCAGACATCGAGATGTTGTCTACATCTACATTTGTTCTTTCCGATAACAGAGAGGTGAGAATATAGACGACAGTCATCTCATTAAACTTGCCCTTTCGAGTGATGAAGTGTTCCGAGTTGTAGTACTCTAAAACTTTACCGAAAAGTGGCAATCTCGGATATGATGCCATTCCTAAACCTGCTGCTACGCCTGCAACCTTTCCACACAATGGAGTTCCAACATCCTCCAATCCTGCAAAAGGACCACGCTCCAAGATGTCGTCTATTGGCTTGATGACCTCAACATCAACATCAAAATAGATACCACCATGGTGATAAAGTATCCAAAAACGAGCATAGTCGCTTACAAATGCGTACTTCTTTGCATGGTAAGCCTCTGATGTATAGGTTACAATATTCACATCAAAATTATCCTCATTCCACTCCTTAATCTCGTAGTCGGGGAGATATTTTCGCCACGATGCTATGCACTTCTCGGCTAATGGGGGGAGTGGGTTGCGACCAAACCAGCAATAGTGAATTACTTTGGGTATTGTAGTCATAATAGTATATTTATTTAGAACATAATTTTCGTATCAGAGTATCATATTGCTCTACGCTTCTCTTTATTGAAAAACGCTTGACATTTTCAATTCCGTTCAGCTGAATTTTATGGCGTAGTGTCTCATCTCCCATCAAGCGAGATAGTGCTCGTGCGTATGTGTTAATCTCGCCATTCGGAACATACACACCATTTTCCCAATTTGGAGATAGAATATCGCGAACGCCATAACTGCAATCGAATGCCATTGTGGCACAACCGAATTGTTGTGCTTCGAGTAGCACCATGCCAAATCCCTCAAAGTCGGAGGTTAAACAGAGGATCTCAGAGGTTTTATAGTATAACTCAGGCGTAGGCGTAAAAGGTATGAATTCAACTCGAGGTAGATTATTCTTCTCTACATAGTTTTGAAGACTCTCCTTCTCGGGACCATCGCCTATAATGGTAAGTTCCCACTCTGGAAACCTCTTATAAACCACTTCCCATACCCTGAGTAGCCTATTTACTCGTTTGTCTACGTAGGATAGTCGTCCGACATAGAGAATGCGTTTTTTGCGCTGGCTTAGTAATTCGATATTCTCAATTTGTGGAAACGGATTTGGCAGAGCAAAAAACTTGGAATTGGTATAGTCAACTCCTATTCTCTCGGCAATAATCTCTCCATATTTTTCGTACAAGACTCCATACGCATCTAATTCGTCGTGTCGTCTTTTGTATCTTGCTTCAAGCTCTTTTCTATATAGACCATATTTTAAATGCAGTCTATCAACTACAAACTGCTTGAAGCGTTTGAGTCGCTTTCGTATATGTTGCCTTTGTTGATGACAGGCGTATGCACTCTCTTTAAGTTCGTAGAATGGTGCGCCGTGCGACACATAACATACTTTACACAAATTTGATTTTTTTAGTCTAAAGATGTACTCAGGAGATACAATCGGAGCAAAAAATAGATCGATTTTATACTCTTTTACAGCCTTCTCAATCTCCTCGCCATTCTCTTCTCTCCACGGCTCGTGTGGTATCGGTATGTATGTAACAGGGAGCTCCTCGGTTAAATGTTGCTTATAGAGCCGATGAACAAATATGAAAATGCGATGTCCTCGCTCCACGAGATGAGGAATAAGGTTTATCGTGACTCGCTCAACACCACCCGATGGAAATTGATTAAGCAAAAAAGAGATGTTTGCCATAAATGATACGCTTATGATATACAAATAAGTTACACCTTCTACTCAGAACATAATTTTTGTATGAGGGCATCATATTGTCGCGCACTCTCTTCTGCCGAAAATCGCTTTACATTTTCTAGGCCATTGCGTTGAATCTTTTGGCGTAGCTCGTCGTCGTCCATCATGCGGGACATCGCCTCGGCATACGCCTCAATCTCGCCATTCGGAACATACACACCATTTTCCCAATTTGGAGATAGAATATCGCGAACGCCATAACTGCAATCGAATGCCATTGTGGCACAACCATAGGATTGAGCCTCGAGAAGCACCATTGGGCAACCCTCAAATTCTGAGGTAAGACACAAAATCTCCGAGTTGGCATAAAACTTCTCCGGGCTCGATGTAAAGCCACAAAACTCTACGCGAGGAAGTTTTAAGTCGGCAACTATTTTCTCCAAGTTCTCTCTATCCTCACCATCTCCAACTATCGAAAGGTGCCAATCAGGGTGTGTCTTGTGTACAATATTCCACACCATCAAAAGACGATCAACTCTCTTGTCGCGACGACTCAATCTGCCGATATAGATAACTCTCTTTTCGCGAGGTCCGTCTATCGGAATATCCAAAGCCTTATTTATCGGGTTGCGGAGGGTGTGTAATTTGGAGTTAGCCACATCTTTAACGCCTATTGCACGAGCGATTAACTGCGAATACTCGTCGAATAGAGTGCCGAAGGCATCGGTATTTTTGTAGATATCTTTGTATTGTTTAACAATTCTGCGGCGGTATACGCCTAAGTGGAATTTCGGAATTGTAAGCACATGCTTCTTGAACAACCTGAACGCGGTCTTGATAGCTCTTTTGTGTTTGACAGGTTTGTTGTGAATATACCAGAAAATCTCTTTTACCTCGTAGAATGGGTGTCCGTGAAAAACAAATGCCAATTTACAAAGCGATTTCTTCTTCAGATTGTATACAATATCAGATGCAACTTGGGTTGAAATGAGAACGTCGATTTTATTCTCTACCACGCTTTGCTCCAAAAAACCTTTATTCTCCTTCTCCCATGTTTCGTATGGCAGTTGAATATATGTTACAGGGAGCGCCTCTGCCAGATTTTGCTCGTTTAGCTCATACAGGTATATAAATATTCTATGGCCATACTTTTCGACCAAGGGCTTTATTAAGTTTATGGTAACGCGTTCGATTCCACCGTTTGGGAATTTGTGAAGTAGGAATGCTATATTTGCCATTTTTATATTTTTATATAAGTGGGTTATGATATCATTCTTGCTATTGCTTGATAGCCCGATGCGGCCATGCGCAGTACTATCCTATATTTGTATTTGTAGTTGGAGCGCATAAAGTCATCTCGATATGCCTCAAATGTATCGGCGAACTCAACAGATGACAATATCCTGTGCTTATAGCACTCTAAGGCTACATTTGTGATGGTGTCCGAGATGCCGACACACTCCACACCCTCCAATACCTTCTGAAGCTCCTTCACAAATCTCATTCGTTGGCGCAATGTATCGAGAGTATATTTGCGTGTAATACTATGGTTATTTACGATCTGGTCGTAGTAGTAGAGTGCCTTGTCGTGATATGCAATCTTTATATCCTGCATAAACATCTTTGCACATACGATATAGTCCTCACAATAGTTCAAACCCGCTATAAATCTGATATCGAATTTGCGATATAACGCTGTGCGTATCAACTTGGTACACAGACTGCCATGTATTTTGTTCTGCAATAACTTATTCAAGCATGCCTTCGGCGACAGGTCATCTCCAATCTTCTGAATGGAGAGCTTGTTCTTCTTCGGATAGACGGCTACAAAGTTGCATATAACCATGTCGGCATCACTCTCCATTGCTTTGGAGTAGAGCTCCTCCAGCATGGTTGGCTCAACCCAATCGTCAGGATCGACATGTATGGAGTATAAGCCTTGTGCCATGTCAACACCGCGCTGTCTTGTTGCTGCTACACCGCTATTCGGTTGATGGAAGACGCTGATGCGATCATCTTGTTGGGCGTAACGTTCGCACATTACACCCGAATTATCCGTACTGCCATCATCGACCAAGATTATCTCGATGTCGGAGAGGGTTTGCGAAAGCAAACTCTTCATACAACGCTCGAGATACCCCTCTGCATTATAGATTGGTACGATTACCGAAATTAGTGGTTGTGTCGCCATAACTTTATCGCCTGAAAACTCTTTTAAGGGTTAATTTGCCTCTGATGGCCAAATTCTTGAGGCGAGTATAGTGCTTCTGCCAAAAACTTGTTGGGGCAGGATCTATCCACGATGCCGCGTACAGGTGAATGCTTCGTGTATTCTCGGTTATAGTAACCTCTCGTGTGTAAAAATTCATCGGGTCAAAGTATTCGTCCGGATAGATATAAACGCCTTCACACAGTGTTATATTATCCAAGTCGATGTTTTGATGCTTTTGCAACAATTTTGTCGCAAGCACAACAACCGTACTCGAAAATTTACCTCTCCACGATATGAAGTGGTGTTTTTGATAGTATCTTACAATCTCTCCGAAGAAAGGTAACTTCGGATACGATGCCATACCCAATCCCGCAGCAACTGCCACCGAACGCCCCTTCTTCGAACCCTCCATCTTCTCTAATCCCATGTAAGGTCCGCGAGCCAAGATGTCGTCCATGGGCTTCAACACCTCGACATCGACATCGAAGTAGATACCTCCGTAGTTGTAGAGTACCCAAAAACGAGCAAAATCGCTTACAAAGGCGAACTTCCGCATATAGTAGGCCTCCTCGACAAAAGGTGTCATTTTTATGTCGAAGTTCTTCTCGTTCCACTCTTTAATCTCGTAGTCGGGAAGAAATTTCTTCCACGACTCAATACATTTGATGGCCGTTGGTGGCAACGGATTGCCACCAAACCAGCAGTAATGAATTATTTTGGGTATCTGAGTGTTTGACATACCTCTCTTCGTCTTCTTTGTCTTATATCTACACAAACGGCAACTTCACGACCTCGGCTTTCAAGAGGCGGTCACGAATAACCACGCATACCACCGTGCCGACCTTCGCAAACTCGCTCTTTACATACGCCATACCGATACCCACCTTCAAACAAGGCGACATCGTACCTGAGGTGATGTGTCCAATCTCGTTGCCCTCCGTATCGGCAACCTTATATTCGTGGCGTGGTATTCCTCGGTCAATCATCTTCAAGCCCACCAACTTGCGCTCTACACCGTTAGCTTTCTGCTCGGCAAGGAACTCGCGGTCGATAAAATCTTTGCCATCAACAAACTTGGTAATCCAACCCAAGTCAGCCTCGATTGGCGAAGTTGTGTCGTCAATCTCATCGCCATATAGGCAAAATCCCTTCTCCAAGCGGAGCGTGTCGCGTGCGCCCAAGCCGATATTTTTTAAGCCATACTCCTCGCCGGCCTTCCACAACTCCTCCCAGATATGGTCGGCGTCCTCGTTGTGCATGTAGATTTCGCAACCACCCGAACCTGTGTAGCCGGTCATCGAGAGTATAACCTCGCAACCTGCCAACTGCAACTGACGGAAGGTGTAGTACTCCATATTCTCAACCTCCTCCTCGCACATCTTCTGCACGATTTTCATTGCGAGAGGTCCCTGAATTGCCAACTGCGAGATGCGGTCCGAGGCGTTCTCCAACTCCACACCCTCACGCATGCCGAAAGCCTTACCCTGATCCAAAATGTGCGCCCAATCTTTGTCGATATTGGCAGCATTTACGCAGATAAGGTACTTTTGCTCCGAGTAGCGGTAGATGATGATGTCATCAACGATGCCACCCTTGCCGTTTGGCATACACGAGTACTGTGCCTTGCCATCGTAGAGTTTTGTAACATCATTTGTGCCAATGCGCTGCAAGAGGGCTGTGGCATTCTCGCCCTTAACCCAAATCTCGCCCATGTGGCTCACATCGAAGACGCCTGCACCGTTGCGTACGGTCATGTGTTCATCATTGATGCCCGAAAACTCGATAGGCATATTGTATCCGGCAAACTCCGCCATCTTGGCACCATTTGCAATGTGATACTTAGTGAATACGGTTGTTTTCATAGTTGTTATGTAGTTTTAAGTTCTTTCTGCTTACAAATTTAAGAATTAAAAATTAAAAGGAGAAGTGTTTTTTATCTCTTTAATCCCAATCGTGGGCAGCGGTGGAACTCGCGCGTGCGGTCGAAGAGGAAGCGATAGGTTGTGTGCATCTTGTGCTTTGTCGCGCAGACATAACGCTCTATCATTCTGTTCATCACAGGGTTGAAGTCGCCAATCCATGCCAACTCGAATGTCTTGTAAGGGCAATGCCCTGCTCGAATATAGTTCTCGAAGATGTGCGTCATAATTGCACTCTCGATACCCTTACCCTGAAATTCGGGTGTTACGCCAAAGATAAGTCCAAAGACTCGGTCGCACGACTTGCGCACCTTCAAATCCCACATCAGGCGCAACTTCTCCACTAAGCCGAACTTGCCGTTGAACTTGCCAATTACACGATTGAGGTCGGGTACCATAACGAAGAATCCTATCGGCTCGTCATTGTGGTAGGCAAAGTATATCAAATTGGGGTCTATAATAGGGCGGAGCGTGCGCATCAGCTTCTGCGCCTCCTCCTCGGTCATCTGCTTTACGCCCGTAAATAGCGACCACGCCTTGTTGTATATGGTGCGCAGATTCTCGGCTGCCACTTCGAGGTTAGCACCCGTAATATCCTTGATTTTGTACTCGGGATTGGCGAGTACGCGATGCGCCTTTTCGAGAGCAATTTCGCTCAATTCGTAGTCGGCGGCACGCCAGATATATGAATTTTGGTTAAAGTAGTTCTGAAAGCCGTAGTTCTCGAACAGAGCCTTGTAGTATGGCAAGTGATAAGGGTTGCCGTAGAGTGGTTCATACTCGAAGCCCTCAACCAATAAGCCCCACCACGAATCGCGCGAACCAAAGTTTACAGGTCCGTCCATACCCTCCAAACCTCTGTCGGAAAGCCACTCGCGGGCAGCATCGAAGAGTAGGTTTGCAACCTCTTGATTGTCAATCGACTCAAAGAAACCACAGCAACCCATATTCTCGGTGACTTTCGCCTGCTCACGGTTGTAGAATGCAGCGATACGACCTACCGCCTCGCCCGTTTCATCGAGGGCTATCCAACGCACTGCCTCGCCACTTTCGAAGAGATGGTTGAGCTCGGGATTAAAGACCTTTTCGATATCGTCATCAAGCGGACAAACCCAATAGGGGCAATCCTTATATATTTTTCGGTCGAGGTGCAACCACTCCTTCGCCTCGCGAGGAGTTACGACCTCTTTAAGATGAAATTTTGTCATTGTTTTGTCTTATTTTGTAACCTCCGCATACAGATCGAAGTCGTCTGCATCGGTAATCTTTACATCGTAGAATTTGCCCTTCATCAAGCGTTTGTAGCTCGAAATCAGAATCTCCTCATCAACCTCAGGCGAGTCGTACTGCGAGCGACCAATATAGTATTCGCCCGACTTGCCATCAATAATTACTCGCTCAACATTTCCCACGCGCTCCTCGTTCTTCGCATGCGAAATCTCCGCCTGAATAGCCATAAGATGCTCGGCGCGATAATCTTTTACGCGCTGTGGAACATTGTCTTTTAACTTCGTAGCCGAGAAAGTTCCCTCCTCCTCCGAGTATGGGAAAACGCCAAGGCGGTCGAAACGGAGTCGCTTGACCTCCTCGCACAACTCCTCATAGTCCTCGGCACTCTCGTTAGGATAGCCCACCAACATCGTGGTGCGAATGGCGATATCGGGAATTGCCGTTCGCAGTCGCTCAATCAGTTCGAGAGCCTCTGCCTTTGTGTGGCGGCGGTGCATCAACTCCAATTGATTATCCGCGAGGTGTTGCAACGGAATATCCAAATATTTACAAATCTTCGGCTCGCGCGCCATAACCTCGATAACATCTTGCGGAAAGTCGGTCGGATAGGCGTAGTGGAGGCGAATCCACTCGATGCCCTCCACCTTGCACAACTTTTCGAGCAACTCCGCCAAGCATCGCTTGCCGTACAAATCCATTCCGTAGTAGGTGGTATCTTGCGCCACCACCATAATCTCCTTAACTCCCTTTGCTACAAGATTTTGAGCCTCCTCCAACACCTGCTCCATAGGTACCGAGCGATGCTTGCCACGAATTAGCGGAATGGCGCAGTAGCCACAACGCCAATTGCACCCCTCGCCAATTTTAAGGTAGGCGTAGTGTTTTGGCGTGGAGAGTTCGCGCTGTGTTTCGACCTCGGTGTGATAGTCGCCCGTCAAGGCGCGAACTACGCCATCGAAAGTTCTTGCACCGAAGTATTCATCTACTTCGGGAATCTCCTCACGCAACTCGTCGGCATATCGCTCCGACAAACAGCCGATAACGAACAACTTTTCGATAAGTCCAGCGCGCTTCGCCTCAACACAGTTGAGAATAGTGTCGATACTCTCCTCCTTCGCATCGCCAATAAAACCGCAGGTATTCACCACCACGACCTTTGCATCTGTGCGGTCGCTATCGAAACGAATCTCGTAGCCCGCCTCCGTGAGTTGCGCAGCGATATGCTCCGAATCGACACGATTTTTGGCGCAACCGAGCGTTATGATATTTACAATCTTCATTGTGGACTATTTTCTGCCAAACAACGCCTTAACAAACTGATGACGGTCGAAGATGCGGAGCTGGTCGATACCCTCGCCAATGCCGATATAGCGCACCGGCACCTTGAATGCATCGCTGATACCAATCACGACACCACCCTTTGCCGTTCCGTCTAACTTTGTGATTGCCAACGATGTAACCTGTGTAGCCTGAGTAAATTGGCGCGCCTGCTCGAAGGCGTTTTGTCCTGTTGAGCCGTCAAGCACAAGCATCACTTCGTGCGGAGCGTCAGGGATAACCTTCGCCATAACATTTCTAATCTTGGTCAATTCGTTCATCAAACCAATCTTATTGTGCAGACGACCTGCTGTGTCAATCAGCACCACATCGGCACTGTTTGCCACTGCCGAACGCAAAGTATCGAACGCCACCGATGCAGGGTCCGAGCCCATATCCTGACGAATCATCGTAGCCCCTGCACGCTCCGCCCATACGCCGAGCTGGTCGATAGCCGCAGCACGGAAGGTATCCGCCGCACCGATATAGACCTTCTTGCCGGCACGGGTGAGTTGCGCTGCGAGCTTTCCGATTGTGGTGGTCTTGCCTGCGCCATTTACGCCGACAACCATCACCACATAGGGTGTACCCTCCTTGACATCGAGTCCAAAAGTGTCGGCTTTGCCCTCGGCAGCCTCCATCAACGAAGCGATTTCATCGTAGAGGATATTGTACAACTCATCTGTATTTACATACTTGTCGCGAGCTACACGCTCCTCGATTTTGCGGATAATCTTCACCGTAGTATCCACGCCCACATCGGAGGTTATAAGCGCCTCCTCCAAGTCATCGAGCAGGTCGGCATCAACGGTCGAGCGACCGGCAACGGCACGATGCAACTTCGAGAAAAATCCCTCTTTGGTCTTTTCCAATCCCGTATTCAACTCCTCTTGTTCGGTCTGCTCGGTCTGCTGCGCCACCTCGGGTGCAACCTCGGCAACCTCCTCGTTTTTTTTCTTCTTGAATATATCAAATAATCCCATAATGCTTCGCAAATTAAGAATTAAGAATTAAAAATTGAGAATTAAGAGTATTCGAACCCATAATTACGCACGCAAATATACAAATTTTTCTTATATTTGCGTTACAATTCATGTAAATAGATAATAATATGAAGACTTTTTTGGTATTGGTAGTAGCTTTGTTGTGTTCGACTTCTGCATTGGCTCAGGATATGTTGGTTAAACGCAATGGCGACAAAATTCGTGTCAAAATTTTGAAAATCACAAAGAAAAAGGTCCAATTTGTACGCCACGGTACGGAGTTGCCTGTATATACATTGCCGGTGTCGGATATTGCATATATCGAGTATCCGATGGGCGATAGAGATGTCTTTAACGAGACCATTGCTGAGGAGAAGTCAAAGAGTAAGGTACAACAACCCGCTAAGGGTGAAAAACTTGAGAGGTGGCATGGACCTGTACCACCACCTAATGGTGTAGTGGTGGAGGTATTTCCACAACAGCCTCAAAAAGATGTTAAAATATATTCAATAGGTGATATTTACGAGAAAGATGGAGTCAAAGGTATTGTTGTGAGCCTTGATAGTGGTGGCGAACATGGAGTGATTATGTCGTTAGATGAGAGTTGTAAGGAATGGTGTACCCTTCATCGAAAAAAACTCACTGCGGTAGGTGCAAACAACAGATATGATGGCAAGGAAAACATGAAAGCGGTGGAGCAATATATCGCCAATAACGCTCTATCGTGGAGCGACTTCCCCGCTTTTGAGTGGTGTAGAGCCAAGGGCGAAGGTTGGTATTTACCTTCGATAAATGAGGTGTGGGGTTTGGGTACAATCTTTTTGGGAGGTTCGCGTACTGCCCCAAATCGTCGTTTCCGCAAAAGCTTTAATGCAAAATTGGAACTTGCCGGAGGTGTGCCATTGAGTGGAATTATGATATATCACTCTTCGACTGAAGATAAGGACTCGAAATACTCTCTCTACTCGCACATGAACTCCGAACCACCGTACGTGCAGTCGGGTTATAAGGCAGACGAGTTGTTCGTGCGAGCGTTTTACAAGTTCTAAGGCGCAATGAGGTCTACGGCCTTGTGAGAAGGCTGAAAATTATTTGCTCCCTACAGTAGTGTGACAAGTAGCACTATCGCTGTGATGATTGCTACGATGGTTACCGCTACGCGTATTGCCAACATCTTGCAACCGCGAGGCATACGAATACCGCAATATGGGCATCGCTCCATGCTTACGGAAATTGGCACTCCACATTCGGGGCATATTACCGTAGGCTCGTTGTTAGGGTTAATGTCTTTTGGGCTTGCTACCATTCTAATTAAGAATTAAGAATTATTTTTATTTTCTATCTCCTCACTAATTCCAAGAGTTCTATCGGTTTGTCGGCAATGTAGTCTGCGCCATTCTCCTCCAACTCTGTGCGTGGGCGAAATCCCCACGAGCAACCAATTGAGCGAACACCTGCCGCCTTGGCGGTCTGGATATCGACTCCCGAGTCGCCAATCATAAATGTCGTTTCGGAAGTCGCTCCACACTCCTCCATAATCAGTTCGAGCAGTGCTGCATCGGGCTTCAGGGGATAACCTTCGCGATTACCGTAGATGGAGTTGAAGGTGATTTCGGGGAAGATATTTGCGATAAGTTTCTTGGTACCTGCATCAAACTTGTTTGATGCCACAGCCAACACCCAACCATCATTTTGTAACGAGTGCAACACCTCTCGAATACCCTCGTAAGGGTGTGTGAAGAGGTCGATATGCTCGATGTAGTAGGCAACAAAATCTCGCCGAGCCTCCGCTACATATTCGGGCGTACGCAGGCTCTCGGGCAATGCTCGTTCTACAAGGCGCAGTATGCCGTTTCCGACCATTTTACGATACTCCTCGCGGGTGTGAGTGCCAAGTCCTCGCATGCCGAGCATGTGGTTGCAAGCCTCGGATAGGTCACCGATGGTATCGAGCAACGTGCCATCGAGGTCAAATACAATAAGTTTGTTACATGGTTTTGTCATAGCAGGGACAAAGGTATAAAAAATCTCTGAAAGCTCTATCTCTTATCTCGAAAGTTGGCACTATTCTTGCCATATTTCAGGGCAAAGGGAGTGGTCGGAAAAGGTAATTATTCTTTATCTTTGATATGTTTACACATCTTTCTGTTATTTTCTGTTTGCACACGCCGGCCCTCCTTTTTTACCTCGCATCGCACAAAAATAATCTCATCACCTCCGATTTTGAACAGCCTGCTGCTATTTTTTAATTTCTAATTAAAAGTTTTGGCAAAATTCTCAATTCTCAATTCTTAACTCTCAACTTTTTTTGCTATCTTTGTGCGATATTGTGTAGTAATGGCAGATTTTAAGAAAATAAATATCCGCAACAAGCGTGCGACTTTCGACTACGAGATACTCGAAGAGTATATCGCAGGCGTTGTTTTGGTGGGTACCGAGATTAAATCTATCCGCCTTGGCAAAGCCTCGATGGTCGATTGCTACTGCTACTTCGAGAAGGGCGAATTGTGGATTCGCGGTGTCAATATCTCCGAGTATGCGTGGGGTACTTGCAACAACCATATCCCAAAGCGCGACCGCAAACTCCTGCTTAACCGCAAGGAACTCTCGAAATTGCAACGCTCCTTGCAGGACAAGGGTTTAACCATTGTCGGATTGCGACTCTTTTTGAATGAGCGAGGTTTGGCAAAGATCGCTATCGGACTTGCCCGAGGTCGCAAAGCCTACGACAAGCGTGAATATCTGAAAGAGAATGACGCAAAACGAGAGATGGACAAGGCAATGAAGAAATGGAAGTAAAATCATTCTGATTGACTCTTTTTGCACCTTACTTGCGGCGTAAATGCTCACATACGATTAGTATGCTCCGCTTTCCGCCACTGCGTAACGCACAAAAATAGCCTAATCATTTATGATTTTTAAGAAAGGATAAATAAAATAATTTTGCATTCTGCATTCTGCATTTTGAATTATAGAAAATGGCACTGATTTTAGCAATAGAGACAGGAACCGATATCTGTTCGGTGGCGTTAGTTCGTGATGGCGAACTTGTGGCGTTGCGAGAGAGCGATGAGGAACGCAACCACGCCAAGAAGATTGCCGTATTTGTCGATGAACTTCTGCGTGAGTGTGGCGTGGCGGCCGATGAACTCGATGCTGTTGCGGTATCGAAGGGCCCCGGCTCATATACGGGCTTGCGCATTGGCGTATCCTTTGCAAAGGGTTTGTGCTATGGACAGAATATACCGCTTGTAGCGGTCGGCTCACTCGACTCATTAGTCGAGGTGGCACGCGAGGACTACGAGGCGGGAATTATTGATGTCGAGAATTGGAACGATGCGACACTCTGCCCGATGATTGACGCGCGCCGTATGGAGGTCTATACGCAGACTTTCAACTCGGAGGGCGTAGCGCAGAGCAGTGTTGAGGCAAAGATTATTGATGCGGAGAGTTTCGCTGCGGAGCGCAATTCGGGTAAGCCGTTTGTGATTTTCGGTAGTGGCGCTGCCAAGTGTGCGGAGGTTTTGGAGGGTGCAACACTTATCGAGGTTGTTCCGTCAGCACGCGGTATGGCACGATTGGCAGAGCAGGCTTTTGCCGCGGGCAAAACCGAGGATGTCGCCTACTTTGAGCCCTTCTACCTCAAAGATTTTGTGGTGGGCACAGCCAAGAAGTCGCTACTCGAAAGAGTAATGAAATAGAATAGGCGCAAAAGAGAAGTGAATTTAGGGAACTTAATGAGTTTAGAGAGTTTAGCGATTGCGCCTACTCCTTAAATTCCCTAATCTCCCTAATTTCTCTAAAAATAAAGGCCATTGGCTAAAAGCCCAAATACTATGGCTGCAAAGGGCAACAACATAAAGGAACAATATTAACAAAACAACAAAATAAAACTATTATGTCAGAATTTATCTATCAGGAGCCGCTCCCAATCGAGCGTGACAACACTGAGTATCGTCTTGTGACGAAGGATTATGTAAAGGTCGTAGAGTGTGATGGCCGCAAGATTTTGAAGGTGGACCCTAAGGGTATCGAACTCCTCGCAAAGGAGGCATACACCGATGTATCGTTCTACCTCCGTTCGGCACACTTGCAGAAGTTGCGCAACATCTTGGAGGACAAGGAGGCTACCGACAACGACAAGTTTGTGGCCTACACAATGCTTATGAACTCGTGTGTAGCAGCCGAGGGCGAGTTGCCAACTTGCCAGGATACGGGTACTGCAATCTGCGTGGCTCACAAGGGCGAAGATGTTTGGACTGGCGCAGAGGATGCTGAGTATATCTCGCGTGGTGTTTACGAAACATACAAGGAGCGCAATCTCCGCTACTCGCAGGTTGTACCTATCACTATGACCGATGAGCACAATAGCGGTACAAACCTCCCTGCACAGATTGACATCTATGGTGGTCACCCTGGTATGGAGTATGAGTTCCTCTTCCTCACAAAGGGTGGAGGCTCGGCAAATAAGACATTCCTCTATCAGCAGACCAAGGCTCTCCTGAACGAGGAGTCGCTCGTTAAGTTCTTCAAGGAGCATATCAAGGACCTCGGCACTTCGGCATGCCCTCCATATCACCTCGCAGTCTGCATCGGTGGTACTTCGGCAGAGATGTGCCTTGCAACCGTAAAGAAGGCTTCGGCCGGCTACCTTGACGAACTCCCAACTTCGGGTAACGAAGGGGGTCGCTGCTTCCGCGATTTGGAGTGGGAGGAGAAGATTCTCAAAATCTGCCAAGAGATGGGTATCGGCGCACAGTTTGGCGGTAAGTACCTCGTACACGATGTTCGCGTTATCCGCGCACCTCGTCACGCTGCATCTTGCCCTGTTGCTATCGGCGTAAGTTGCTCGGCAGACCGTAATATCAAGGCAAAGATTACTCCTGAGGGTATCTTCGTGGAGCAGTTGGAGAAGAATCCTGCACGCTTCCTTCCTGCTGAGGCACCTGCAATGTCGCCGGCAGTGGATATCGACCTCGATGAGGGTATGGATAAGGTGCGTGAGATTTTGACGAAATATCCAATCAAGACTCGTCTTAACTTGAAGGGTACTCTTATTGTGGCTCGTGATATCGCTCACGCACGTATCAAGCAGATGCTTGACGAGGGTAAGCCAATGCCTGAATACTTCAAGAATCACCCTGTATATTACGCAGGACCTGCAAAGACTCCTGCCGGATATGCATCTGGCTCATTTGGCCCTACTACTGCAGGTCGTATGGACCCTTACGTAGACCTCTTCCAGAAACATGGTGGCTCTATGGTTATGGTTGCGAAGGGTAACCGTTCAAAGGCTGTTACCGATGCTTGCCACGATAACGGTGGCTTCTACCTCGGCTCTATCGGAGGTCCTGCTGCTATCCTCGCTAAAAACTCTATCAAGAGTGTCGAGGTAGTAGATTTCCCTGAGCTTGGTATGGAGGCTGTTCGCAAGATTTATGTGGAGAATTTCCCAGCCTTCATCATTGTAGATGATAAGGGTAACGACTTCTTCGCACCGTTTTCGCATTAAAAAACTAAAATCGTTCTGGTGAGTTCTTTTTGCACGAGTTGTCGGATAGCGAGTTCCTCACATAGGCTTACTATGCTGCGGACTCGCTACCTAACCTCACACAAAAATAATCTCACCATATCCGATTTTGAATAAGGGGAGGAAGATAAAAGAAAAGGAAAAAAGAAAAATAGTTTTCCGTTTTCCGTTTTCCGCTTTCCGCTTGGAAAATTCCCTCGCTCATAAGCAATTTTTTGTTGTGGGGTGCGTTAATACTTTGTAGAGTAGAATTAAGTAACTCTTAATTCTCAATTTTTAATTCTTAATTCGACTGATTGTGCTTTTCAGAAAGGTACTGACTTTAATTGTTGCACTTCTTGCCATCTTCTCGGTACATGCTGCAGAGGAGGTGTCATTTACGCTCAATGTTCCGATGATTGCATCGGTGGGTGAGGCGTTCCGCATTGAGTTTGAACTCAACGCCAAGCCCGATAGCGACTCCTTTGTGCCGCCATCGTTCGAGAATTTCGATGTTGTGGCAGGGCCCTCGGTGTCGCAGGGTAGTTCGGTGCAGATTATAAATGGCGAGATGACCAAGAGTGTGAGTTACGCAATAACTTATGTTCTCATACCGCAGAAGGCCGGAACTTTTGCTATTGCACCAGCAACTATCGGTGTCAAGAAGAAAAACTACACCACGCAACGCACCATGATTGAGGTGCGTGATGGTGCGCAGGGCGGTGGCTCGGCACAACAAGGCGGTCGCAATCAGGGCGAGTCTGCCGAGAGTAGGGCGAACCGCACAATTGAGAAAGATGACCTGCTCTTGCGCCTTGAACTCTCGAAAAAATCGGTCTATAAGGGCGAGCCTATTCGTGCAATACTCAAACTATACAGCCGTGCAAATATCGCAGGCTCGGAGTCATCAAAGATGCCTGCATTCAACGGTTTTTGGAGTCAGCAGATGGATATTGAGCAGGGACCGTTCCGCGAAACGCTCAATGGAAAGGTTTACGAGGCTTATAATATAGCCGAGTATCTGCTCTATCCGCAGCAGAGTGGTACGCTTACCATCGAACCTGCTGAATTGACCGTTGTAGCGCAAGTTGTTGTGCAGTCGAATCGTGGTTTTGACCCATTCTTCGGTGGGGGGCACGAGGTCTATAATGTGCGCCGTGCGCTGAAAACTCCGGAGGTGAAGGTGCAGGTCAAAGAGTTCCCTGCCGGCGCTCCTGTATCGTTTGCTGGCGCGGTGGGCCGATACAATATCTCGCATCGACTCTCCTCGACCGAGGTGGCAGCCAACTCGGCTGTAACGCTCCAACTGACAATCTCGGGTACGGGAAATCTCAACTTTATATCGGCTCCGACACTCTCGTTGCCTACATCTTTCGAGTTGTACGATGTCAAGAGTGAGGAGAAGATTGACAATAAACCTTCGGGAAGTGTGGGATATCGTCGCTTCGACTATCCGTTTATTGTACGCGCTGAGGGTAATTACGAGATAGCGCCTATCGAATTTACCTATTTCGATTTGGAGAAGAAAAAGTATGTTACTCTCGCCACACCACCTTTGAATATCTATGTTCTGCCCGACAAAAATGCCGCAACTACAACACAACAGTCGGTGTTGATGGGCGTGAAGCGTGAAGATGTGCGCCTTTTGGGCGAGGATATTCGCTTTATAAAACTTGGCTCGCCGGCACTGCGCTCGGTCGTTGCTCCGTTCGTTCTCTCACCACTCTATTGGTTGGTTGTGGTGCTGATGTTGGTAGTTGCAGTAGTTGTATATTTTGTTGTGCGAAAGTATATCCGCGATAGCCGCAATGTGGTGCTTGTGAAGGGTAAGCGAGCCAATAAAATGGCAATCAGGCGTTTCCGTATAGCCGAGAAGTATATGCGTGAGCAGGACCGCAGAGCCTTCTACGAGGAGATGTTGCGAGCTTTATGGGGCTATCTTGGTGATAAATTCAATATCCCTGTGGCAGACCTCACTCGCGAGGTTGTTCGTGAGGAGTTGTCGAAGCGAGGAGCAACCAATGAGGCAGAGAGCATTATTGCGGTTATTGCCCGTTGTGAGGAGGCTCAATACTCGCCTGCAACAACTGCAGAGATGAAGGATATCTACGAGGAGGGTATTGATGCAATATCGAAAATCGAGTCGGCAATCAAAAAGTAGCGAAAGATGAAGAGAACAGTTATATTGACGGCTCTACTCTTGATGTCGGTGGTGGCGAGTGCTACTGCGCAGACATCGGCAGAGCGCTGGGAAGCGGGAAATAAGGCCTATATCGAGGGTAACTACGATAAGGCTATCGAGGAGTACACTGCCATTCTTGATGGTGGTGAGTACTCGATGAAGTTGTACTACAACCTTGCCAATGCCTACTTTAAGGCAGGGGCAAATGGTAAAGCTATACTATATTATAACAAGGCGTTACGCATAGCCCCTTCGCAGGAGGATATTCGCCACAACCTCGCTCTTGCAGAGGCTCAAACCAAAGATCGCATTGCGGTAATACCCGAATTTTTCTTAAATCGTTGGTTGCGCACCATGCGTAACTCGATGAGTTGTACAGCGTGGAGTGTGTTGTCGCTATTGATGTTTGGTGCAATGTTGGCGTTTGGTCTGCTATTTCTGCTGGCATCGCAAGTAAGATGGCGCAAAGTGGGCTTCTATGGTGCGTTGTGTGCATTTGTGTTGTTTGTTGCAACGACTTCGTTTGCGGTATCTTCCCGCAACGATATGCTCTCGCACAGTGAGGCTGTCGTAATGGGAACGGCAATATCTGTCAAGAGTTCGCCCGACCGTTCGGCTACCGATTTGTTCGTTCTGCATGAGGGTACAAAGGTTGAGATACTCTCCGAGGTTGATGAGTGGGTTGAGGTGGTTATTGCCGATGGTAAAAAAGGTTGGACACTCAAAAGTAATATAGAAACTATTTAGGGGGCAATGTCGAAACTATTGGATAATGTTGTTGGGGAGTTATCTCGACTTCCGGGTATAGGTCGCCGCACGGCTCTGCGATTGGCGATGCATATTCTGCGTATGGATACGGAGGATGTGGTGGCGATGGGGGAGAGTATGATTGACTTCCGCACAAAGATTTGCCGTTGTGCCAAGTGCAACAACCTCTCCGATACGGAGATTTGCGATGTCTGCGCCGACACAACACGCGACACCTCGACAGTTTGTGTGGTGGAGCAGGTATCGGATTTGCTTTCGATTGAAAAAACACACCAATATCGTGGAGTTTATAGCGTTTTAGGTGGCGTTATTTCGCCAATGCAGGGCATTGCCCCGTCTGATTTGCGCATAGATTTACTACTCGACCGTATCGCTATGGGTGAGGTTAAGGAGGTGATAATCGCCATCTCGGCATCGGTTGAGGGCGAAACGACAATGTTCTATCTGATGAACTGCCTGAAACGCTTTCCTCACCTGAAAATTACCACCATCGCACGAGGTATCGGCTTTGGTGACGAGTTGGAATATGTTGATGAACTGACCATTACACAGGCGTTGATGAATCGCCGAGAGGTTGCAAAAAATTAGTATTATGAAAAAGATATTTGCTCTATTGATGGTTGCCGTATTGGCGGTTGGTTGTTGCTCTTCGTGTCGTTGGCGTTATAAGAATGCCAAGCCTTTGGAGGGTACCGTGTGGCACCTTGTGAAGATTGGTGGCGAGAGTTACACCTTCCCTGCCGATGAGTTTAATATTATCTTGAATGAAAACTCTCTCGGTGGTCGTGGTGCTTGCAACAGCCTGCTCGGACAGTACGCTACGGGCGATAAGTTTGCTTTGCGTTTCTCGCATCTCGGCTCAACCAAGATGCTCTGCCCGCACAATGAGGATTTGGAGATGAAGATGATACAGATACTCTCGCAAACTACCCACTATGATATTGACTATGATATGTTGATGCTTATAAATGAAGGTACTGTACTTGCTGTATTTAAAGCCCTTCCAGAAAACAAATAAAAGGCGAACTTCTGCGTTACGCTCGTGTTCGAAATCCTCACATACGCCAAGTATGCTGCGGTTTCTCACACTTCGCAAGCCTTGAATTTCATCCTTTTATTTGCTTTCTGAAAATGGGGAATTTTCGAAATAAAAATAATTTTTAATTTTTAATTCTCAATTCTTAATTATAATAGCGACCGAAACTCTCGGTCGCTATTTTTTTGGATACAATGTCCTATTTGGTGTTGTCTATTTGCTAAATATTTTCTAATTTTGTAGCGCTGAGTGGTTTGTTTATGCAACCACACGGCAGACATAGAAAGTGTTTTCGCAGTCCTTAATCGAAAATGTGGAAGTTTTCAAGACAGTAGGACAACGGACAACACCTATTTCTTGTATATATGCGATTGGTATGTTCTATGCCAATGTATAGCTATATACAGGTGTGGGGCATTGTATCGTTTATTACTGTCAGGTCATTCCACAACCTTCGATTAGATAGACGGAAATTCAACTCCACACTTTCTTTTTATAAATAACCCACCGCATAGGAGTTGCTACGGTAACGGAAACTTAAATTTGTTATGAGAAAAGTTTTATTTGTTGCAATGGCAATGTTGATGGCATGCCCTGCAAGTTTTGCACAAGATGCAAAAGAGATTCGTAAAGAGCGACAAACAATTAGTCGGTTAGCGAAGAGTGAGTTGACCTCGAAGGTTGACAAGACCACTCAAAAAGAGGCGAAACGCCTAAAAAAAGAGGGTTGGGTAGTAACTCCAGGTGCGCTACCATTAGAGAAGCAATTAGAGCGCTCTTTTAGAATGGAGTATGAGTATGACGCCAATTTATTCCCTAAGTATATTATGGCAAATGCTCAGTCTATTGCTGAAAATTATGATGCAGCGAAGACAGCGGCAACTTCATTAGCAATTACTAATTTGGCAGGACAAATTCAAACGGAGGTGACTGCTTTGGTCGAAAACACCGTAGCCAACAAGCAACTTTCAGCGGAGGAAGCTGCAAGTATTACCGAGACAGTGATGGCTAGTAAGAATTTGATTAGTCAATCAATTGGCAGAACGCTTGTCGTAGTGGAGTGCTATCGCATTCTGAATAATAAAAACAAAGAGGTAATGGTGCGTCTTGCCTATAATGGTGAAATGGCAAAGCAGTCAGCTAAGAAAGCAGTGCGTGAGGAGTTGGAGAAGAAGGGTAATAGACTTCACGAGCAATTAGATAAAGCATTAGGCTTGTAATGAAACGGATAATAATCGTATTGTTAATTTTCTGCTCTTTATCGGCTAAGGCGCAGCGTGTTGTTACTATTAGTGGCGAATATCGTTATGTTGTGCCCGGTGATGTACCATTAAATAGAGCAAAGCAAATCGCTATTGACAAGGCAAGAAATGCTGCCATTGCCAACGAATTTGGACAGGTTGTATCGCAGTCAACAAGCACAACTATTCATACCACGGATACTAAATCGAGTGTTCAATCTAATAGTTATGCTTCGACCGAATCGAGGGCAGTTTGGTTGAGTGATACAGCTGAGCCAAAGGTTGATATATCATACGAAAACGATGTAATGGTAATAACAGCCTCGGTGTGTGGCAAAGTCAGAGAGCTGAAAACCGCAGAGGTAGAGCTGAAAATGCAAATACTTAACAATGGTATTGAAACGGACCGATTTAAGAGCAATGACAAAGTTACAATTAAACTGAAATCTCCTGTGAGTGGATATGTGGCTATATTCTTCCGTGATGATAATGCAGGTGTTATATCTTGTATGATGCCGTACGAGAATGAGAACGGTACTGCAAGAGAGGTTAAAAGCAACAAAGAATATATATACCTCTCTACGGAAGATCCGATTTATCCATACAAAGAACAAACAATTTTAGTTACGGATAAGACTGTTGAGTTTGATACTTTTATTCTTGTCTTTTCGAAAAAATCATTCTCAATGCCTGCAACAGAAGCAGGAGAGTTTGTTCCCGAATTATCGGTTGAGAATTTTCAGAAATGGTTACGCCGCAATCGTATCAATGACGAGACAATGCAGACAATAGAAAAAACAATACAAATACACAAATAACACAAACTATTATGAAGAGAAAAATATTTACACTTATTGTAGCATTATGCTATATTATTTCAGGATGTACGACATACAAACCATTTATGTCTGATGCTAGCAAAAATCCAATTGGACAGAAATTGCCAAAAATGGATTTTGAGTGGTTTGCTGGTGGAGATATTCGAGGCGCAAATGTCGATTTCGTAAAGAATATTGTACGTAATGAAATTAATCAAAACATTATCTCTGATGCTGGTCAAAAAAGAGGAACAATCGAGGTCGCTTGTAAAAAAGTCCATCTAAAACAGAATTTAGGTCTTGCATTTCTTTCAGGCTTTACACTCTTTGCTGCAAACCTTTTAGGTATGCCAATTTCGGCTGCAAAGGTTGATATGATATTATCTTTCAAAGTATTAGATGTTAATGGGAACATTTTGTACACTTACGAATATTCGGCAATAAAACGTAGCGCAATAGGTTTGTATTATGGAAAAGATGCATCAGTTTGTATGGTAGAGGCAACGAAAGAGATAATGAAAGAATTTAGAGATGATATTAACTCAAAAGCAACGGCCTTAATAGCCAAGTTGGATAGTGCTGTTACTCCTACGCCTGTCTATTATGCAGCAACAACTCAACCAATGAATGCAAAAAAGAAGGTTACAATCCAATCAGATGTGGATAAAAATATCCCTCAAACCAATACCAAGTTAAATGACACATACGCCTTGATTATAGCAAATGAAGATTATCAATTTGTTGATGATGTGAATTTTGCGTCACACGATGGTGAGGTGTTTAAGGAGTATTGTATTAAAACATTAGGTATTCCTGAACGACAGATACGCTATTGTGCAAATGCTTCGTATGGAGTTATTTCTGGTGGTGTAGATTGGTTGAAATATGCCCTTAATAATTTTGATGGAGCAAAAGCGATTGTTTACTATTGTGGTCATGGTATTCCAGATGAAAAAACGGGAGATGCTTACATTATCCCGGTTGATGGTAAGGGAACAAATACTACCACTTGTTATAGCCTAAATTCTCTCTATACCGCATTGGCAAACACAAAGGCATCGAATATAACATATTTTATGGACGCATGTTTTACAGGAGCCAATAAGGAGGGAAGTATGTTGGTGGCTGCTCGTGGAGTTGCTCGTGAAGCAAAAAAGGAGACTCTGCAAGGAAACTCTGTTGTATTCTCTGCTTCCAGTGGAGATGAAACGGCAATGACATACCCTGAAAAAGGTCACGGAATGTTTACCTATTTCTTATTGAAAAAGTTGCAAGAAACAGCAGGTAATGTTTCTTACTCTGAATTGGCTACCTATATTAACTATAATGTAAAGAAAGAGGCTTTTCTAATCAACGACAAACCACAAACTCCGATTGTAGCAACTAGTACATCTGCTACAAACAGTTGGAGGACAATGACACTTAAATAGATCAGTTCTCTTAGCTAAAATTTCCTAAACAGCCAATGGCTAACGGCTCACAGCCAAGCGATAGCGACCGAAACTCTCGGTCGCTATTTTTGTGGTATGGTTTGTGCGATGGTTTTGAGTGATATTTCAAAAAACCTTAAAACATGTTACTATGAAAACATCAACAACAACCAAAAAAGGTTGTGCAACAACAACCGACTGCACAACTACTGCCGATGGTCGCCTTACGGCGGCTCCTACCGAGTTTATTCCTCAATGTTCGACCTCTCCCGAGGTGGCGTATAAGATGGTTAAAGACGAAACATATCCGCAGACACAACCTCGCCTTAACCTCGCAACTTTCGTTACTACCTATATGGACGAGTACGCCACTAAGTTGATGAACGAGGCGGTGAATATCAACTATATTGACGAAACGGAGTATCCTCGCGTGGCGGTGATGTGCGGTCGCTGCATCAACATTATCGCCAACCTTTGGCACACGCCCGAAAAGGCGGAGTGGAAGGCCGGTGCGCTCGGTATCGGCTCCTCGGAGGCGTGTATGCTCGGAGGTGTGGCAGCCCTCTTGCGTTGGAAGGCTCGCCGCAAGAAGGAGGGAAAGTCGTGCGAAAAGCCAAATATCGTGTTGAGTTCCGCCTATCAGGTTGTGTGGGAGAAGTTTGCGCAACTTTGGGGCGTGGAGATGCGCGAGGTGCCGTTATCGCTCAAATGCCCATCGCTCGACCCGAAGAAAGCGGTGGCGATGTGTGACGAGAATACTATCTGCGTAGTGCCGATTGCGGGCGTTACCTGGACAGGCTTGAACGATGATATCGAGGCACTTGATAAGGAACTCGATGCCTTCAACAAAAAGACCGGCTATGAGGTGGCTATCCATGTAGACGCAGCTTCGGGTGGCTTTATTTTGCCATTCTTGAAACCCGATTTCAAGTGGGATTTCCGTTTGAAGTGGGTGTATTCGATTTCGACATCAGGACACAAGTACGGCTTGGTATATCCGGGCTTGGGCTGGGTTGTTTGGCGCGACAAGAAGTGCCTGCCTGAGGAGATGTCGTTTAGTGTCAATTACTTGGGAGCAAACATTACACAGGTCGGTTTGAACTTCTCTCGCCCTGCGGCGCAGATTCTCGGTCAGTACTACAACTTTATCCGCTACGGATTTGAAGGCTACAAGAAGATTCAGCAGGAGTCGATGGATATCGCATGCTACTGTCACGAGCAGATTGGTAAGATGAAGTGCTTTACGAACTACGCCAAGACACTCGACAATCCTCTCTTTATCTGGTATATGAACCCAGAGTACGACAAGACCGCAAAGTGGACCTTGTACGACTTGCAGGCTGTATTACAACAGAGTGGTTGGATGGTACCGGCATACACGATGCCGAAGGATATCGAGGATTTGGTAGTGATGCGAGTTGTTGTACGCCAAGGACTTACGCGTGATATGGCAGATATGCTCCTGACCGATATTCGCAATGCTGTTGCCGAGTTCGATAAGTTGAAGTATCCGACCTCCTCGCGCATCAAATACGAGAAGCAGGAGAAGCAGTACGGCAAAGTGTTTACTCACTAATAATAAAGGCTCCGAAATTTCGGAGCCTTTATTGCGTTTTTAGATTTACTCTTCGGTAATTGTTACCGAGAAAATTAAATCTCCCGGGCGGATATCGTCAATCACATCCTCGCCCTCCACGACCTTGCCGAAGCAGGTGTGAACGCCATCGAGATGCTGGGTATTGCGGCGGTTGTGGCAGATAAAGAACTGCGAGCCACCCGTATCCTTACCGCGATGCGCCATTGAGAGAACGCCTCGGTCGTGGTATTGACGCTCGGCATCGGTCTCGCACGGAATAGTCCAACCCGGACCACCTGCGCCATTGCCGATAGGGCAACCGCCCTGAATAACAAACTCAGGAATCACACGGTGGAAGGTCAAACCATCATAGAAGTGTGACTCGGCGAGCTTAACAAAATTTGCTACGGTGATAGGAGTCTCCTTCTCGTAGAGCTCCACCTTCATATCGCCCTTCTCGGTCGAAATAACTGCATGCATCATGACCTAAATTAGCCTATAGGATTAAAATCCTCCTTGCCAACGCCACATATTGGGCATACCCAATCCTCGGGGATATCCTCGAATGCAGTTCCGGGTGCGATACCGCTGTCGGGATCGCCAATCTCAGGGTCATAAACCCATGCACATACGGTGCAAACATACTTTTTCATAGTAAACTTATTGGTTAATTGGTTATGTTATTGTTCTAATCTAACTTCTTTTTCTTGCGGGGTGCCCCCGCATTTACAATTCTACCCACCCCCAAACCCCCTCCGAGGAGGGGACTTGGTCGCAGACTATGTCTGCTCCGTGTGCTGTTAAGAATCTTCTTGCATCTTGTTTTTCTAACGAAAAACGGGATTTCATCTAATTGCGAGTTATCTCGTATTATCAAAACGATTTTTATCTTACAGCCACCTCTGTAGCTCCTATTTGGTTGTTACCCATATAGAGCTCAATCTCGTAGGTGCCAGGGATAAATCCGCTACCTTTGTAGAAGATGCTGACATCGAGGTCCTCATTCTGGTAATCGACCTCACGAGATGCCGAGTAACCCTTCTTGACACCCTGATACTCGAATGTAGGCATTGCATCTGTTGAGAGCAGATAGCCATCAGGTGAGGTGATGCAGAGGTAGATTGGGCGATTTCCTGCTGCGGCCAACTCGTTTGCTCCAATGGTGAAATCGATGCGCAGAGTTGCTGCATTTTTCACGCGCGAGATGATTCTATCGTTAGCATTTAGTGCCACCATAGTGATATCGCGAGCGCGAAGCACCGAGCCTTGTTGTACCTTATTTTGCAACTCTGAAGCTCGCTCCTCGGCAACATCTGCACGAAGGTTTGCTGTCGAAATCTCCTTGCGAAGCGATACATTTTCGCCAATAACTTTCTTGTTGATGGTGTTGAGCGAATCGATTTGACGGAGGTAGTTTTTCATCACAGCACGCAAGGTTCCAACCTCCTTCTGATAAGCCTTAATCTTGTTGTAGTTGAGACGACGCTCATACTTAAGTTGCTCTACCATCTCCTTTGCCTTCTCCAATTGTGCAGCAATAGTGTCGTTCTGATACTTCAAATCATCATACTCGGTAATGAGCGAGTTGAGATTGCTTTGGATAGTATCTCTATCTGCTTGCAACAGAGCATAGTCCTCCTGCTGTTGACGATTGAGGTTAAAATATAAGACCGACAATCCCGCCAAAATTATGGCGAGCAGAATAATTACCACACGATAGCCTCGAAGCGACTTCTTGACCGCCTCGTTCTCCTCCTTTTCGTAGTCATAACCCTCCTCGGGGTTGTATTCGTATTTGTTCTCTTCCATAGTTTTGAGATATTTTTTGCAAATATAATACTTTGTTTTTAGTTTCCCGCTTTCCGCTTTCCGTTTTCCGTTATTTTTGATGTTAGTGGATATTTTAACCCTTCGTATCGGCGGAGGTATGCTCTAATCTCTCCAACGCGCACCGGCGAGGCGAGCATCACCGGGATTTTGTTCTCATCGTTGGTTATCCAGATGAAAAACTCCGTACCGTCAGTAAACGAAAACTCCTCCGAAGAGCCGAGCGTACAGGCAAATTTCATCGTGTCAAAACGCCCCAACTTCGGTACTTTCAACTCCTCACGTCCGATATAGCGGTAGCGAAGATGACGAATAGTATCCTCCAACACCATGTCGAGCCTGCGGTGTTCACCCTCACGGAACGACTCCAAATCGACCGAACGAAGATTGAAATAGAGCGATACGGCGTCCATACTCTCTTTGGTTAGTTGCATTGTCTTGGTGCGCGGAGTATCTTGTCGTCTTTGCGACCAAGTATGCACCTTCATCGAGTCCCAATCGTAACGATAGTGACTGCGGAAGGTGTACTTATCCTCCTTCAAGTCGCTCTCGAAACGCTGTGTGCGCAGTGTCTGCTTGTCCACCCAAATATCGTAGGTGTCGTTCATGTCGAAGAACCAGCGAAAAAATGGCAAGGTGCGACCATTTCCCGTAACACGATGCATATCTTTGCCATCAAGTGTATCGGAGCGTGTCGATACCGTAACCTCACCCGCCTCGATATTCGGCACCAACTTGGCACGATAGGCGGCACGATAATACAACACCTCGCCCTCCTGAAAGACCTGTGCCGAGGTGGTCGCTACCCCTGCAATAAGGAGTATCGCAAAAATCGCACCTTTTATATATCTGCTCACACTTAACATATCTCTTAAACGCAGTTGCAGCATCTATTATTATGAAATCTCCGAGAAATCGGTCTTGTATTCGGGAGCGTAGCGGTCACGTAACTCTCGCAACGCCAAATGGTCGGGGTGCGAAAGTGTAGCATCAACACCAAGAAGCGAAATCGCCAACGCCTGTGCCACCTGCAAAATCTGGTTGTCGTAGGTTGGGTTGGCAATCTTCAAGTTGAACGCCTCGCCACTCTGCATTGTGCCGTTTATATCGCCCGCACCTCGCAATTTGAGGTCCAACTCCGCCAACTCGAAGCCATCGGTCGTCTGACACATCGCCTCCAAGCGCTTGCTCGACTCCTTCGACAACTTCTCGTCAGACATCAGCACGCAGTAGGACTGCTCCGAGCCACGACCTACACGACCTCGCAGCTGGTGCAACTGTGCCAAGCCGAAACGCTCCGCCGACTCGATAACTATCACCGTGGCATTCGGCACATCGACTCCCACCTCAATAACCGAGGTTGCGACCAAAATATCCGCCTGCCCGTTTTTGAACTCCTCCATCGCCTGCTGTTTCAGTTCGGGCTTCATCTTGCCATGACAAACCGCAACCTTATATTTAGGCAGCGGAAAATCGCGCACAATAGCGTCAAAACCCTCCTGCAACGAGAGGTAGTCCATCTTTTCAGACTCGGCAATCAACGGATATACCACATAAATCTGTCGCCCTCGCTCAATCTGCTTGCGCATAAAGTTCTGCAACGACAATCGGGCAGACTCGAAGTAATGGTAGGTCTTTATCGGCTGTCTTCCCGGTGGCAAGCCCTTAATAACCGACACATCGAGGTCGCCATACAAGGTCATCGCCAAAGTTCGAGGAATTGGCGTTGCGGTCATCACAAGAATATGCGGAGGTTGCGCATTTTTAGTCCACAATCGCGCCCTCTGCTCCACACCGAAGCGGTGTTGCTCGTCAATAATCACCAATCCCAAGTTCGAGAACTGCACCCTATCCTCAATCAGGGCGTGTGTTCCGACCAAAATATCTATCTCGCCAGCCTCCAAAGCGGCCAAAATCTCTCGGCGTTCCTTCGTCTTTGTTGTTCCCGTAAGTATTGCGATGCGCACCGGCACACCCTCGCACATCTTCGACATCGAGGCGTAGTGCTGTCGTGCCAAAATCTCGGTCGGCACCATCATACACGATTGAAAGCCATTGTCGCCAGCCAACAACATCGACAACAACGCCACCACGGTCTTACCACTGCCGACATCGCCCTGTAACAGTCGATTCATCTGAATACCCGACACGGTATCTTGGCGAATATCACGCACCGCTTGCTTCTGACCTTCGGTCAAGTCAAAAGGCAACTTCGTGTGGTAGAAAGTGTTGAACTTATCGCCCACCTTCGGGAAGAAGAAACCGTCTCTGCGCCCCGTACGCTCCGACCTGCGAGCCTGAATATTCAACTGAATACCGAACAACTCGTCAAATTTCAGGCGATATTGCGCCTGTCGCAACTTCTCGGGCGACTGTGGAAAGTGGATATTGTAGAGTGCCTCTTCGAGCGACATCAAGCCATACTTGCGCACGATATATTCGGGCATATAGTCGTGGATGTGGTTTCGCACAACGCCCCACAACGAGCAGACGATATTGTACAACCCCTTACCACCGAGCGTAGTCGAAAGTTTTTCGGTTGTTGAGTAGATACCTTGCAAGCCACTCTCGACCTTGCGAGAGAGGGCCTTTTCGACAACCTCAATTTCGGGGTGCACCATCGAGAACTCGCCACGGAAAAACGAAGGGCGACCAAAGACAATATATTCACGGTTGGGCTCGATAATCTTCTCAATCCACTTCACGCCACGAAACCAAATTAACTCCACACGCCCCGTATCATCGGCACAATAGACCGAGAAACGCTGCTTGCGCCCCTCGCCGGCAAAGGCTTTGCCAATAACTCTGACACGGAGTTGAATATAGGCGGAGGCGTTATCTTCGGTCACTTCGCGCACTTTGTAGGTGCGTGAACGGTCAATGTAGCGGAAAGGGAAGTGGTAGAGCATATCGCGCATAGTAACGATGCCCAGCTCCTTTTCGAGCAACTTGGCACGCACCTCGCCCACCCCCTGCACAAACTTTATCGAATTATCGAGCATACTTCCCATAGTGCAAAGATAAGAAAATTCAAAATGTAGAATGCAAAATGCAGAATTATTTTTTATCTTTGTAGTATGAATTTGACAAAGTACATACGCAGAGCAAGCCACGAGGTTAAAATCGGAACGACCATCATAGGTGGCGACAGTCCGATTGCCGTGCAGTCGATGACAAATACCGCCACAGCCGATGTGGAGGCGAGTGTGGCGCAAATTGAGCGCATTGCCGATGCAGGTGCGCCCATTGTACGCCTTACGGCACAGGGCAAAAAGGAGGGTGAAGCCCTATGCAACATTGTTGCACAGGTACGCCGAGATGGCTATCCGACAGCGATTGTGGCGGATATTCACTTCGTGCCGGAGATTGCATCTATTGCCGCCGAGTCGGTCGATAAGGTGCGCATCAATCCGGGCAACTACCGCACCAGCGGTGGCGAGTTGGAGGCGTTAATCGAGAAGTGTCGCAAGCGTGGTGTGGCGTTGCGCATAGGTGTAAATCACGGCTCATTGGCTCGTCATATCATCGACCGACTCGGCGACACCCCTGCCGGAATGGTCGAATCAGCGATGGAGTTTTTGCGTATTTGCGTCAAGGAGCAGTTCGACCAAGTGGTCGTTTCGATGAAGTCGAGCAATACCCGAGTTATGGTCCATGCCTACCGTCTTTTGGTCGAGGCGATGGAGCGTGAGGGTATGGCGTTCCCTATCCACCTCGGCGTAACAGAAGCGGGCAACGGCATCGAAGGCAGGATAAAGAGTGCCGTAGGTATTGGCGCACTCTTGGCAGATGGCGTGGGCGACACAATCCGTGTTTCGCTGACCGAAGCACCCGAAAACGAGATTCCCGTAGCGCAGATGTTGGTCGAGCATTTCCAAAGTCGTGAGGGCGAATTTGAGGTTTTGCACCCAGAGCGTTACTCCCCAACCGAGTACCGCCGCCGCACCTCGGCACCGATTGTGGCGCACAGCGAGATTACCGATGACTATATCGTTATTGATGCCGTAAGCGAGAACCCTACCGCCGAGTGGCGTGCCGCAATTCTCAATGCCGACCACAACAAACCCGTTGTTATCCGCCGCAAGTACGAAGGCTCAAATGAGGAGGTTGCCGTGCGTGCCGCAGCCGATATGGGACAGTTGTTGCTCGATGGCTTGGCAGATGGCGTATGGATTGATGCGCCGCAGATTACCGATGCGGAGTTGCACGAAATTGAGTTGATGATTTTGCAAGCCTCCCGTGCAAGATTTTCGCATACCGAGTATATCGCCTGCCCTTCGTGTGGTCGTACCCTATATAATATAGAGCAGGCGTTGGCAGATATCAAGGCTCGCACCTCGCACTTGAAAGGTTTGAAAATTGGCGTTATGGGTTGCATTGTAAATGGTCCGGGCGAGATGGCGGATGCCGACTACGGCTATGTCGGAGCAGGCGCAGGTCGCATTTCGCTCTACAAGGGCAAGGAGTGTGTTGAGCGCAATATCCCGCAAGAGGAGGCTCTCGAACACCTTATAGCTCTCATCAAGGCAAACGGAGATTGGCAAGAAAGCGAATAAAAAGCGAATTTCTGCGTTATGCTCCGGACTCAACGCCTCGCAAGCCTTGAACTCCATCTTTTTATTCGCTTTCTTAAAAGGTATTGAAATAATTTTTAACTCTGCACTTTTAACTGAATGGTTGTTTTACCACTGACATATTGGGGTTCGATTGAGCATTTCGCCAACCTTTTGCAGGGTGGCGAAGAGGCGATTATCGACCTTGGCGAGAACTATGTGAAACGCTCGGAGCGCAACCGCACCGAGATTGTTACACCTACGGGTGGAATGGTCTTGTCGGTGCCACTTATCAAGGCAAACCGCCCTCGAACACCTATGCAAAAAATTTGCATAGATAACTCCAAGCGTTGGCAGCACCAACATTGGGTGGCGATTCTCTCGGCTTATCGTTCTTCGCCCTACTTCGACTATATAGCCGACCGCATAGCCCCGATTTATGAGCAAAAGTGGGAATATCTTGTAGACCTAAACCGTGAAATTTTGCAAGCGGAGTTTGATATTCTCGGCATTGAGCCGAAGTTCCGCTTCTCGGAGCAATATATCGAGCCGAGCGAAGACACAATAGACCTCCGCGACAAAAAGAGAGAGAGCCATTTTTGCTCTCCCCAATATTTTCAGTTGTTTATGGACCGTACCCCCTTTGTCGAAAACGCTTCGATGCTCGACCTGATGATGTGCGAGGGGCGCGAGGCTATTGCACTCTTAGATAGTTGCCGATTGTAAGCGACATCTCGTCTGTCTTATCCCCAACCGTAACCTTTACAGCATTTGTACCCTTCAAGGTGAGGGTATCGGTGCGGTATATCGTGCGTGCCACATTCTCACACGCCACCGTATCGCCATTTATGGTCATCACAGGGCGACCAAGCGAAGAATAGACCGTAAGCACCTGACGCTCCTCGGCACGGATACTGCGGTGTTTGTCGGTAATATGAAGTGTCGGCTTGCGGCGATTCCACTGCGACTTGTAGAGGTAGAAGAGGTTTTTACGACTCTTGTGGTCGCCCGCAACAACACCCGAATTGCGTACTCCGTGCTGATAACGAGCCGAGCCCATATCGAACATTGAATTGAGCCATACACCCCAGAACAAATCTTCATCAACCAATCGCGAATATCCCTCGTGGAACTTCTGCTGGCGGGCGCTCGCCTCTACTGCATTACAAGCAGCCTTAGTTGATACAAATCGTGGTCCATTGCTACTCTCGCCATAGCACACCGCTTGACGGAGGTGGTTCCAATTGGTGCGCAATGCTCCCTGCCACAAATCCAAATCGGTTACCTCGCCACTCTCCCAACCTACCGCTTGTTGCCAAACGATAAGGTCGGTAATGAAATTTATCTCGCCATCTTGGTTACTCATAGCCACTGTAGGGCGACTTGCATCGAGTTTTTTGGCAGTGGAGTTCAACTTGCGAATATAATCCATCTGTTGTTTGGAGTTGCCACGCAACATCGAAAATACTCCCCACATCGCTACCGAAGGGTGGTTGATATTCTGCAAAACTATTTCGTGCAACTGTTGCAAGCCATTCCCCTCGAAACGCAAGGTCGAATAGTACGGTATATCGCTCAAAAATGGCGCACGCGCAAGTGGAAAATCCACCCACGCCACCATTCCGAGGCGGTCGCACTCGTTGTAGAGGTGTTGCGAATGAGGCCCCGTAACCGAGCGCACAGCATTTGCACCCATTTCACGAATAAGTGCAAGGTCGGAGTTTATCTCCGCCTGCGACACCGCATTTCCCTTCGGCAATCGGTCGTGTCCGAGCAGTACGCCACGCACACGCACACGGCGACCATTTACGGTAAATTTCTTCTCCGGTGTAACCTCAATTTTGCGGAAGCCGGTCTTAACCTCCACCGACTCCTCGCCTACTGTAACACGTACGGTGTAGAGGCGTGGCTGCGATGGTGTCCAAAGTTCGGCATTCTCAATTGTGAACGGCATCGCCAATAAGTTGCCGTCAATCTTCGCCTTTACCGTCTTCGACAACGACACATAACCATCGGGGGCGAGAAAATCGACCGTAACGCTGTGCGAGGAGTCCTTCTTGCCGAGCAGAGCGATATCGACCTTGCCCGAAACACGCTCCTTCGTCACCTCGCTCTGATGCACCATCACACCATCGGTGCCGTAGTAGAGTGGCGAAACGGTGGTTTTGTCGGTTACGATAAGTTCGACATCGCGATATATTCCGCCGTAGCGATTCTCCTCGCTCGAAGTTGGCAGAACATCGCTACGCATGGCGTTGCTCACCGCCACCAAAAGGGTGTTGTTGTAGCCATACGACACCTTATCCGAAATCTCAAATGCGAAAGCGGTATATCCGCCATAATGCTCCCCGATATGACGACCATTTACGAAGAGATCGGCAACGCTCTGAACGCCTTGGAAGCGCAGAAAAACCCTCTTTCCCTTCCACTCGGCAGGGATAAAGAGCGTGCGCTGATAGTTGGCGGAGGTTTGGAGATAGGAGCCATCGCCCACAAAGGCGTCTATATTCCAAGTGTGGGGCAGGGCAATCTCGCGGGCATTATCGCTCGAATTCTCCTCCGCAAAAAAGAACTTCCAACCGCTATTAAGCGAGTATATTTCTCGTGCCGAAGCACCGCAAACGATGCCGACAACAAGGGCAATATATATTATGGCTCTCTTCATAGTTCCAACTTTGTAAGTGCAAAGATAGTAAAAAGACGAGAGATGAGAGACGAGAGACGAGAGAAATTTTGCAATTTTTGAAATAAATTTATAATTTTGTGGTGCAGTCCGTTGGGTTGCAGACATATTATTAGTGAAAGTGTTTCGCTATCCTTATTGAGAAATTTGGCGATTTTTTGAACACAAGGAGGCAAAAAACTTGCAACTACCGTGTATAGTGGCATTTGCAACTATATATCGGTGTGGAGTGTAGTTTATTGTGTTCGGGCCACGCCAAATGCCTCTCAATAGTAAACGAAGTCAACTCCACACTTTCTTTATTTATAATAACCGCACATTCGGGGTTGATGGGCAACAAAAAATTACAAAAATGAAGAAAATTTTTCTTTTTTCACTAATTGCATTACTTGTTAGCTGTGTTGATTATACAGACGACATCAATGCGATTGATGAACGCCTCGATGCGTTAGAGCAATCTGTGCCTTCTATTGAGGAGCAGATATCCGCAATTCAGACCTCGATTAAGGCTCTCGAAGAGATTGACAAGTCATTAGACGAGAGTATCAAAGCCCTCGAAGCGAGCGATGAGGCGACTGCCGAGGAGATTGTCGCATTGAAAGAGGCAGACAAAGCCATTGAGACGAGAATTGAGAATTTGAAAAAGTATGTAGATGATGCTCTCAAATCAACAAAAGATTGGGTGTCGACAACTTTCGCCACTTTGGAGCAACTCAATGCATTGTCGAGCGAGGTTACAGCCCTCAAATCGTTTGTTGATGCAAACAAAACTGAGGCTGCCGCAAATCTTGCAACCGCTATCACAAATCTCGAAACCTCGCTCAAATCGTGGGTAGGCGAGCAGTTGTCGAACTACTACACTATTGCGGAGATTGATGCAAAAATCGCCACACTCGAAAAGGCAATTGCCGATGGCGACAAGATTTTGCAAGATGAGTTGAACGAGTTGAAATCGCAACTTGAATCCGCTAAGCAAGAGATTACCGAAGCATACAAAAAGGCTATCGAGGAGGCTATAACCGAGAATAACGGTGTTATCAACACCAAGATTGCAAGCGAGATTGCAGCAGTAAATAAGCGCATTGACGAGGCGGTTGCAGCGATTAATGCCAAGATAACAACCCTGCAAGCGCAAGTGGATAAGAACACCGAGGATATTGCCAAACTTTTGGCGCGTATTCAGTCGGTGTCGTATGTGCCGCAATATAGCGATGGCAAGGCGTTGGTTACTCGCATTGGAGCTGTAAGCGAGGTTATTTTCGATTTTAAGGTATCACCAAAGGAGTGCGTTGCCGAGTTAGAGAAGGTTTGGAGTGAGGCGCTTTCGTGCGAGGCTGTATATACCAAGACTCGTGCCGTATCGCTTGTGAAGATGGCTGTTACAAAGTTTGAGGCAGATGCCGAGAATGGCGTTATCACCGTTACTGCATCGGGCGAGAATCTCTCGGAGGAGTTCTTTGCAGGCACACAAGAGGCAAGCGTAGCGTTGGTTATTAGCGATGAAAACAACTCTGTGACAAGCGAGTATGTGCCAATGGTTACAAAGGAGATTACCGATGAGATTTGGTACACTACAACCGACAATCAACCATTGACCCCAAACAAAGAGGGCGTTGATATTTTCGGTGCAAATATAGTATCGAATATCTATAAAAATGGGAAAGGTGTTATCAAATTTGATGGAGAGGTTACAAAAATTGGATATAATGCATTTTTGAGATGCGCTTCATTGAATAATGTTGTTATGCCCAATAGTGTTGTAGGAATTAGCAGTCAAGCATTTGCATATTGCAATTCTTTAAAAAATGCTATTATTCCAAAAAATGTTATATCAATTGAGGAGAGGGCGTTTAGGAACTGTACAAAACTAAGCGATATTACAATTCCAGATAGTGTTATAAAAATAGGGAGAGAAGCATTTAATTTTTGTACAACAGTAAAATATATTACAATTGGTAAAGGTGTGAATACAATTTCTGAATATGCATTTTCACATTGTTTTTCAGTAAAAGCGTTTTATGGAAAATTCGCATCAGAGGATAATCGTTGCTTGATAGTTGAGAATACATTAGAAGCATTTGCTTCGTCTGGACTAACAGAATACACTATTCCCGATGGCGTAACAACAATTGCTAGCGGAGCATTTTCCCAACATAATTTAGAATATATAACTTTACCTAACAGCTTGCAATCTATTGAATCAAGTGCTTTTTCATACTGCGATAAGTTAATAGCATTTTATGGACCTTTTGTTTCAAATGATAATCGCTGTATAATTATTAATGGTGAGTTAGTAGCATTTGCCCCTGCTAATATAAACAAATATATTATACCCGACAATGCAACTCACATTTGCAAGAATACATTTGGAGGCTGTGTAAATCTGACTGAAATATCTATTCCTGAAGGTGTTAAAACTATTGGTTCATTTGCTTTTGCACGGTGTTCTGCCCTTAAAACTATAACTATTCCAGAAAGTGTTATTTCAATTGGCGGAAGTGCCTTGGGTTCTTGTACTTCATTGACAGAGGTTTATTGCAAGCCTACAACTCCACCGACAGGAGGGTCTGATATGTTCGACAGTAACGCTTCGGGGCGTAAAATTTATGTGCCAATAGGCTCAGGCGAGGCATATAAGGCTAAATCGTATTGGAGCGACTACGCAGACAGTATTGAGGAAAAAGAGTTCTAGCAATGAAACAAATCGTCATTACGAAGGAGCAAGGCGACTGCGGTAATCTCCCTTATTGTTATTAAAATTAAAAGCGGGAGATTGACCTCCGGTCTTCACTGCTCCGCCTCGGCAAAGTCTGCAAGCAGCCTCTGCCCTCGGCTTAATCGCAGCGGTGCCACGAGCCTACGGCTCTCGCAATGACGAACGATTGCCCTCCGCAGAAAAAAACTCTGCGGAGGGTTTGTTTTGCCGACAAGATTATAAAGGCTGTTAATGGAGATTAAAGGTAATTAAGGGTGATTAAGGGGAGTTTGTGTGTCGGCACTTTAATAGCTTTAACAACCTTTAACAACCCTTACTAGCCGTTATGCTGTTACATTTTACAGTATAAAACGCTCTCTATTCCAAAATAATTTGCTAACTTCGTGCGGTTATTAAGACTTTTTGTGATGAATTTTTTTGATATTCTTACCCTTGTTGCCCTCATTTGGGCGGTGGTTAGTGGTTGGCGAAGCGGTTTTGTGTCGCAGCTGCTCGGACTTTTAGGCATTATTCTCGGTATCGTTCTCTCACTTCGCTATGGCACTGCCGTAGGCGAGATGTTCGGCATCGATGCACGATTTTCGGTAGTTGCCGGCTTCTTGATTACCTTTGTTGCAACACTTATCGTTGCAACACTTATCGCACGACTTATTGCGAGAGTTCTATCGTTTATCGGCTTGGGTTGGGTTAATACCCTGCTCGGAATTGTGCTGTCAATCGTCAAGGGTTTAATCGTGTTGAGCATGCTCTATGCTGCGATTTTCGCCCTCAATGCAAATCTGCAATTTGTTGAGCCTCAATACTTCGACAACTCCATATCGTTCGATGTTGTCCGCAAGTGTGCCGAGCCGCTATTCAACTATTGGAACGAGGCAAAGCAGGCCCTCCTTCTACAAACCCCAAAAGCGTAGCCGATGCAGAGAGTTGAAGGTTTGGTGATGCGTGCCACAGGCAGTTGGTACGAGGTGTTGCACGAGGGCGAGGTGTTGCGCTGCCGTATGCGTGGCAAGTTGCGCCTGCGTGGTGTGCGCTCCACAAACCCCGTAGTTGTGGGCGACACGGTACATTGCGAGTGTGGCGAAGATGGCGAGTGGGTGATTGTCGATATTGCACCACGCCACAACTACATTATCCGCCGAGCATCGAACCTCTCGAAGGAGTCGCACATTATAGCCTCGAATATAGACCGTGCAATGTTGGTCGTAACGCTCGTTGAGCCCGTTACCGCCACCGAGTTTATAGACCGCTTTCTCGTTACCTGCGAGGCATACAAAGTGCCGGTAACCATTCTTTTGGCAAAGATTGACCTCTTGCAAGATAATCCTGAGGCGATTGCAGAGTTCCACCGCATATATGAGGGTGCAGGCTACGAGGTTATCGACATATCGGCAACCGAGGGCGTAGGAGTTGAGCGCGTAAAGGCGATGCTGGTGGGTAAAACCACTCTGCTATCGGGCAATTCGGGCGTTGGAAAATCGACACTTATCGGGGCGATAGACCCTACGATAGATATCCGCACGGGTGAGATATCGGACTCGTTCCACAAGGGCAAGCATACCACCACCTTCTCCACGATGTACCGCATCGCCGATGGCTATATCATTGACACTCCGGGCGTTAAGGGCTTTGGCTTGATTGATATTGATGATAAGGAGTTGTGGCACTACTTCCCTGAGATGATTTCGCGTGCCGGCGAGTGCAAGTTCTTCAACTGCACCCACACCCACGAGCCACACTGCGCTGTGATAGAGGCTGTAAAGCGTGAGGAGATTGCATTCTCTCGTTACGAAAGTTACCTGAAAATACTCGATGAAGATGACAAATACCGAAAATAATCTCTCGCTCGAAGAGTTGCGTGAGCGCATCGAATATCTCTCCTCGTTCCTCTTGGAGAGCCGTATCGACACACTCACCCGAGCCCTCGATATGCGCACCGAGTATATCACGGTGATGACCGAGAATATGTTTCACGCCCAGAATGCCAGCGCCATTGTGCGCCACTGCGAGGCGTTTGGGGTGCAAAATATCCACACCGTAGAGGAGTTGTGCCCATTCTTGCCAACCCTCAATATTGCCCTCGGAACTGACAAGTGGATTGATATCAACCGCCACGCCACAACTGCCGATGCAGTGAAGGCGTTGCGCAAAGAGGATTATCGCATTATCGCCACCACACCACACCACAAGAGTTGCACGCCCGAGACCTTCGATGTTACGAAGGGTAAATTTGCCCTTATCTTCGGAACGGAGAAGACGGGTTTATCTGACGAGATTTTGGCGGAGGCTGACGAATTTTTGCAGATTCCGATGTGCGGAATGGTCGATTCTCTGAATGTTTCGGCTTCGGCTGCTATACTTATATATATGTTGTCGCAACGCATGCGTCTTGAATGTAGCGATTGGCACCTCTCCGATGAGAAGCGCACCCGCACGCTCTACGATTGGTATCGCTACGCTGTAAAGGACTCCGAAGCGTTGCTCGAACGAAAATTTCCGACAAAATGAAGTGGATTATACTCTTTGTTGCTCTGCTTTTGGCAGGTTGCTCTACCGCACCTCAATATCGTGTTGTTGATGGTACAATGCTCGGCACGACCTACCATATCGTTGCCGAAACAACTCTCTCGAACAAGCAGATTTTTGAGGAGATGCAACGCATAAACAGTGAAGCCAACGCCTCGATGTCGATTTTCAATCCGCAGTCGTTGTTGAGTCGCATCAACAGCAACCAGACCGACTCGGTGGATATCCATATCGCCCGCAATATCGAACTTGCATCGAAAATTAACGCTCTCACTCCGCGCTATGATATTACAGTGAAACCTTTGGTCGATGCCTACGGTTTTGCTGCAAAAAATCGTGAGGCGAAGCCCAATATCGACTCGCTTGTGCAGTTTGTCGGCTTTTCGAAATTTCGACTCGAAGATGGTCGCATTGTAAAGAGTGATGCTCGTGTGCAAATAGACCTCAACTCCATCGCCAAGGGCTATGTAGTCGATTTGATTGCCGAGTGGCTCAACTTGCAAGGGTGCGAAAACTATATTGTAGAGGTCGGAGGTGAGATTTGCGCAAAGGGTGTAAATGCCAAAGGCATCGCTTGGCGTGTAGGTGTTGATACACCATTCGAGAATAACCAAACTCCCGGCCTGCATCAGCAGAAGGTGGTGCAGATTAGCGGCTCGGCACTCGCCACATCGGGCAACTATCGCCGCTTCTACTATAACGAGCAGGGCGAGCGCATCTCCCACACCCTCAATCCGCAAACAGGACACTCGCAGACCACCTCGTTACTCTCGGCAACGGTTATAGCTCCACGATGCGCTACGGCAGATGCGTTGGCAACCGCATTTATGGCATCAGACGAAAGAGATGCTATTGCTCTCGCTGAGAATCTGCGCGATAGCGTACAGGTCTATTTTGTGTTGGCACCCGAAAAGAGCCGTGAGGAGTATCGTGAGTTTTCGACACTAATCGAGTAAGCCTGACATTAAAATTGGGTTTCGATAGGTCGGAAAAGACTCTTTCGCGACATCTCATATAGAACCGTTTTGCTCCATTTACCAAAAAAGAGTGGAAGTTGAGTAGTATTGCATCTAAGGTTGCAAACAGACTCTTCTCGCTTGCCGTACAACACGAGATATATACCAATAGCACAATCGTAGAGAGTACCACTACGGCAACTATTGTCAATATAGGACTCTCGGCAAAATGGGCCACGATGAGTATGATGGCCGGCAGCGATAATGCTCCGAGTGATAGGTGCCGTTCCTTGTTGCTCCAAGCCAATATACGATCAGATATAACTTGGGGCTTACGCCTTTTGGGCGGGGTATCGCATCGTGTGAGATAGAGCTCTTTGCCTATAAAACTACGCATAGATATATCATCGGAGATGCGGTGAGATGCAATAATATTGGCACAATAGGTTATAGCATTACGGGCTATAATGCTCTCACCGCGTAGGTGTAACAGATAGTTGTAAGATGCAACTTCTCTCGCTACGGCTAAGGCTTTTTGCGAATATTCTATGGGAAGATTGACCATTACTACCCGACGAAATGCGCGATGGCGTGAGCGATAGAGTGCGCGTACATGGCGAATATGAGAGTGATTAACCCGAATAAGATGGTATTTTTGAATCAACTCACCAAATGTCGCGTGGTAGCGTTGTAAATCGGTAATCAGGATAATTTCGCTATATGGATACTCTTCATCAAGCAGAGCCGAAAAAGGTTGAGTAGAGTCGGGATACTCTATAATAGCAGTTATTCCGATATGTCTTATACCCTCCCGCAAGATGCGTACGCACCTGCATGTGTGGCATGTACGAAACCACTTGACCACAAAAGCCAAGGCTCCACCCAATATAATAAACGAAGATATAAGCAGAAGTATCGCGATTAGTTGCATAAAATTCGACATTTGTAGGAGGATAGGCGTTGTGAAAAGAGTGTTTGTTCTTCGGTGGAGAGGAGTTGTGCGCATGAGTGGAGCGAGTAACACTCCAAGACGGCATGCCGAATAAATGTTGTGCGTTGAAATTGCAAAAGTCGCCTCAATGCATAACCCGTATTTTGAGAAGAGATATCTCCTCGCACAGAGCATAGTGTAAGTAGTGCGATATAGGCAATCTCTCGCTCGTCTGACTCGATGAGCTGTTGCAGATGTGGCTCTGCATCGGCAATCGCAAAGAGGTTGCTGATGTAGATTCCCAAAAGTTGCAAATTCCTATTCTGCGATGTGAGCAGAGGGGTGTAGGCTATCGGAGCACCTATGCGATGTATTAAATTCGCAAGAATGGCCGTTTCGTGCAACGTAAGGGGAGAGTTAAACCTCGTGATATATTGAACAGCCCTCTCGGGACGGGTAGCAACAAGCGCCACCATAGAGTAAAAACGACTATCTCTGTTCCCGTCTTCGATATATATCTCGGCATATTTGACCGTTACAGTCAAAGGTGCCAGCCGAGATAATTTGGCGAGAAGATTGGCTCGCTCAGTATCGCGTTTGCCCTCTATTTGGTTTAGTATATAATAATCCAATCCACATACTTCGACAATAAGTGCTATGCGGTTGGTTGCCACTCCGTATATATGCTCCGATATAAATAGTACGGCATCAAGTAGAACTTTTTTTGTAAATCGGCGACGTATCGAGTGTAACTCTTCATCGTCAGGCTCGACCTTTGCCATAATTATATTGGATATCTGTACGATACACTGTGTCGTTGCGTAGGAGTATAACTTTTTATATGTAGAGTGTGTAAGTTGTGCCACCACCATCAGCAGCGGTGAGGCGAGTGCAACAACTATCTCTTCGGTCCATTCAGCTTCAATCATACCAAATCTCTGTACTGTTTTATAATCTTGTTGCAAAGTCGCTCCGGAGCCACAGGCAGACTTATAAATTGATTTATCCCCTCCTCCAAAAGAGCCGTAACAGTCTCCTCGGAGAGGTCGTGCGAGAGTATGAATATTTGAGGTTGAAGGCCACCATCTCGGAGTCTTCTCACAGCATTATCTCCGTTCATGAACAATCGAATGTCATCGGTGAGTATCAAATCGCATTTGGTTGTCTGGCATATACGAAACAACTCTTCGCGCGAGGTTGATGGTATAAACAGGGCCTCTATATCGGAAAGCAGTCCTCGGATTAACGCCCTCAGCTCGGGAGATGTGGAGTGGATAACAATAGTTCTCATCGTGAATAAAATAAACCACTCCCTCAGAGAGCCAAAAATATGCCAGAAGCAGTGAGTTTTGAAATATTTATTCAGCGAGTACCCCTCAAATGGTGTAATGCTATCCAAAAAGCGTACATATACATATATAAAAATATAAAGGACTGCACAAGCAGTCCTTTATATTTAATCACAAATTTAATTCTGATTAGTTGTACTTGAAAGTTGCCTCGTCAGAAACAGTCAACTTCTTGCGACCCTTTGCGCGGCGAGCAGCCAACACCTTGCGGCCATTCGCAGTAGCCATACGAGCGCGGAAACCGTGCTTGTTGATGCGCTTGCGGCGCGATGGCTGGTAAGTTCTCTTCATTGCCATAATTCTATCTTTTTTATTGTTTTACTCTCGAATTTAAGCGCATAATCTCCCTATGCGAGGTGCAAAGGTATAACCTTTTTTCTTTTTTACAAAACTTTTTTGTTAAAAATCACTCTTATCGATAAATTTTGCACGAATCAACCTATTCTTTGAACAAGTCGATTTCTCCTTTTTCCACTTTGTGGAAATAGTCGGTGAGTGTGGCGATAACGGGCGAAACAACCTCGATTGTATCGGCAACCGCCTTCTCGCCATCACCCTTGATGCGGTAGAGCATAGCGGCGTAGAGCGCACGGAAACACAACTCTGTATCGCTCATATCGCTCTCTTTGCCAAGGCGTGAACGCAATGCCGGCAGATGTTGCGCCAAGAGTGCATATCTACTGCGATAATCTTCGCCCAACTCCTGTTGCTGCATCAATCGCAAGTGCAGATCGTGCAGGTCGTGAATAAGATGCAACGTGTGGTCGAGGTGTCCCGACTGCTCCTTCTTCTCCTGCGCAAGGAGATTTGCAATATCCATATACCACGCCAATAATATCTGCTCGTGCTGTGTATCGAGTTTGCGAGGCTTTACAAGTGTCGAATATATCGCCTCCGGCGAGAACTGTAACGCTCGTAATAGGTCTTCCAACTGCCACAGATACAAGATGTACTCGGCGATATTCTCCTTACGTTTTTGCTGTGCTATATCCATACCCTTTTTTATGTTTGTTATCTCTTTGCTTGTTGTACTGTAAATCGTTCCGATTGACTCTTTTTGCACTGCACTTCGGATAACGAAATGCTCACATACGCCAAAGTATGCTGCGCTTTCGTTCCCTCGTTTAGCACAAAAATAGTCTAATCGCCTCCGATTTCACCCATTGGGAAGTTGCTTGTTGTAACCTAAATCGTTCCGATTTTACCCCTCTGGGAGGAATTTTCTTTAACTCCTCTTTTCGGTGGTAACAAATCTTTTTGCAAAGGTAATAAAAAACTCTCGTCTTTCGTCTTTCGTCTTTCGTCTTTTTTATTATCTTTGTAGCCACTATGACTAACGAAGATATCTTAAAGGGTTTGAATCCTGCACAACGCGCTGCTGTTGAGGCGTATAACGAGCCTTCGCTGATTATTGCCGGTGCAGGTTCGGGAAAGACGCGTGTGCTGACCACCCGCATTGCCTATATGTTGGCGCAGGGAGTGCCACCCCACTCGATTTTAGCCCTTACATTTACCAATAAGGCTGCCAACGAGATGCGTGAGCGTATCGAGTTGATGGTCGGAGCGAAGAGTCGCTATATCACTATGGGTACTTTTCACTCGGTCTTCTCTCGAATTTTGCGTGAGAATGCCGAGGTGCTTGGCTACCCGAAGGAGTACACCATCTATGAGTCGAACGACACGAAAAATCTCCTCAAAACCATCATTAAGGAGCGTGGATTGAGCGATGATAAGTATAAACCGGGGCTTGTTGCTTCGCGAATTTCGATGGCGAAGAATAACCTTATGACTCCGGGTGCGTATATAGCCAATACATCGTTGGCTGCGGAGGATAGAAAGTTGCAAATTCCCGATTTTGGCGACCTATACTTCGAATACTGCAAGCGTTGCAAGGCAAACGGTGCGATGGACTTTGACGATTTGTTGTTGCAGACAAATATCCTCTTCCGCGACCACCCCGAGGTGTTGGCACGCTATCAGGAGCGTTTCCAATATGTCTTGGTCGATGAGTATCAGGATACTAACCGAGCGCAAGATATTATTATTCGCCGTTTGGCGCAGCACCACTCTCGTATCTGCGTAGTGGGCGATGATGCGCAGAGTATCTACTCGTTCCGAGGGGCTAAAATCGAGAATATCCTCTCCTTCCAGCGCGACTATTCGCAGGCGAAGGTCTTTAAGTTGGAGCAGAACTATCGCTCGACACAGACGATTGTCGATGCTGCAAACTCGGTTATAGACCACAACTCCCGAAGATTGAAGAAGCGTTGCTTCTCGGAGGGTGCTACGGGCGAGAAAATTCGCATCTTCAAGGCATATACCGACCGTGAGGAGGCAGATTTGGTGGTGTGCGATTTGCGCGACAGAGTGCGTGAGAGTGGCAAAGAGTGGAGCGATGTGGCAATTCTCTATCGCACGAATAACCAATCGCAAACGTTGGAAAACTCGTTGCGTCAGCGAGGTATTCCATACAGAATATACAAGGGTAGTTCCTTCTACGACCACAAGGAGGTCAAGGATATGCTTTCGTATATCCGCCTTATCATAAATCCTCGCGATGACGAGGCTTTCAAGCGTATTATCAACACTCCGGCACGAGGTATCGGCGATACAACGGTTGAGCGTATCGCAACGATAGCGCAGGAGAGGCAGGTTTCGATGTGGGAGGCGGTAGATACGATGGTTGAGCGCACACCTGCCGACTCGGTCGAGAAAGCAATTGTGAAGAAGGTTACCGAGTTTGTGCAGTTGATTCGTTCGTTGTCATTGGAGCGCGAGCATAAGGGGTTGTACGACTTCGGTATGGAGGTGGCAGTACGAAGCGGATTGTTGCCATTCTACCGCTTGCAGAATACGCCTGAGGCGCAGTCGGCAGTTGACAATCTGGAAGAGGTTGTCAATTCGATGCAGATGTTCCAAGAACAGGTTGATGCTGAGATTCGCAACGGTGAGCGAGAAGATTTTGACCGCGCAACAATAGATGAGTGGTTGCAGTCGCTGATGCTCCTTACCGATATGGACAACAAGGAGGGCGAGGAGGATAAAGAGCGAGTAACGCTGATGACGGTACACTCTGCCAAGGGTTTGGAGTACGAGTATGTCTATGTCGTGGGTTGCGAGGAGAATCTCTTTCCTTCACAGCGCGCGCTCGAAACGGTCGATGGCATCGAGGAGGAGCGAAGATTGTTCTATGTCGCTTTGACGCGAGCAAAGTCGTTGGCTACGCTCTCGTGTGTCGACATGCGATTTAAATGGGGTAATATGGAGTTCTCGAAGCCGAGCCGTTTCCTCTCGGAGATTGACGAACAGTATGTTGAGTGCGACTTTAATCTTCACGCAAAGCCTCGTGGTGAGCAGGGTGGAGTGAAGGTTGCAGGTGGCTCGAAAGATGAGTCGGCAATTGATGCTCTGCGCCGCCGCTTCGATGTTCGATACCAGCAAAAAACGGAAAACGGAAAACGGAGAACGGAAAACTTTTTTAACAGAGAGCCTGTTTCTCGACCTCAGCCGACTCCGCAGCGCGATGTGTCGGGAATGCGCCGTATGGCGACCTCGACCGTGGGGCAGGTTACCTCGGAGCCGTGTGCTTACGCGGTGGGAGAGCGTGTCGAACACCCTAAATTCGGCAGGGGCGAGATTGTTGAGGTTGTACCACTCGCTACCGACCATAAACTCGTAGTTCGCTTCGTTTCGGGAGAGGAGAAAACTCTGCTCTCAAAGTTGGCAAAATTGACAAAATTATAGTCGCCATGAAACCTCTTGTGTCAGTCATCGTTACCACATATAACCACGAGCCATACTTGGCAGAGGCGCTCAATGCGATACTTTCGCAGGAGTGCGACTTTGGCGTAGAGATAATTTTGGGAGAGGATTGCAGCAGCGACAATACTTTGGGGGTGTGCAAAACTTTTGCAGACCACTATCCCGATAAAATCTCCTTGATAACATCTACCGAAAATGTCGGTTGGAGAGCGAATTATCGCCGTTGCGTGGAGGCTGCAAGGGGTGAACTTATTGCCTTCTGCGATGGCGATGACTATTGGTGCGATAATAGCCGTTTGGCAGAGCAAGTGGCATTGATGGAGCAAAATCGCAGTATCGGATTGTGCTATACTCTTGCCGAGCGCCGAGATGGAGAGGGCCGATTGGTCGGTCGCTTTCCGATAGGGGAGGGGCATACCACGCTCGATGCTATGTTGCACGATTGGTGCGTGGAGAACTGTACAACGCTGGCGAGCCGAGAGCTGGTGCTGGACTATTACGCTACCGAAAAGCCCGAAAATTACCCCGAATGGCTTACCGAGGATTTGCCGATGTGGCTCTATGTGGCAGCACACTCCGAGGTGGCATATATAGACAAAGCAACAGCGGTGCATCGCGTTTTTCCCGATAGCGTGAGCCACAGTACAAGCCTTGCAAAACGCCTCGCCTTTTGCGATTCGTCATCGAATATAAAGTTGTGGTTTGACGAGCGATACAATAACTCGAAACAACGCCGCCATCTCCTGCGCGAGAGAATGAATACGGCATTGTGGGTATATTCGCATATCGGCTCGGTGGGCGATTTCGTGAAGCGTTGCTGGCAAGAGGTTAAAGAGGATAAAATGGGGGTATGCAACATTATTGCATACGGTCTGTTTGTGAAGAAATTGTTTCGTTTGGCGAAAAACAAATGAGTATGAGAAGAGAGGAGCGATATAAGGCGGTAATAGAGTACTTCGAGAAGGCGATGCCTGTGGCAGAGAGCGAACTCAACTACGAAAATCCGTATCAACTATTGGTGGCGGTAATTCTTTCGGCACAGTGTACCGACAAGCGTGTGAACTTGACCACGCCTGCACTCTTCGAGGCGTACCCTACGCCATTCGATATGGCAAAGGCGACTGCTGAGGAGATTTATGAGTATATCCGCAGTATCTCTTATCCAAACAATAAGGCGAAGAATTTGGCGGCCATGGCGCGTATGTTGGTGACGGAGTTTGGTGGTGAGGTGCCGAGCGATATCGAGGAGATGATGCGCCTGCCCGGTGTTGGTCGCAAGACGGCAAATGTTGTGGGTGCGGTGATTTGGAATAAGGAGGTTATGCCCGTAGATACCCATGTTTTCCGTGTTTCGGCTCGTATTGGTCTGTCGGTCGGAGCGAAAACCCCTCGTGCAACCGAACTGCAACTCGAAAAATATATACCATCGCATCTTCTTCCGATAGCGCACCATTGGCTTATTCTGCATGGTCGCTACACTTGTCTTGCCCGCAAGCCGAAGTGCGAGAGTTGCGGAATATCGCAGTGGTGTAAATATTACCATAAATAACTCTTCGGAATTGGTTATTAAGTGTCGGAAAAGAGTGAAAAAATCAAAAATTAACGCTTAATCTTTAATTTTTAATTAAAAGTCACAGACTTTTTGTATCTTTGCCCCGATGAATATCGATAAAGAGAGAGTTGAGGAGCTCCGAAATCTCCTTGAAGAACCTCGCAAGATTGTTGTTGTGGGCCATACAAACCCCGATGGCGACGCGATTGGTTCGTCTTTGGCTTTGGCGGAAGTGTTGACTGTGAGAGGTCACAAGGTGACTTGCACACTACCAAATAACTATCCGTATTATCTGCGTTGGATACCAGATTCTGAAAATATCATAATTTACCGTAATGACGAAGAGCATCTTACCGAGAAGGCTCTCGATGAGGCAGATATAATCGTTTGTGCCGATATGAATTCGCTCACTCGCGCTGATGCATTAGGTGAGGCGGTTGCAAAGAATACTACCGCAAAAAGAGTTCTTATCGACCACCACCTCTTTCCGGCCAAGGGGTTTGATATTATGTTCTCGTACCCCGAATCTTCAAGTACGGCGTTTTTGATGTACTCGGTAATTGTGGCACTCTATGGCAAGGAGGCTATAACCGAAAAGGTGGCAACACAACTCTATGTCGGTATTATGACCGACACGGGAAACTTTGCCTTTTCAAACCTGACACCCGAATTATTTGAGGCTGTGGCAGTGTTGTCAGCTACGGGTATCAATATTCCGCAGATTTACAATAATGTCTATAACTCCTTCACCGAAGGTCGTGCAAAACTGTTTGGCTACACCGTCAATCGCAAGATGAAGACTCTGCTTGGTGGTCGTGTCGCTTATATGTCGCTCACGGAGGAGGAGATGCGCCGTTTCTGGTTCCAGCAGGGCGATAACGAGGGCTTTGTGAACTATCCGCTTACGATTAAGAAGATGAAGATGTCGGCGATGTTTACAGCGCAGACAGGCTTTATTCGTGTGTCGTTGCGCTCACGAGGCGATGTTGATGTCGATACCTTTGCCCGCCGATACTTCAATGGCGGAGGTCATAAAAACGCTGCCGGCGGAAAGTCGTTTGTGTCGATGGAGGAGACCATCGAACACTATATAAATTCGGTACATGAGTACCATGAAGAGGGATTAGTATAAAAACAGACAATACACTATGTTTAAAATTTACATGCGTTTGCTTGGCTTCGCAAGCTCGATAAAGATGTATGCAGTGCCATATTTTATCTTTTCAGCTCTGCATGCCCTGTTCAATACGTTTAACTATGCAATGATTATCCCAATCTTGAACTCAATGTTCGACAAGGGATTTCAGTTTAAGCCTGTCTACGATATGCCGGAATTTTCGTTCTCCGGCGAGAAGTTGCAACTGTGGGTAAATTATGCCTATACATATATCTTCAATGCGAACGGGCCGGAGGATTGGAATATTGGCAACGTGCTGATGATGTTGGCGATAATATTGGTTGCAATGAACTTCTGCTCGAATCTGTTCCGCTTTCTTGGCGGATATACAGTCGAGAAGATGCGTATCGAGACCATTCAGCGTATGCGTAACGCCATGTTTGACAGCGTTATAGGTAAGGACGTAGGTTATTTTAGCACTCAGCGTAAGGGCGATGTTATGTCGCGTATCACCTCTGATGTCGGAGCTGTACAGTACTGTATTACCAACACCTTGCAGGTGGTATTCCGCGAGCCGTTGCTTATTGTAGGATACCTTGTGCTGATGGTTAGCATCTCGTGGCAGTTATCTGTCTTCTCGGTGCTGTTCTTGCCAATGGTCGGCTTGATAATTGGTCGTATCGTTAAGAAATTGCGCTACCCTGCAAGTCAGAGTATGCAGCGCACGGGCGAGATGATTAGTGTGCTTGACGAGTCGCTCGGAGGTATAAAAATTGTTAAAACTTACACCGCAACCGAATATATCAAGGAGAAGTTCCACGACTTGAATCAGACCATCTCCAATATCTTGTATTGGATGGCTCGCCGCCAGCTCCTGGCATCACCAATGAGTGAGTTCCTCGGTATTACAGCGGTAGCAGTTATCTTGATTTTCGGAGGTTCGCTTGTCGAGAGTAATGAGCTGAGTGGTGCAGGCTTTATCGCCTTTATTGCAGCCTTCTCGCAGATTACTCGACCTGTTCGTGCACTTATCGACCAATTCTCAAGCATCAATCAGGGCGTAGCGGCAGGTGAGCGTCTGTTTGAGGTGCTCGATGCAGAGAACGAGGTGACAGATGCTCCTGACGCAAAGGATTTCGAGGGCTTCAACGATAAAATTGAGTTCCGCAATGTTCACTTCTCGTACGATGAGTCGCGTGAGATTATTCACGGAGTGTCGTTCTCGGTGCGTAAGGGTGAAACCATAGCGTTGGTAGGCCCATCGGGAGGAGGTAAATCTACCCTGAGCGAATTGCTCGAACGTTTCTACGATGTTGATAGTGGCGATATCCTCTTTGATGGTGTATCTATTCGTGACTATAAACAAGATTCGTTGCGTAGTGCCATGAGCCTTGTGTCGCAGGATACTGTACTGTTCAATGATAGTATCAAGAATAATATTGCTCTTGGTAATCGCGAGGCAACCGATGAAGAGATTGTTGAGGCGTGCAAGGTTGCTAATGCCCACAACTTTATCATGGAGAGTCCGGAGGGCTACGATACCAATATCGGCGATAGAGGAGCAAAACTTTCGGGCGGTCAGCGTCAGCGATTGAGTATTGCTCGTGCGGTACTCAAGAATCCGGAGATTCTTATTCTTGACGAGGCAACTTCAGCACTCGATACCGAGAGCGAGAAGCTCGTTCAAGATGCACTCTACAAGTTGCTCAAAGGTCGTACCTCTGTGGTTATTGCACACCGCCTATCGACCATTATGAATGCGGACCGTATCTTTGTAATAGACGAAGGTCGCATTGTTGAGGAGGGTAAGCACGATGAGCTTATTGCCAAGGGTGGTGTCTATGCAAAATTGGTTGAACTTCAAAATGTAAAGTAGTACCACTCTCACAGAGTGTTTGGTCATAGCACAAATAAACCCCGACTACATTAGCAGTCGGGGTTTATTGTGTTGGTGATATATCACCGCTTGTTCGTATGTGTCAGCTTATTCAGCCTTGCCATCAGAACCGAGTACATTCTTAATCTTGTGAATGTACTGCTTCTTCATATTCTCACGAGCAGGACCGAGATACTTACGAGGGTCGAACTCAGCAGGATTTACTGCGAATACCTCGCGGATAGCTGCGGTCATTGCAAGACGAGAGTCAGAGTCGATGTTAATCTTGCAAACTGCCGACTTAGCTGCCTGACGGAGCTGCTCCTCAGGAATACCTACAGCAGCCTTCAAAGCACCACCATACTTGTTGATAGTCTCAACCTCCTCCTGTGGAACAGACGATGAGCCGTGGAGTACGATAGGGAAGCCAGGAAGCTCCTTCTCGATAGCTGCGAGAACGTCAAATGCCAATGGTGGCGGTACGAGGCGACCTGTTTGTGGATCAACAGTGCACTGCTCAGGAGTGAACTTGTAAGCACCGTGCGAAGTACCAATCGAGATAGCCAACGAGTCGCAACCTGTCTTAGTTACGAAATCAACAACCTCCTCTGGCTTTGTGTAGTGGCTCTCCTCAGCGCAAACCTCATCCTCTACGCCTGCCAAAACACCGAGCTCACCCTCAACGGTAACGCCGTACTGGTGTGCATAATCTACAACCTTCTTTGTGAGAGCAACATTCTCCTCGTATGGAAGGTGCGAACCGTCAATCATTACAGACGAGAAGCCCATGTCAACGCACGACTTGCAAGTCTCGAACGAATCACCGTGGTCGAGGTGAAGAACAATCTGTGGTTTTGCCCAACCGAGCTCCTTTGCATACTCTACAGCACCCTCAGCCATGTAGCGGAGGAGAGTCTGGTTAGCGTAGTTACGAGCACCCTTCGATACCTGAAGGATAACAGGCGACTTAGTCTCAGCCGAAGCCATGATGATAGCCTGCAACTGCTCCATGTTGTTGAAGTTGAACGCAGGGATAGCGTAGCCACCCTCAACTGCCTTTGCGAACATCTCCTTGGTGTTCACAAGGCCCAATTCCTTGTACGAAATCATAGTTCTTAACTGTTTTATGTTTGTGAAATAAAGTTTATATATCTGTTTAGACGTTACAAAAGTACTAAATTTTTTGAAATTATCCTCTAAAAAGCCAAATTATATATAAAGGTAAGACCAATCAATAGTGGAGCAACCCATTTGAGTAGGAATACCAACACTCCGAAGAGTGGCGCACGGAGGGTTTCGTTATTGGATATCTCCTTGCGGAAAATTTTTCTATCGAGGTACCAACCCGCAAATACACACGTCAGCAGACCTCCGAGTGGCATCAGTACATCGGCTGTAAACATATCGAAAAAGTCGAAAATCTTACTTGACCACAGGCATAATGTTGTCGATACAACAGCGATTGCTGTCGATATGGTAGCGCCTTGCTGTCGGGAAAGGTCGTGGTGTTCCTGAAAATACTCGGTTATAACCTCGTGGAATGTGATGGTTGAGGTGAGGGCCGCCATGGCAATCAGCAAGAAGAATATTGCCGACCACAACTCCGGCATCGACATATCTTTGAATACAAATGGTAACGTCTCGAAGATAAGTGTTGGTCCTTGAGTCGGTTGCAAACCATCAACGCTGAATACGGCCGGAAAAATAATCATACCCGACAATACCGCAACCATAAAGGTGAGCATTGATGATGACCAGGCCGTAGTCGAGAGGTTTGTTCCTTTTTTAAAGTATGCCGAGAATGTTATTAAACAGCCCAAGCCAATAGAGAGCGAGAAGAAGGCTTGACCAATTGCCGCCATAATGGTTTTGATGGAAAAAGCCTTTGTGAAGTCGGGTTTAAAGAAGAATTCGTAGCCCTCTTTTGCGCCAGGCATTATGGCGGAACGTAGAGTCATTACTAACATCATAACAAAGAGTACCGGCATAACCCACTTTGCCGTGCGCTCCAATCCTTTTTGTACTCCACGAGCAACCACTATATGTGTAGCCAAGAGAAAGAGCATTGTGTAGAGAGGTTCCTTCCACGAAGCAGTAAAGTTCGTGAAGATGGTGTGAAACTCCTCGCCCGAATAGAGTGTTCCGTCTATCGAAGCGACAAAATAGTAGAGCGACCAACCGGCTACGATATAGTAGAAGCCCGAAATAAGTGTCGAAACGATGATGCTGTTGTAACCAAGCGGTTTCCACCACTTCGAGAATTGTGCATAGGCCTTAACAGGGCCTTTGCGCGTATATGTGCCAATGGCAAACTCCGATAGCATCACCGGAATACCGAGTATCAGCACACAAACAAGATAGAGCAATACAAATGCGCCTCCTCCATTTTCGCCTGCGATATATGGAAAACGCCAAATACTTCCCAGACCTATCGCACTACCTGCAGCAACCAATACTGCGCCTATTTTACTACCAAATGAATCGTTGCTTTTTTCACTCATATAACCTAACCTAATCCTCTTAACCTCGACTAATTTTGCATTTTCAAAATCACGCTTACCTTCGCCACCTTTCCTCCCAACGGTGGGGCAATTTTTGTAACCCGACACTCTGTTTCGCAAATCTGCGGAAAACGCTCGTGCAGAGCATCTATGATATTTTGCGCTACTCGCTCAATGGTGTATTGTGTGCGCCCCATCTGTTCGCGTACCACCTCATACACCGTCAGATAGTTTACGGCCTTAGTCACATCGTCATCTTTGGCAACCGCTCCCAATACGGTTGTTATGCGTAACGACACTTCAAAGTGGCTTCCGGTCTGCTGTTCCAACTCGTAGCAACCATGAAAGGCATGGAAATCCATGCCCTCCAACTCTATGGTATACAATTTTCTCTCCACTATTCTACAATTACAAGATAGTAGTTCTTCTTACCACGCTGCACTAAGATATACTTCTCGGCAATCAGATCCTCGGCAGTAATTACGCGCTGAATATCCGAAACCTTCTCCTTGTTGAGCGAAACGCCACCGCCCTGAATCATCTTGCGGCATTCGCCCTTCGATGGGAAGATGTTGCATTTTTCGGCACAGAGGTCGATAAACGAACAACCCAACTCCTCCTTCGATACCTTAAACTGCGGTACGCCGTCAAACACCTGCAATAAGGTCTGCTCATCAAGACGGTGCAACGCCTCCGAGGTCGATTGTCCGAAGAGGATTTGCGATGCCTCAACAGCCTTCTCGTACTCCTCGCGCGAGTGAATCATTGTGGTAACCTCCTCGGCCAAACGCTTCTGTAAGATACGTAAGTGCGGAGCCTCATCATGCTCGGCAATCAATCCCTCAATGGTTTCGCGGTCGAGCAGTGTGAATATCTTGATGTAGCGCTTTGCATCGTCATCGCTTACGTTGAGCCAGAACTGATAGAATTTGTAAGGCGAAGTGTAGCGAGCATCGAGCCATACATTACCACTCTCGGTCTTGCCGAACTTTGTACCATCGGCCTTGGTGATAAGCGGGCAGGTGATAGCAAATGCCTCAGCCTCCGAGCCGAGTTTGCGGCGAATAAGCTCCGTACCCGTGGTGATATTACCCCATTGGTCTGCACCTCCCAACTGCAACTTACAGTTCATGGTCTGGTAGAGGTGCAGGAAGTCGTAACCCTGCAAGAGTTGATATGTAAACTCGGTAAAGGACATACCATCGCCCTCGCCATTAAAGCGCTTCTTTACCGAATCCTTCGCCATCATATAGTTAACAGTGATGCACTTGCCAATCTCACGAGCGAAATCGAGGAACGAAAACTCCTTCATCCAATCGTAGTTATTCACCATTACAGCTGCATTCTCGGCGTCCGAGTCGAAGTCGATAAGGCGAGCCAACTGCGCCTTGATAGCCTCCTGATTGTGGCGCAAAGCCTCCTCGTTCAGAAGGTTACGCTCCTGCGACTTACCCGAAGGGTCGCCAATCATACCTGTCGCTCCACCAACCAAAGCGATTGGGCGGTGGCCACACATCTGCAAGTGCTTCAATATCATTACGCCCACCAAGTGACCGATATGCAGCGAGTCCGCAGTAGGGTCAATACCGAGGTAAGCGGTTGTCATCTCCTTTGCGAGTTGCTCCTCTGCTCCCGGCATAATTGTATGAATCATACCGCGCCACTGCAACTCCTCAACAAAATTCTTTCTTCCCATTTCTTCTTATTTTTTGCTATTAGCCATTGGCTATTGGCCATTGGCGTTTTAGTTATCTTTTTCAGTTTTCTGTTTTCCGTTTTCCGAACTCCTACCCTTGTCACGGCGCAACGAGAATAGGGATAATGGGGGTGATAGGGGTAATAGGGAGCGCTTTATCTTTTTCAGTTCTCCGCTCTCAGTTCTCCGCTTTCCGTTTCTCTCGTCTATTCTACATCAATATCAAACGCCTTCTGCATATAGTCAAACTCCGGCATGACTTTGCGAATGTGCGCCACTCGGTCTTCGAGTTTTTTCGGTTTGAGTTTGAAATCCATCTCCTTGACCTCAATGTGCATGTCGAGCGAGCCTTTCACCCCTGCTATTGCAGCAATCGAGGTCAATATCTCGTAGCGCATCTCTATCAATTCATCTCGCAATGCCTCCGATGGTACCGCCAACTTTACAACATTGCCCTCGAACTCAATCTGCTCAAATGCCGAAACAAAGCGAGGACGCTCCTTGCACATTTGCGCCACTATGCGCTCTTTTACCTGCGACATCTTTGCCTCGCTCGCAGGGTCTATTGTGATTTTTACACTCTTGCCATCAACCTCCGACTCATTCGACACCTTTTCAAGCAACGATGTTATCGAGCCGCCAAGTATTACCGAAGATTTAGGTTTAACCTCTACCACAGGTGTAGGCGTAACCTCCACCCTTTGTGGCTCACTATTTTCAACGGTTGGCACCTGCTCCGTTATTGGTTGAGGAGTTGGCGCAGGTGCTGCCGTAGGTTGTTTTATCTCTTGCTCAACAACAGGTTGTGGCGTTGTTGTTTGTGGTGCTACCACCTGCGGTTTTGGCGCACTCAAATCGGGCAAATCATACTTCGCCTCAATGGGTGCGGTCAGTTCATTGTTTTTTTTTTCGCCGAGTGTCGAAATTTTCATCAAAGTCAATTCGACAAGCAGACGTTGTGATGACGAAGTGCGCAACTTCGAGTCCGCCTCGGTCAGGAGCGATATTGCTCCGAAGAGGAATGCCGGCTCGCAAATTGCCGCCTGCTGACGGTACTTTTCGAGCAACGAACCCGTATATTCAATCAACGATACCGCAGGACCTTTTGCAACGAGCAGGTCGCGGAAGTGCTGATTCAGACCACTCATAAAAATCTGTCCCGAAAAACCCTTCGACAACACCGCATCGTACTCCAACAGCGCATTTACATAGTCGCCACGCAGGAGCAATTCAGTGAAGCGGAAATATGTTTCGTAGTCGAGAACATTCAGGGTCGCTGCTACGGCGTGATACTCCAACTTTGTACCGCAGAACGATACCGCCTTGTCGAACATCGACAATGCATCGCGCATACCTCCATCGGCTTTTTGAGCAATAAGGTTTAGCGACTCATCGTCAGCCTCTACGCCTTCGTTTTGGGCGATGTAGCGCAAGTATCCCACAGCATCTTCCACGCGAATACGGTTAAAGTCGTAAATCTGGCAACGCGAAAGAATTGTAGGGATAATCTTGTGCTTTTCGGTTGTTGCAAGGATAAAAATCGCATGCTTTGGTGGCTCCTCCAAAGTTTTGAGGAAGGCGTTGAATGCCGCTTGCGAGAGCATGTGAACCTCGTCTATAATAAAGACAGAGTATTGTCCGATTTGAGGAAGAACTCGTACCTGTTCGATAAGTTGGCGAATATCCTCAACCGAGTTGTTCGATGCAGCGTCTAATTCGTGGATATTGAGCGAACGATTCTCGTTAAACGAAAGGCACGAATCGCACTTATCGCACGCCTCGGCACCTACCGGGTGCTGACAGTTTATAGCCTTTGCGAAGATTCGCGCGCAAGTGGTTTTACCCACGCCACGAGGTCCGCAGAAGAGGTAGGCATGCGCCAACTGACCACGCTCGATAGCATTTTTCAATGTCGAGGTGATATGATTCTGTCCAACCACACTTGCGAAGGTGGCAGGGCGATACTTTCGAGCCGATACGATAAACTTCTCCATAATCGGCACAAAGTTAATAAACTTTGTCTATTTCTTGCCAATTTTCCGACAAAATGTCGCTCATATGACACAATTTTTGCCATAAGTAGGGATAAAAAGCGTCAAAACGACACCCTAAGCCACTTGGCAGAAGATTTGTTGGAAACGGAAAACGGAAAGCGGAAAACGGAAAACGGAAAACTGAGAGCTGAGAACTGAGAGCTGAGAGCTGAGAACTGAGAGCTGAGAACTGAGAACTGAGAGCTGAGAGCTGAGAACTGAGAACTGAGAACTGAGAACTGAGAACTGAGAGCGCACCCTATAACCTCTATAACCCCCATTACCCCTATTCTCGTTGCGCCGTGACAAGGGCAGGAGTTCGGAAAACTGAAAACAAAAAACTAAAATATAAAGCTATGAATAACAATCAAAAGCACGAGGCTCTGTCGCGATATGCAATAGACCTCAATGAACAGGCACAAAAGGGTAAGTTGGACCCTGTAATCGGTCGTGACGAGGAGATTCGCCGAGTGTTGCAAATCCTTTCGCGCCGTACCAAAAACAACCCCGTACTCGTGGGCGAGGCGGGAGTCGGAAAGACCGCTATTGTGGAGGGTATTGCCCACCGAATTATCGATGGCGATGTACCCGAAAACCTCCGCTCGAAGCGCATCTTCTCGCTCGATATGGGCGCACTGATTGCAGGTGCAAAGTATCAGGGCGAATTTGAAGAGCGACTCAAAGCGGTAATCAACGAAGTCGTTGAGAGTGAGGGAGAAGTACTGCTCTTTATCGATGAGATTCACACCCTTGTAGGTGCAGGAAAGACGAGTGGAGCAATGGACGCTGCCAACATTTTGAAACCTGCACTTGCCCGTGGCGAGTTGCGCACCATCGGAGCGACTACGCTTGACGAATTTCAGAAATATTTTGAGCAGGATAAGGCTCTCGAACGCCGTTTCCAGAAGGTGATGGTCGATGAACCTTCGCCTGAGGACTCAATCTCCATTTTGCGAGGTTTGAAGGAGCGTTACGAGAACCACCATAAGGTACGAATCAAGGACGAGGCGATAGTCTCGGCTGTGGAGTTGTCGCACCGCTATATAACCACTCGTTTCCTGCCTGACAAGGCGATTGATTTGGTTGATGAGGCGGCATCGCGTTTGCGCTTGGAAATGAACTCCGTACCCGAAGAGCTGGATTCGCTCGACCGCCGTATTCGCCAACTCGAAATTGAGCGCGAGGCTATTCGTCGCGAGGGTGATAAGGAGCGTATTGCCGCCCTCGACAAGGATATTAAGGAGTTGAAGTCAAAATCCTCTTCGATGCGAGCAAAGTGGGAGGGAGAGCGCGACCTTATCCGCAAGATTCAACAGAATAAGGAGCGCATCGAACAACTAAAAATCGAGGCTCAGCAGGCGGAGCGCACGGGCGATTACGGCAAGGTAGCCGAGATTCGCTATGGCTCTATTGTTGAGGCGGAAAATAAGATTGCCGAACTCAAAGAGCAACTCAAAGAGCAGACTTCGGGTGGCTCGATGATTAAGGAGGAGGTCGATGCCGAAGATATTGCCGAGGTTGTATCGCGTTGGACAGGAATACCCGTAAAAAGAATGTTGGCCTCCGAGCGCGAAAAGTTGCTCAATATGGAGTCGGCACTCCACGCTCGCGTGGTTGGTCAGGAGCAGGCTATAAGTGTCGTTTCCGATGCTGTACGCCGTGCAAGGGCAGGTCTGTCAGATGCCCGCAAACCTATCGGCTCGTTTATCTTTCTCGGCTCTACGGGCGTAGGAAAGACCGAGTTGGCTCGTGCCCTGGCGGAGTTTCTGTTCAACGATGAGAATATGATGACTCGAATAGATATGAGTGAGTATCAGGAGCGACACGCTGTATCTCGCTTGGTTGGAGCGCCTCCGGGATATGTCGGCTACGATGAGGGCGGACAACTCACCGAGGCGGTACGCCGTAAGCCATACTCGGTTGTGCTGCTCGATGAGATTGAGAAGGCGCATCCCGATGTCTTTAATATCTTATTGCAGGTGCTTGACGATGGTCGTTTGACCGACAACAAAGGTCGTACGGTCGATTTCCGTAATACGATAATTATTATGACCTCGAATATGGGCGCGTTCACCATTCAGGAGCGATTTTCGCGTGCGATGAGTGAGGGCGGTGAAGTGCCGGCAGAGATTGTTGAGGATACTCGCCGAGAGGTTGTCGAGCAACTGAAACAGCACCTTAAACCCGAATTTTTGAATCGTATTGACGAGATTGTAATGTTCGAGCCGTTGAGCGAGAAGGATATCTATAAAATTGTCGATATACAACTTGCAATCGTGCATAAGATGCTCAAACAGAGTGGCGTGGAGTTGCGAGTGACCGAGAAGGCGCGCAAGTGGATTGCCCATATCGGCTACGATGCGGCATACGGCGCACGACCTGTGAAGCGAGTGATTCAGCGAGAGGTGATAAACGAATTGTCGAAGCGTATATTGGCCGGCCAAATCGACAAGTCGCAACCGATTGTTATCGACTGCGAAGGCGAAAAACTAACATTTAAGAATTGACGGCTAATAGCCAAAGTCAAGTAAAATAAATAGAGGGGCACGTGCCCCTCTATTTATTTTACCGCTACGGCATCAATCTCAACCTTTGCACCCATCGGCAAGGCTGCCACTTCGTAGCACATTCGGGCAGGTTTCTCGCCCTCGAAGTACTCGGCATAGACCGCATTCATCGCTGCAAAATCCTTAATATCATCGAGCAAAACGGTGGTTTTTACGATATCCGAATACTCCATTCCCGCCTCGTGGAGAATTGCTCCGAGGTTGTCGAGCGACTGGCGAGTCTGCTCCTCGATGGTTGCGGGCATTGTACCCGTTGCCGGGTTGATTGGGAGTTGTCCCGAAACATAGAGCGTAGCCTCCGCATCGACCGCCTTGCGAGCCTGCGAGTAAGGACCTACCGCCTTTGGCGCGTTCTGCGCCGCAATAGTGATAACTTTTGTCATAATTTTTTTAAATTTTATAGTGTTTTATAGTTTTCCGTTTGCAAGGTATTCGCCAACAATAAGTGCCGCATCGTAGACATACTCGGCACAAGGGCGTTTCTTGTAGTACTCGGCAGTGCGAGCCGATGGCGTAGGGTCATCTTTTGGTCGGTCAAGACCGAGCAGAGTGCGACAAACTATCGCCCCATTTTTCTCGCGGAACTTCTCCGCAAAAGCCTGAACCAGAGTGTAGTTCGCCTTCTTTGCCTCTGCATTATCAGCCGTAGGGCAAGGCGATACGAAACTCGCCACAAATGCCATTCCGCTAACCGCACCGCACACTTCGCGCAGGCGTCCCATACCTCCTCCAAACGAGGCGGTTATCTTTGCCACCATCTCCTCGTCGAGTGTTGTGATATCGGCATAAGCAAGAGCCACAGATTGGGCGCAGTTATACCCTTGTTTAAAATACTCCTTGGCGCGCAACGCACGCTCCTCGGCACAAAATTTTACGCTATCCATATTCTCTTCTTTTAGTTCTCTTTTTCTGCTTGCAGGAAGGTAAAAACCTTCTCGGCACGCGATTTTCCAACAATCTCGGCTATCTCCTCGACCGAGGCTGTGCGGAGTTTCGACAAGGTGCGGAAGTGGCGCAAAAGTGCAGTGATACTCTTCTCGCCAACACCCTCGATACCCTCCAAACCGGTCTTAATAAAGTTCTTGCTGCGGCGATTGCGGTGGTGTGTAATACCAAAGCGGTGCGCCTCATCGCGAATATGGCAGATAACCTTCAACGGCTCGCCCGTGCGGCTCAGATAGTACGGCATAGGGTCATTCGGATAGAAGACCTCCTCCAACCTCTTCGCCAAGCCCACAATCGGCACTCTGTCGGCAATATTCAGCTCCTGCAATACGGCATAGGCACTCGACAACTGTCCTTTACCTCCATCGACAACTATCAAATCGGGCAGTTCCGCCCCCTCCTCCAACAATCGGGAGTAGCGGCGAGTAAGAATCTCGCGCATCGAAGCAAAGTCGTCGGCTCCGACCACCGTCTTTATGTTGAAATGGCGATACTCCTTGCGTGCCGGCTTGCCGTCACGAAAAACTACGCACGATGCTACGGGGTTGGTACCCTGTAAGTTGGAGTTATCGAAACATTCGATATGGCGTGGCTCCTTCGCAAGTCGCAACTCTCGGCGCATGGCCTCCATAAGTCGGTCGGTGTGGCGTGCAGGATTGTGAATTTCGAGGTTTTTCAGACGCTCCGCACGGGTGGTCTTTGCCGAACGCAGCGAGAACTCCAATAAATCGTGCTTCTCGCCCCTCTTCGGCACCGAAAATCGCACCCCCTCGAAAAACTCGTCATGCGGCAAAACCGACACCAACACCTCTTGTGCTAACTCGCCCGCGATATTCTCCTTAATGTGCTGAATACCGAGTGTCATTATATCTTGCTCTGTACTTTCGACACCTACAGCAATTGTGGCGGTATGAACGGCTGTAATCGAGCCATTGCGCACTCGCAAAAAGTTGCAATACGCCTCATCGTCATCGACCAATAACGAGAAGATATCCACATCGCCCATCTTTGCACTCACAATAACCGAGCGCGAAGCGTAGCGTTCTAACGCCTCCAAGCGAGCCTTGTAGCGTGCCGCAACTTCGAAGCGCAACTCCTCGGCTGCTCGTGTCATCTCCCCTTCGAGATAGTTTCGTACAGGTCGCAAATCTCCCTTTAAAACCGAGGTTGCAATATCGATATATTCGCGATACTCTTGGCGACTGCAATTGCCGATACAAGGTGCTTTACAATTTCCGAGGTGGTATTGCAAGCAGGCTGAATGTTTAAACGCTGCTATACTTGCCTCTGTCATCTTTTGACGGCAACTGCGCAGTGGCAACGCTTCGCGAATAAAGTCAAGCACGGCTCGCTGTGCCGAAATTGAGCCATAAGGTCCATAATATTGCGAGCCGTCACGTACAATTTGACGTGTCGAAAGAACTCGCGGAAATGCCTCCGCCGTAACCGCTATCCAAGGGTAGGATTTATCATCTTTCAGCAGGATATTGTAGCGTGGTTGTAAGGTCTTGATAAGCGAGTTTTCCAACAGTAATGCATCGGTTTCGCTATCGACCACAATATGGCGCATCGAGGCGATTTGTCGCACCATAACACGCACCTTTGCCGAGTGGTCGCGATTCTCCACGAAATAGGAGCGCACTCGATTGCGCAGATGCTTCGCTTTGCCGACATAGATAACCTCACCTTTGCTATTCTCAAAGAGATAGCAACCGGGTGACATCGGCAGCATTGCAACCTGCTCTTTTAGTGATATTTTATCGTTTTCGGACATATTGCGTATCAAAGGTACAAATTTTTACGAAAATCATGCTTAATTTAGAAAATTAAAACTAACTTTGCAATGTAAAGAGCAGTGAAAATCAAAATTTTACCGAATAACGATATGAAAAAACTATTTTTGGCAATGGCTGCCTGCGCGGCATTGTTGTTTGTAGGGTGTGTTGACCGAGAGTTTGACCTTGCCGATGTGTCGGGAGAGGTTACGGTTGGAGGAGAGGAGCTGGTTGTGCCTCTTGCGACGGTCAATAAAATTTATCTCGGAGAAATTATCGAGGGTAATGATGTTTTGACAAATGATGATAACGGAGTCTATCAAATCACCTTTGCCGATGGTGGAAACTTCGAGATTGACGGTGTTGAGATACCTCCTATCACAAACCTGTCGCCAAAACTCGAACCGATGAAGTTCGATGTTGCTACGATTCCTACAACCTACGCAATTGATGATATCCAACAACAATTGGAGTTGGAAGTGCCATCGTTGCAGGATTTGGTTGAAGTTCAAACCATAGATATTGCAGAGCATATTGAGATTCCTGATTGGTTGAAGCCATATCTGAGTGGTCAAGCCGAATTATCTGATGCGATAGCTTCGAGCCTGCCTGCCTTGGAGAGTTCGATAGAGGAGCCTATTACCTCCTCGTTCAACGCATCGATAAAGATGGTTGAGGGTGTGTCTGCTGTGGATTTTGTTCGTTTTGGCTCCGAAGAGTTGCCGGGTGCCGAGTTCTCAATCGAAATTGACTTGGGCGGAATAGCCGGAGTGACGAAGGAGGGTACGCTGAGTGTCGATTTGAGATTCCCGGAGGGATACTATTTCGGTAGCTATGTCGATGGGGTGTACAAATCGTTCGATGATGCGGTCCACAATATCGTGAAAGAGGAGATTAAGTTCCAAAAGGGCGATGAAAAAATCTCGAAAAAGATATATCTCGAGCGAATCAACTACTACGACCACCCAATCGGAGCAGATGGTAAGTTGGTGATTAACGATGTAATCACATGCGATTACGACTTGAAAATTACGTTGTGTGGAGGACATTTCGATTTGATTGATGAAGGTTTACCAAAACTTCATGTTAAGTCGAAACCGGTGTATGACGATATTGAGGTTGTTATCGGAGATTTTAACCTCGACCATGTGTCGCATGAGTTCAAACACGAATTTACGGGCATACCGGAGCAGGTTAAGATAAAGAAGTTGGCTTTCGACCAAAATTCCAAGATGACGCTTCGCATGGCGGGATTGGATTGGCTTGTGGTCTATGATAACGAAACGAAGGAGCCTTTCTCGCCATATATGGAGATTATTCTCCCTTCGTGTATGCACTTCTGCAAAGATGATCATGGCGAAGTCCATGTCGATAATAATATCATCAGAGCCTCGTTGGCAGACCTGAAACAGGGTGTGGAGTTGACACTTGATTATATAGACTGCTTGGATAGCAATAGTATAGAGCAGCCAATTGTCGATAAAATCGTTATCAACTCTACCATCGAGTCGATTATCCACATGGAGAGCCTGAAAACGCATAAGGTGCTCGTTTCGGATCTTATGCCGGATAACAATCCTGTGAAAGTAGACCTTGGAATGACCAATATGGTCTTTAATATCGACATGCAGCGCTCCGAGGTTGAATGGGGCGAGGACGAGGAGTTGAAACTCGACCTTAACGATCAGATGCCTTCATTGTCGCAGGAGGTTGAGATACCTTCGATGATAGCCTCTATCGAGAGCATCGAGATTGGCAAGGCGGGAGAAGAGAATAAGCCTATGTCTATTAAATTCGAACTCGGAACACAGGATAATAAACCGTTCCCTGTAAGCGAATTGGAACTTGATGTACAGGTTAATCTCGGCACAATGCTCCGTCCAACCCAAAATAGTTTGCAGTCGGGACTCATATCGGTGAATGATAAGGGCGAGAAGATTTTGAAGATTAACCGCACGTGGTTGCCTAACAATGGTAAGCTCTCGGAGGTTGTAGAGTTTGAGGCATTGGAGAATCTCCCAGAGATAGTTGATGGCAAACTGAAGATAGATCAGAAGATTTCGGTTGATAAATGTACCGCTACGGTTAGGGGTGGCCAAGATGTAAATCTTGAGGCAATTAGTGATGTGGCAATAGAGATGAATATCACGGTTGATGATATCGAAGCACGTAAATTCAGAGGTGGTGTCGATATTTCGGTAGCACCGGAGGAGATGGTCGTGGATTTGGGATTGCCGGATCTCGGTGTCGATATCGGCAAGTTGAGCATCAACCCTATATTGAAACTGAATTTGGAGGAGAACCCTACGGGAGTGCCTCTCAGCGCGAATGTTGAACTCAAGACATTTGATGCAGAGGGAAAGAATTTGACCACTATCTCTGTTCCGAATGTTGAGATCAATGGCGAGGGGGCTACGAATATTGTTCTCTCGACCTCAAAGAACAGAGGTAAGTTTAAGGAGTGCAATTTTGTAGAGGTTAATGAACTTTCGCGCCTGCTTTCAAATGGCATACCATCGAAGATTGCGGTAAATCTGCTGGTGACAACAGATAAGACTGTGCCACGTGAAATAGACCTTCTGCGTGCTAAACAAGGCTACAACATCAAGTACGATTACGACGTGTTGATACCGCTTGAGTTAGATGATGTGGAGCTTTCGTACGAAACTGTAATAGGCGGTATGAATGAGACTTTTGCATCGCTTGCTCAGAATGCAAACAACTTGAAGGTCGGAGATATCGGTTTGGTGGCAGAGTTCGGTACTACAATACCATTCAACATCAACCTCCTTGCCGAGTTTGTAAATAAAGATGGTACAACCGATAATGTGAATGTAACCCTCAATGTCAGCAACAATGGCTCGATTGCCGGTTGGACTGAGGAATACGGCAACAATCCGCGTGTCTCGAAGATAGATTTTAATCTCCATTTTGGCGATTCTAAATCGTTGGAGAGCTTGGAGAATGTTGATGGTGTGAGATTGATATTCACACTCTCGAACGTGAAGGAGGGTGTAGGTGCTACGCTTATGGATACTCAATATTTGAATGGAAATTTGAAGTTGCGTGTGCGTGACGGATTAACAGTTGATATTTTTGATTTGGTAGGAAAGAAGTAGAGTCATGAAGATATACGGTAAAATATTAGTTATTGCAGCCGCGCTATTGGGCGGTTTGACAACATTGTCTGCGCAGATGCGAACATCATATTTTATGGAGGGCTCCTACTTCCGTACCGATATGAATGCCGCACTTGCACCAACGCGAGGATATATCAAAATACCTCTTGCTGGCGGTTTGGGCGTAAACCTTGGTAACAACTACCTGTCGGTAAACAACTTTTTCTACCAGCGAAACAACAAGCTCTATACATTCTTGTATAGCGGAGTTAGTGCTGAGGATTTCTTGGGTAAGTTGGGCAACAAGGGTAAGTTGAGTCTGAATTTAGATGTTCCTATTATCGGCTTTGGTGCGCACACCAAAAAGTTCTTTTGGAGTGTGGGTATAAATCTTCGTTCGCAGAGCGAGATAACGCTCTCGAAGGATATGTTTGCAGTGCTCAAAAACTTGTCAAACGGATATTATGATTTGGGTGATACCAATATCTCAAATCGTGAATATATTGATATATCGCTCGGTGCAGCAATACCTATCAAGAAGTTTGTAACAGTCGGTTTCCGTGTTAAGGGATTGGTCGGACTTGCCGACCTATCAATGTCGATGGATAAGATGTACCTCGACATAAACGAGGATATTGTGCAGGCCGAATTTTTGGGAGGAATACGCGGTAATTGCCCTATATTCAACTCAAATTATCGTGCAGGCTCGGCATTCTCGGTGGAGGATATGATGCAACGAGATATCAGTGGCATTATGAATGGCTTCAAGAGTTGGGGTTTGGGTGCCGATTTGGGTGTAGAGGTTCGTCTTTTAGACGACCACCTCAAAGTGTCGCTCGGTGTAAATGACCTCGGCTTCATAAGGTGGAGTAAGAGTGCTACAATCAATGCCGAGGGTAAGGCGCACTTCTCGTACGAGGGTTTCAACCTCACATCGGGCAAGGCTGATGTTGATGGCGGCTTCGAGGCGAAGATGACACCTTCGGTAGGCTCTTATACTACACGTCTTTCGGCCTCTCTCAACGCCGGTGTGGAGTACAATATATTGAAGAATTGGATAGCCTTCGGATTGCTCTCGCATACGGAGTTCTGTCAGAACTTTACACGCTCTGAACTTACCGCGTCTGTCAATTTTAGAATTATGCGCTGGCTCTCGACATCGTTCAGCCACACCTTCTTTAATGGCAACCAGCCGGGTGTTTTGGGTTGGGCGTTGAATATTCACCCGACAGGACTCAACATCTTCTTAGGAGCAGACTTTATAGATACTCGATTTGCAGTCTACAATCAGACTATGTTAGTACCAAAGATGATGACCTCGGCCAATGTATATGTAGGTGTGGGCTTCAATCTCGGAAAAGCGAAGTACATGAAGTCGATGCAGAAGAGCAAGTCTCAGAAAGATAAGAAGGAGAAAAAAGAGAAGAAAACAAAGAAAGCATAGGTGCGATACCTATATATATAAATGTGAAGAGTTGTCTAACAAGGTGATTTCAGCGTTACGCTTGCCCTCAAAATGCTCATTTACGCTGAGTAAACTCCGCTTTTTCGGGCTACGCAAGCCTTGAAATCCCTCTTGTTATACAACTTTCAACACAATGGGAGTGTCTAAAAACTTGTTAGACACTCCCTGTGTTTGTATATAACACTCTCGTTGCCCTGATTGTTATTCGATAGTAAAGCGTCGTTCCGTAGGAGATAGAATCTCTATTCTGACAACCATTGCCTCTTCGGGTAGTAAATCCTCTATCAACTCAGGCCACTCGATTAAACATAACTCTCCCGAATAGAAGTACTCTTCGTAACCCATGTCGAAGACCTCTTCTATACGGTTTATTCGATAGAAATCGAAGTGATAAACGGCATCACCCGCATGGGTGTTGTATTGGTTGACAAGAGCGAAGGTTGGGCTTGTTACGGTGTCGGGTGAACCCAGATGCTCCATGATGGCGCTTATAAGGGTGGTTTTACCGGCTCCCATCGAACCGCAAAACGCTACGATTGTACGTCCATCAAGCGAATTTACAACCTCTTCAGCTACATTTTTAAGCTCGTCAAGCGACTCTACAACAATCTCTTTCATATAAAAACTTTACGCAACACAAAGATAATAAAAGAATTTTACAACACCTCAATTTTTCGGTAAAAATTGGGGTACTTTGGGCTTTTTATGGCTTGTTCAGACCTATTATTGTGCGTTTAGGCCACCTTTGTGATGTTGAATATCTTTTTGGGATATATTTGCGCCACCACAGTCAATGCGAGATGGAAGAGTGTCTGCTATTGAGTGAAAAAGAGAGATAATAAAACTATTAAAACTATTATGAATTACAAAACTAACAAATCTTCGGCATCTGATATGATGTCCGATGTGGTAAAGATTACAGAGCATGAAAACACCGGTGTACGTTCGCTATCACTTGCTCGCATAGCCATCGGCTATGTCCTATCGGGAACAAAGTATGTCCATTGTAACGACTACTCCTACTCCATTGAAGAGGGTAGTGTATTTGTCCTCGATGCAGGATTTCACTACGAGGAGAATGCCGTAGGCTCAAATGGTTCTTACGAGCAGATTGTATTCTATCTCTCATCGCAATTGTTGCAACGAGTTATATTCGGCCTTAATATCAACTATGGTCTATCATTCACGTCGCATCACTCGTGCACAAAGTGTATATCTCGCAACTTCTCGTTTGCCAAGGCTTCAACCCCGATACGAAATTTCTTTGTGGGTGTGGATTTGTCATTGCGTAACTCGGGCCTATTGCACAATGATATCGGACAGCGTATAAAACTCAACGAATTGATATATCTTCTTCTCTCTGAGGAAGATGGTTGTGTGAGAAGGAAAATCTTGCGTTCGTCAGATGCCGACTCAGGTCAGTTTATCAATACAATATATGAGAATATATTTAAAGAGACTTCGGTTGAGGTGCTTGCCGAGTTGACAAATCGCTCGCTAACCTCTTTTAAGAAGGAGTTTAGGCGTCTATTCGATGCTTCACCTCACAGATGGATTGTCGAACAACGTCTTGACCGTGCGAAGATTATGCTTGCTTCGACAAGTCGTACCGTATCCGAAATAGGTGCTGAGTGCGCTTTTACCAATATATCGCACTTTATAAAGTTGTTCAAACAGCGATATAATCAGACACCGGCATCGTTCCGACGACAGAGTTCTATCCATGTGGAGCGACAAAATGGCGTGGAGGCGAGTTGATGTTGATAAAAATTTCATGTTGGGCCAAATATTTTTGCTTTTAGCAATGGATAATCGGCCAAAAACATTATCTTTGTGGCATGGAATTATCAATTATCATATCGACATATAATAACGCTGCATCATTGGTGCGCACACTTGACTCTGTTGTTAAGCAGGACGCTGACAAAAAACTTTGGGAGTGTGTGGTGGTGAATAATAACTCCACCGATGATACAGCTGAACGTGTAGCAACTTTTGCAAAGCAACACTCGGAGGTAAACATCAGATTGGTAGACGAGCCGAAGCAGGGACTGTCTCATGCTCGTAATAGAGGTATTGTCGAGTCCAAAGGACAATTCTTGGCCTTTATAGATGACGACGAGACCATAAATGAGGGTTTCGTGTCGGCCTATATCGACCTGTTCCGCAATCATGGAGCATTTGTCGGTTCGGGAGCGTTGAAGGTGTGCTACGATTCGGCTCGTCCGAAGTGGATGTCGTACTACACCGAGAAGATGATTGCCAATCCGCTTGATTTGGGCAACGAGATAATCACTATTACCCGCACTATTACACCTACGGGCGGAAATATGGCGTTTAATCGCGAGGTGTTCAATCTCTATGGTAATTTCGATACCGCACTCGGTCGCAAAGGCGATGAGTTGTTTGGTGGCGAGGAGAATGATCTGTTTGACCGTATTCGCGATTTGGGTGAGCGTGTTTTTTACACTCCGCATGCAGTGGCATACCACCACATCGCAGACAAGAAGCTCACTCCGGAGTATTTCGATAAGTTGGCTTATGGTGTTGGTGTCAGTAAGCGTCTGCGTGCCGAAAAGCGAGGTACTGAGGAGGAGTTGTTTAGCGATGAGCGCGCAAAACGTCGTTATACAAGGTTGCTTGCCTTGTTCTATACTCTAACCTTCCGTTCGAGTAAGGCGAAGTGGCTTGTGCGTATGCGCAATGGTATCTCGAAGGGAGTGTTCGGGACTCTATAGAGCCAACGAGGAGAATAATCCAGCAATAAAATAACCTGCTCAATGTAATATCGAGCAGGTTATTTTTATTTGGTTGCGTAAGATTACTCCTCAGCAACAACCGAGAGAGTGATCTCTGCCTTAACCTCACGGTGGAGCTTAACAGCAGCCTTGTACTCACCTACGGTGTTGATAGCCTCAACGGTTACATTCTTCTTCTCAACCTCTACGCCCTTCTCTGCGAGTGCAGCAGCGATGTCAGCCGAAGTGATAGTACCGAAGATACGGCCCTCCTCTGCCTTAACAGCAAAGGTGAGTGGGAGGTTAGCAATCTTCTCAGCGAGTGCCTGAGCGTCAGCCAAAATCTTAGCGTCCTTGTGAGCACGTTGCTTGAGGTTCTCTGCCAAAACCTTCTTTGCAGAAGCGGTAGCAGCCTTTGCGAAGCCCTGTGGAATGAGGTAGTTGTTCGCATAACCCGGCTTAACATCAACGATGTCGTTTGCGTAGCCAAGGTTCTCTACATCTTTAATCAAAATAATCTCCATAGTCTCGCCCTCCTTTATTTCATACAATCGGTTACGAATGGCAAAATTGCGAGGTGACGCGCACGCTTAACAGCCTGTGCAACCTTCTTCTGGAACTTCTGCGAAGTACCGGTCAAACGGCGAGGGAGGATCTTACCCTGCTCGTTGAGGAACTTCTTCAAAAATTCGCCATCCTTGTAATCTACATACTTAATGCCGAGCTTCTTGAAACGGCAATACTTCTTCTTCTTAACGTCAACCGACACTGGGTTGAGGTAGCGCAACTCGCCACCCTGATTCATCTCTGCCATAGTTTACTCCTCCTTGTTTT
>JAGBCX010000073.1 GCA_017937805.1 Alistipes sp. | reverse complement strand
CTTGTTACGATTTACGCTTGTTTTGATTTGCAACACTAAGATAAGTGAAAAATCTGACATGGCAAAATCCTGAGCAACTTTTTGTTGCTCAGGAACTTATAAATAAAGTTAAATCAAAGTGTTGCGGAATTAAGGAAAAACTATAACCTATGAAAAAAACACTCCTATTTCTTGTTTCGTTTGTAATCACCGTTGCAGTGGCGGTGCTTTCATGTTTGTATAGCGATAAAGCAGAGGATAAAACAGAGTGTACTATCGAAGATGGCTTAATTCGATTGGCTGAGCCAGAGCGAGCCCCTGTACAGACATCTATGCTGGGTTTTGCGGCTGAGCCTATAGAGAATGTTCGCGTAGGAATCATAGGTCTTGGAATGAGAGGCAAGGGCTTTGCAAAGCGACTTACTATCATTGAGGGTGCAGAGGTTGTGGCTCTTTGCGACCTTTCGCGAAAGGAGGTTAGAGATACTCAAAAACAGATTGAAGCAGCGGGAGGTAAACCTGCTGATGAATATATTGGCTCAGATGCATGGAAGGAGCTGTGCCAACGCGAAGATATCGACCTCGTCTATATTGTAACACCTTGGTTATTGCACACTCCGATGGCGGTATATGCAATGGAGCATGGCAAGCATGTGGCTATCGAGGTACCGGCAGCAATGACGGTTGAGGAGTGTTGGCAGTTGGTAGATACTTCGGAGCGCACTCGCAAGCACTGTATGATGCTCGAGAACTGTATCTACGACCACTTTGAACTCACTACGCTGAATATGGCACAGCATGGTCTTTTCGGCGAGATTATTCATGGCGAAGGTGGATATATTCACAATTTGGACGAATTCTGGGATCAATATCACAACAATTGGCGATTGAAGTACAACCAGAAACATCGTGGCGATGTGTATGCAACACATGGACTTGGCCCTATATGTCAGGCAATGAATATACACCGAGGCGACCGCATGACATATCTTGTGTCGATGGACACCGATTCTTGGGTAGGAAAAAGTTTGGCAAAGAAGCAATTGCTTTCAAGCGAATTTGCTAATGGCGACCACACTTCGACTCTTATTCGTACCTACAATGGCAAGACTATCGAGTTGCAACACAATGTCTATACCCCACGACCATACGACCGATTGTATCAACTGACCGGAACCAAAGGTTTTGCAAATAAATATCCCGTTCAAGGTATCCTTCTCAGTCAGGAGACAGCAAGTAGTAGTGGTGCTATTGCAGACCATGAGAATCTCAACTCTCACCGCTTCTTGCCGGAGGAGGATTTCAAGGCATTGATGGAGAAGTATCGCCACCCTATCCAATTGGAGTTGATGGAGAAGGCAAAGAAAGTGGGCGGACACGGAGGTATGGACTTCATTATGGATAGTCGCCTTATCTACTGCTTACGCAATGGCTTACCACTTGACCAAGATGTATACGATGCAGCCGAGTGGTCGTGCATTGGCGAATTGACGGCAATATCCATTGAGCACAACTCTATGCCAGTGGCCGTGCCGGACTTCACGCGTGGTGAATGGGATAAAATCAAAGGTCTTACTTTTGCAAAATAGGAGGTAGATGATGCTGCCTACAATGGTACAATTCAAAGCCGCTCTGTCTGCTCCGGCGCTCCATTTCAAGCGTTTGAAGCAGGCAGAGCCGTTGTTGTGCAATGAGTTGCCTGTTGTTCAACGTACGCATTCGGTGGTTGAGAGTGAAATATCGGTCAATGGACGACGTTTTCTGCTGTTTCTACCGCGCCACTCCGAGAGCATACGCCATATTGAGGAGCTTGAACAAACAGCACGTGAGCGCACTCGTGGGCCACTGCTCGAGAATCATATTCTCTACGAGGAACTTATCTTTGTGGATTCGCTCGGTCATAAACAACTCTTCGATGTTGTTCTGCAGGAGCTACCTCATGGTATATTACTGAGAGAGGCTATAAATCGCTATCGGGCAGACGATTTGAGGGCGGCTGTCATCAAGATGAAGGAACGTCTTGATGCGATAGGTTTCTGCCATAAAAATCTTACGCCTTCGAATGTGATTATCTGCAATAGCGGCGTTGCCCGCCCATTGCGGTATTGGTATGCCGAGTGGGAGCTCTTTTCGAATAACGACATATCCAAATTGCTCGATTTGATTGACCGCAACTGTAACCACGAATTAGACGAGCAGTTGCCTCGTTTGTTGGTAGAGGATTGCGGGGCCGAATACTCTGCAACTGCTTCCAAGCAAGATGCTATAACTTGTCGCTGCAAGGGACATAAGTATGGTTTTGTCGATGCTGACGGGCACAAAATTACCGATTATATCTACTCTTCTGCGAGTGAATTCCGCGAAGGTCGTGCCATAGTTTCTAAAAACAACAAAGTGGGCGTTATTGACAGCAATGGCAAATCGGTGCTTCCGGTTATCTACGAGAGTGTGGAGTTCGATATTGAGCGAGGTCTATTTATCGCTACAAACGACAAAAACATTCATCTCTTAGACTATAATGGCGACCGCATCACCGTAAAGAGAAAAGATGAGTAGAAAATATAGTGAGTTGCAATTTTTTAATTTTAATTAAAAAGTGTGTTACTTTTTTAGTATCTTTGCGCATTGATTGGCAAGAAAGCCTTGCGCAAAATTAACCAATCGGGATAGCCCCATAATTCAAAATTGGAGGTGATTGAGGAAATTTTGTGCGTTGCAAGGTAACAAACCCACAGCATAGTGGACCTATGTGAGGAGTTTGGCGACCGTAGCAAGGTGCAAAATTTACCAATCAGAACAATTTTAGAACAAAAAGTAAAACACAATATACTATGACACAGGAAGAGTTGTTTAAGAAGTTAATTGCACACTGCAAGGAGTATGGTTTTATATTCCCTTCGAGCGAGATTTATGATGGTTTGGGCGCAGTTTATGACTATGGTCAGAATGGCGTGGAGTTGAAGAATAACATCAAGCGTTATTGGTGGGATTCGATGGTTAAGCTCCACGAGAATATCGTGGGTATCGATGCCGCTATCTTCATGCACCCTAAGACTTGGGAGGCTTCGGGCCACGTTGCCGCATTCAACGACCCGTTGATTGACAATAAGGACTCGAAGAAGCGTTATCGTGCCGATGTGCTTATCGAGGATTACCTCGCAAAGCTCGATGAGAAGATTGAGAAGGAGGTTGAAAAGGCT
>JAGBCX010000072.1 GCA_017937805.1 Alistipes sp. | reverse complement strand
GCTTTGCGTGTATATCCAAAGAACGAGAAGTTGCCATATCGTATGGATTTCGCCCTTGTAAAATGGGCTTAACAATTTGCCTATTGGGCTCTTTTTTCACCTTGCTTGCGGCTGAATTGCTCACATACGATTTAGTATGCTGCGCATTCAGCCACAGCGCAACGCAAAAAAATAGCTCCAATATCCAAAATTGTTAAATAGGATAGTGGCAATAGAGTTTTTGCAAGCTTTGAAACTGCTCCTCTAAAAGCAATTTTATAGAGTGGCAAAGGTGAAGAGAGCAACACTAACGACTCTAATAATTAGCCAATGGCCAATAGCCAACGGCTAATAGCGAAACAAAACATACATCAATACTGTTGGGCACGGATTGCCCGGCAGTATTTGGTGTGTGATATAGTGAGAAAACTATTCTATTTCGTTGAAAATTGTAAAAAGAATCGTCGGTTTTTGAAAATATTCGAAGATTTTGGAACAATTACACGAAAATTTTATTAACTTTACGGAACAAAGATAATTTTTCACAATCAAATAATTATGCCGGGACTTAAATTTGACAAACAAGAGCTTGGTAACTTGGAGTATTCGTTGCAGCGCGAGATGCTGGCTACCGACCGTCGTGGCGGTTATATGAGTACCACCATCGTGGGTTGCAATACACGCAAGTACCACGGCTTGATTGTTGCCCCGATTGATTCGAGCAACAATGCTTATGTGCTGCTTTCATCGTTGGATGAGACCATCGTGCAGCACGATCAGTCGTTCAACCTGGCTCTCCACCGCTTCCGTGGTGTGTACGAGCCTCGTGGACACAAGTATATCACCGATTTCGAATATACTCCGTGTCCTACCATCACTTACCGCGTCGGCGGTGTGATTCTCCGCAAGGAGATTCTCTGGATTCACAAGCGTACACAGATGATGATTCGCTATACGCTCGTGGATGCTCACTCCGAGACGACGCTCCGTCTGCGTCCTTTCCTCGCTTTCCGCAACAAGCACGAGTTGTCGAAGGCCAACATGTACGCCAATGTTCGCTCCTACCCGGTTACTAATGGAGTGAAGAACCGCCTCTATGACGGTTTCCCTTGGTTGCACATGCAGTTGTCGAAGGATGATGCAAAGTTTGTTCCGGCACCGGACTGGTACTACGATTTCGAGTATCAGAAGGAGCTCGAGCGCGGCTACGAGGGCTACGAGGATCTGCTCACAACGGGCTACTTCGAGATGAATATCAAGAAGGGCGAGAGCATTATCTTCTCGGCTTCGGTAGATGAGATGCCTTCGGGTGAGGCTATCTGCGAGGCTTACGAGACTTCGGTGGCTCGTCGTACTCATAAGATAGATTTTGAGAGCTGTCTGCACCACTCGGCGCGTCAGTTTATCATTCGTCGTCCGGGCAACCGTACAGAGGTGATGTCGGGATACCCATGGTATGGCAAGGCTGGTCGCTCGGCATTTATTTCGCTTCCGGGCTTGACCTTGGAGCAGGGCTACAAGGAGGACTGCATCGCTGTTCTCGACACTATGGTTGGCGATATGCACAATGGCGACTTTGCGGGCTCGGCTTCGGCAGAGGTTGCAGCCGACGCTCCACTCTGGTTCTTCTGGACCTTGCAGCAGTTGGAGGAGCATATCGGTGCACAGGCTATCTGGGAGAAGTATGGCGCAGCGATGAAGAGTATCTTGACAGCATATCGTCGCGGCTTCTTCGGAGGTTGCGTGGCAATGCACACCAACGGTCTTATCTGGGCTGCTCGTGAGGGTGTTGCCTTGACTTGGATGGACAGCGTGATGAATGGTCAGCCTGTTACACCTCGTGCAGGATATGCAGTAGAGATAAACGCTTTGTGGTATAACGCCGTATCGTATGCGTTGGAGTTGGCCAAGAAGATGGGCGACAAGGAGTTCGAGAAGGAGTGGAAGGCACTTCCTGCTCAAATTCAGAAGTCGTTTGTCGATATGTTCTACCTCTCGGAGGAGGGCTACTTGGCAGATTATGTTGACAACTGCGGCAAGAACGATTTCATCCGTTGCAACCAGATTGTCGCTTGCGGTTTGAAATATACAATGCTCAACGAGGAGCAGATCGTAAATGTTTTGCGCGTAGTGCGTCAGCATTTGCTCACACCTGCGGGCTTGCGCTCGTTGTCGCCTCGCAACCCTATGTTCGAATCTACCTACAAGGAGAATCCTATCGAGCAGGAGGCTGCTGCGACCAATGGTGCAGTTTGGGTATGGCCGTTGATGTTCTATGTAGAGTGCGCCCTGAAACTCGATGGTGAGCGTTTCTTGCCTATCGCCGAGGAGATCTTGGCGTCGTTCGACGACAATATCCAGACCTACTGTATTGGCTCGGTTGCCGAGTACTACGATGCTAACCCTCCATTTGCACCTCGCGGTGCAGTGTCGCAGGCTTGGAGCGTAGGCGGTGTGTTGTACATCAAGCAGTTGATTGAGAAGTACAAAGCCAAGGCTAAGCGTGCAGCCAAGCGCACAGCAACAAAAAAGAGTGTTAAGAAATAAAAAGATATTAAGATGAGGGTATTAATGTTTGGCTGGGAGTTTCCTCCGCACATTGCCGGTGGACTCGGTACAGCCTGTTACGGAATGACTCGCGGATTGGCCCGTAACGATGTAGATGTTACATTCGTTATGCCTCGCGCCTCGGGTGACGAGGATGAGCGATTTATCCGCGTGGTGAATGCGAGCGATGTCGAGACCGTATTCGGTAAGGTAAGTTCCGATGCAGCCGATATCATCGATAAAATGTCGTTTATACATATCGACTCGAACCTCGTACCATACCTCTCGCCGGAGGATTACGAAACTTATCACGATGAGTTCGTTAAGACGGGAGAGAAGCGTTGGGAGACAAGCGATATTTGGAGTCAGCGCTACACATTCTCGGGTAAGTATGGCGCAAACCTCATGGAGGAGGTTGCCCGCTATGCTATCGTTGCTGCGCAGGTGGCAAAGGACTTGGAGGGACAGTTCGATGTTATCCATGCCCACGACTGGTTGACCTACTATGCAGGTATCGCTGCCAAGCGTGTGTCGGGCAAGCCACTGGTTGTGCACATGCACGCAACATCGTTTGACCGTTCGTCGAGCGATAATATCGATACTCGTGTTTATGAGATCGAGCGTACAGGTATGGCGGCAGCAGATCGTGTTATTGCTGTGTCGAACCTCACTCGTAACATCGTAATCGAGAAGTACAACATCCCGGCCGAGAAGGTTGTTACCGTACACAATGCGGTACGCTTTGCCGAGAAGGAGAACGAGGCACCGGAGCGCGGTGTAACCGATAAGATTGTTACATTCTTGGGCCGTATCACCTTCCAGAAGGGTCCCGACTACTTTGTTGAGGCTGCTGCGAAGGTGTTGAAGCGAGTTCCTAATGTTCGCTTCGTGATGGCCGGCTCGGGCGATATGATGAATCATGTTATCCGTCGTGTGGCTCGTTTGGGTATTGCCGACCGCTTCCACTTTACGGGATTCTTGCGTGGCGACGATGTGCATAAGATGTTCCAGCTCTCGGATGTCTATATTATGCCGTCGGTATCGGAGCCATTCGGTATCTCGCCACTCGAAGCTATGCGTGCAAATGTCCCTTCGATTATCTCGAAGCAGTCGGGTGTTGCCGAGGTGTTGGATTATGCCGTGAAGGTTGACTATTGGGATGTTGACTCGATGGCGGATGCAATCTACGGCTTGATTACCTATCCGGCCCTCTCGAAGATGTTTGCTCAGAAGGGCTTGGAGGAGGTTACCAACCTCAAATGGAACGACGCAGCCAAGAAGGTTAAGGCGGTCTACGAGGATGCTATTGCATCGATGAAATAACCAAAACGAAAAAACAAAAACACAAAAAAATATGAAGACAGTTTGTTTATATTTTCAGGTACATCAGCCTTGGCGTCTCAAGACTTACCGCTTTTTCCATATCGGCAAGGATCACAACTACCTTGACGATTTGACCAACCGCGCCATTATGCAGAAGATCGCACGCGAGTGCTATCTGCCTATGAATGCTCTCCTCTTGAAGCTTATCAAGGATAACAAGGGTGCGTTCCGTGTTTCGTTCTCGCTTACCGGAACTGTTGTCGAGCAGTTCAAGGCATACGCTCCGGAGGTGTTGGATTCGTTCCGCGCCCTCGTTGATACAGGTTGCGTAGAGTTGTTGGCCGAGACCTACTCGCACTCGTTGGCTGCCCTCTCGTCGAAGGAGGACTTCAAGGAGCAGGTCAAGAAGCATACCGCAATGTTGAAGGCTGAGTTTGGTGTTAAGCCAAAGGCATTCCGCAACACCGAGCTTATCTATTCGGATGAGATTGGCGAGATGGTTGGCGAGCTTGGTTTCAAGACAATGTTGGCAGAGGGTGCAAAGCATATCCTCGGATGGAAGTCGCCTGACTTCGTATATGCAGGTGCTGCGGATCAGAGCCTTCGTCTTTTGCTCCGCAACTACAAGCTTTCGGACGATATCGCATTCCGTTTCTCGAATCAGGGTTGGGATGAGTATCCGCTCACAGCCGATAAGTATGCCGCTTGGCTTTCGGAGTCGGAGGGCGAGGTTCTCAACCTCTTTATGGACTACGAGACCTTCGGTGAGCACCAGAAGGCATCGACCGGTATCTTCGATTTCGTAAAGAATCTCCCTGCTGCAATCTTGAAGCGTGGCGATTTGAAGTTTGCTACCGTTAGCGAAACTGCTGCCGAGCATCAACCTGTTGCAGTTCTCCACTGCCCTCATGTAATGTCGTGGGCTGACGAGGAGCGCGATATCACAGCATGGCTCGGTAACGATTTGCAGAACGAGGCATTCGAGAAACTCTACGCTATGAAGGATAAGGTTCGCTCGTTGAAGAGTAAGGATTTCGAGTATGTATGGAACTTCATGCAGACCTCGGATCACTTCTACTACATGGCAACCAAGTGGCTTTCGGATGGCGATGTTCACTCTTACTTCAACCCTTATGGCTCGTCGTATGAGGCATTCATCAACTATATGAATGTTTTGTCGGACTTCCAGATTGAGGTGGAGAAGGCGTTGGCTGCCAAGAAATCACGCAAGAAGTAAAAATCATTCTGATTGGCTCTTTTTGCACGAGTGCGTCGGTCACCAAATTCCTCACATACGCCAAGTATGCTGCGGATTTGTCGCCTAGCATCGCACAAAAATAGCTCAATCATTTCTGATTTTGAATAAATTGTGGGTGGTACTTTGTGGTGCCACCCATTCTTTTTGCGATGCACCCCATCTCACGACTTCTGACAAGAAATCGAAATTGTTTTTAAGGGGCATTTGCTTCCTTGTCGTCAAAAAATGAGATGGTTACATACGCCAAGTATGCTGCGGATTTGTCGCCTAACATCGCACAAAAATAGCTCAATCATTTCTGATTTTGAATAAATTGTGGGTGGTACTTTGTGGTGCCACCCATTCTTTTTGCGATGCACTATATCTCACGACTTCTGACAAGAAATTTATGGCGTCTTGATTAACTTGATAAATGTTTTTCGTTTTCCGTTAGATTTGCTATCTTTGCAATATGAAACAACGAGTATTATTTGTCTGCCTTGGAAATATCTGCCGTTCGCCTATGGCAGAGGAGATTTTCCGTCAAATGGTTATTAAGCGTGGTCTAACCGATAAATTCGAGATCGACTCCGCAGGTACATATTCGGGTCATGCGGGCGAGCTTGCCGATCCTCGTATGCGCGAGGCGGCACACTGTCGTGGCTACTGCCTTACCCACCGCTCACGCCCGTTCCGTGAGTCCGACTTCGAGGACTTTGATCGTATCGTCGTGATGGATGATAGCAACTATGAGCGTGTCTGTCGCCTCGCGCCTACGCGCGTGCATATAGATAAGGTATATCGTATGCGCGACTACTTCACAACATTCCGTACCGACTACGACTATGTGCCCGATCCATACTACGAAGGCCGCGAAGGTTTCTATCTTGTTATAAATATGCTCGAAGAGGCGTGCGAGAAGCTGCTCGACGAAATGGTATCAGCAACAAATATCTAAATTACCTATATATATAATAGGCATCACCCCGAAATGGTGATGCCTTTTTTCTCGTCCTATTACCATTTGCGCACTTACCCCCCCCCAATTATTAAATTTTTTGAAAAATTATCGCAGCTGTAATATATTGATTATTAGCGCAATGAAAAATGAGGTGCGAAAAACATTAAAAAAAGTGCTGAAAATATTTGGAAGTGTCATCTTTTTGCCGTTACTTTGCATCCGCTTTCGCGCCAAAAACAGCGAAGTGATTTGCTAAAAAGGGCGTCGGAGAGTGTTAGAAAAAGGGTTCTGAAAATTTTTTTGAAAAAAGTTTCGAAAAAATTTGGTGGTTTGAAAAAAACGCCTTACCTTTGCACCACTTTCGCGCTGATAAAACAGCGGAGAGCAAAAACAGAAAGATTCGGACAACGGTCCAATCAAATAGAATGCGTTCTTTGAGGTACTTGAGCAGCTAAATAAGTTTTCCTTCACTTCGCAAGAAGTGATATTTCAAAACAATACCTTTGAGATAAGAGCTAAGATTTAATTAATTCTTTTTTTTTACAATGGAGAGTTTGATCCTGG
>JAGBCX010000071.1 GCA_017937805.1 Alistipes sp. | reverse complement strand
TCGCCACCATCGGTGAAGGCAACGATAGAAGGGGTTGTGCGGTGTCCCTCCGAGTTAGGAATAACAACGGGCTCCGAGCCCTCCATAACGGCAACACACGAGTTTGTTGTACCAAGGTCAATACCAATAATCTTTCCCATAGTTGTAAATTTTTTATTTGTTTATTGTTTTGTTGTTTTTGTTCTGTTTTGTTTTCGCATTTTTGTAGAGCAAACCCCTTGCCAAAGCCGTTTTTCGTAAAAATTTCCCGATTTTCTGCCAAAATGGAGGTTTTCGGCGTAATATAGTGTGACAAAATGGCAAAAATGACACCCAATGGCAGATATGCGCAACAAAAAAGGCGACCTTTTCAGGCCGCCTCAGAGAGGTATTATTCAACTATTTTGAATGTTTCAATGACGAGAACGGAATAGCAACGCTCTTCAACTCTCTTGATGGAGCAAAAGCCTTGCGGTCAATGCGTGCTCCCGACAACAACTGCTTCGAACGCTCTAACGACACCTTCTTTACAGAGTTCGTTGCAGGCTTCATCGAGCTGTTTGCCGATGTTGCGAGTTTAGCCATCTTCATGCTACGCAACCTCTTCGATACAGTGTATTTGTTGATATTCACGCTGCTGAATGGAACTCTTGTAGCTGCTGCACTTTCGTGGAGAATGGTTGTTGCAGAGCCCTCATAGTAACCAAAGTATTGAAGTATTTGACCACTCGCTGAATCAACAACTGCTACGATAAATGCATCGTTCTGCATGCCGGTAATCTCCTTGGTCCATGGGTCCACTTTAAGTACTAATGGATCTGCACCGGTTGAATCTGCTGTTGCGAACGACATAAACATAAGTGCTTGAGTCTGTTCTTGATCAAAGTATGCGTATGGTTTACCGAACAAATTTCCAGAATTCTCGCGGCTCTTATCTATACCACTCAAAGTGAGCGTTCCTGCAGCCGAATCGTATGCTGCCACCCACTTGATACCACCAACGTTAGCACCTATATCAGCCACGATGAAATCGGTTACGCTCTCGCCATCAGGAGTTACGGTAAACAGATTCTCGAAAGTGGTTCCACTATATACACAAGACATATAGTAGTCGCCTGTTACCAACTCACCGGTGTAGTCAACTTGTGGCAATGCATCGGTTGTATGAGTATCAGAGATAACGGTTGACTCTCCATAAACATTCTTAGCATAGATAGCCAATGTATAAGATGTATTAGGGTCCTGGTTGATGAAACCATTGGCATATCCTCCGCCATTAATTGCTGCCAACTCATCTTCCTCAAAAGCGTAACCATTAGCCACTACAAGCTCCTCTAATGTTGCACCCTGAGCCAAGAAGTATTCGAAAGTCGCTGTGTCAGCAAACAAGTACATTGCCTCCTTGATCTCCTCACCAATAACTGCGAAAGAGAGAGAGGTAGTATCCGGGTATGTAGACGAATATTCAGGCATGTACGCGCTCATCTTGTTCAAATCTACGCTAATCTCGCAAGGATACTTAACAGAGTCTGCAGGCTTTTCGCCATCGGTTGTATGTGTAGTATAAGCAAATTCACTCTTGCCATATACATTCTCGGCATAGATAGCCAATGTATATTCAGTTCCCGACACTAAACCTACAACTCCTTGAATATATCCATTTTCACTGTTGATTTGGCTCAATGCATCGCTACTTACAACCTCGCCATTTGCAGCAACAAGTTGCTCCAAGGTTACACCCTGTACCAAATACTCTCCGACAGTTGAAGTCTCAGCAATCAACATCTTAGCGTTCGCAATCTCTTTACCCCAGATACCATAAGCAAAGGCCTCTTCATCAGAGTATTGCGAAGCCATATCAGGGAATACCTCGCTAAACTTTGCCGTACCAATCTCAATATCGCAGAAAGGTATTGCTCCCGGTAATGCAACACGGAACATACCTTGGGTGTTCGTATAGTGAAGTGCGTTCTCGTTTTGTCCCAACGCAACATTGATTCCCGGCGAATAGAACAACATGGTACTTGCAGCAAATGTGATATATCCATCTACCAATGTTCCGGCACCAGCTGCAGGATCTGTGATATAGTCAGGGTATCCCGAGAGAATTGTCATAAAGCCATAGCCGAGGTCAACACCTAACTCCTGCTCTGGGATAATAACTGCATCAGGATTGCTTGCATCAATAACAAAATTGGCATTGGTAGTAGAAATACCATCAGCCAAAGCCTCATCAATGCTTGAATATCCAAAGCCATATGCTATAGTCGCTGGCCATGGGTCTGTAATCATATAAACACCCTTATTATCCTTGTGCTCGTAAACATCAACTTCAATCTCCACAGTGGTGTCAATATTGAATGCAAAGTCCAAAACACCTGCACCACGGAACTTACCTACACCTTTAAATGTCCACGCATCTGTATCGCTACCTGCACCCGCAGCCTGCACTACGGTAAGAGTTGCCATGAGATTGTAGTCCTCACAGAAGATTGTAATAACACCCTCACGCGCAGAAGTGGTATCGTTAGGCAACACACTGAAGTTGAGTGTGCAATATTCTGCGCCACAATTACTACCCAAAATTTCGATCCAGTCAACATTTGAACTCTGCTGAAAATTGTACTAAGTAAAGATGTCAACCGAAAATTCACCACCCTCAGGGCCAACCTCCATATACTCTTTCGAGAGTGAAAGATTGCCAACAACGGGCTCCTCAGGACCAACTGAGTCCTCGTAGCAACCCACCATTACCAATGGCAGAAGCGCTACAACCAATGATTGTAAAAATCTCTTCATAACTTTTTTACGTATAAATTTAGATGTTTTTATTTTTCTCGTTTAACGACTTATCCACTAATACTGCTCACTAACAGCTCTGAGTGTCTCCGATGGATCTGGATTATTCTTACCCTGCAATGCTACATTAAGATCTACCTCTTTCTGAGGAATACAGATGTTCCAAGCAGGACAACGACCATTGGTCTCGAAATCCAAGCCCATAGGGGTGTTGTGGCCAGTATAAGCATTGTGGATACCATAGTTCAAACGCTTGAAGTCGAAGAACAAAACGCCCTCGCCCCACAACTCGCAACGCTTCTGGAAGATAATCTCCTCGACAAGAGCATCACCAACACTCTTATCCGTAGGAACTGAATAGTTCTTGTCGCGATACGATGTCATGAAGGTTGTAATCAACTGTTGTGCAGTTGCCTCTGCAAAGTGTGCAGTTGCCTCAGCCTCAATCAAGTACATCTCCTCAACACGCATCATCGGAATATCAACAACATTTCCGGTTGCACCGTTCGACTTCTCGCCTCCATTTGTACGGAACTTCAAGTGTGCATAGGTACGCACACCCCCACCCTCCAAACCAAATGTAGTCCACTCCTCTTTTGTGAGATTTGTCACACCTTTGTAAGACAAATATTTCTCTTTAGCTTGAGGATCAATAATCAGCTTCTTACGGAAGTCGGTGTTAGACATACGCTCATAAGTAGCCTTACGAACACCCGGCTGTGCACCTGAACCGTAGCCCCAACCGGCTTCGCAACACATGTGTGCTGCCCAAGAGTGGAGGTTCGAGATAACGGTCTCAGCCGACTGAGCCATACCCCATAACCAAGCATTATTGAAAGAGTTAAATCCGCTTATAGGGTCGCAATATTGCTGTTCCGTAAGAGGTTGACAACCCGATGTCGAAATTGCCAAACGCGCATACTCAGCAGCCTTTCTATATGCCGCATTACCTGTAAGGACATCAGGATACTTTGTCGTATCGTACAAGCCCTCGGCAAAACCACCCAACCAGAGGTATGCTCGAGCCTTCAAACCATAAACTACCGCCAACGAAGGCATTGTTTTCTTCTCTGGGGTATAGTTTGCCAAACAGTATTCTGCATCGTTCAAATCGTTGAAAATAAGTTGGAACATCTGCTCACGAGGAAGACGAGGGTTGTTTTGAGCAATCTCCACGGTTGTATTCTCGTCAACATAAGGCACTGTCAAGCCCTCTACGGCAGACAGTTCAGACATATACTCCGGTTTCTCGGTAGACTCTGCCGGTAAAGCATCGTAGAAACGAGCCAAATCGAGATAAAAAAGTGCGCGAAAAGCCTTTGCTATGCCACGATATGATTGATACTCATCACTATTTCCGCATACTGAAATCAAATCGTTTGCACACCTTATAAAGCGATAGTAGTTGTACCATACAATACCGCAATAGCCATTAGGGCCAATGGCGTATTGATAGTGGTAGAATTGGAAACGGTCATAATATTGGTTTCCACCGCTATATGCGTTCGATGGGAATATCTCACCAATAGCACGGTCGAATGTTCCGAAGATAGTTGGGTAACCGAAATCATCGTGGTAAGAGTCACCATATACGTTGTTGCTAACCAAGACAGTTGCTAAGGCATTAGTCATAGGCTCCACACCTCCAGCCGCTTGGAAAACGCTAATCGTAGCCGAGAGGTTGTAGTCTTCGCAGAAGAGTGAAATTGAGCCCTCGCGTTCGAAATTGTTGGTGTTTGCTGCAATGCCAATACTGAGATAAGATTCGCCAGCTTCACCGCTTGTGTTATACAAAGTAATCCACGAAAAATCTGTTGATGCAGTCCAAGCGTAGGGAGCATTAACCAATATATCACCCATCGCACCTTCGTAACCGACATAAAGGGTTGTTGTGCTGAGCTGGATACCATCAACAACGGGCTCCTCAGGACCTGTTGAGTCCTCGTAGCAACCCACCATTACCAATGGCAGAAGCGCTACAACCAATGATTGTAAAAATCTCTTCATAATAAATATTTTTGCATTATTGATAGATATAAGCGTGTTTGCTCGCCACAAATGTAGTATAATCTTATTGATTTTCAAAATATAGTATTACTTTTTTGACCAAATATATATTCATATATCGAATATCGGAAAATACCCCTACAAAAAAAGAGGGATTAACCGCTTTTGTCGTCAGTCAATCCCTCTAAACATCAAGGTGTTAAAACCCTCTATTTAATCTTGTATTTCTTCAAGATTTTCAAAATCGGCTTCTCAATCGCCTGCGCCCAACGGTGGTAACCATACGAGTATGGGTGTGTTCCATCGGCAGAGGTCACATGGTCGGTACCGGTTTGATTAGGCACATTCACGAAATAGACATCTTTATACTCCTTTGTTACCTCTGCAAGTACTCTCTCGACACAGTCGATACGAGATTGCTCACGCTTTTCGGTAGCTGGGATAAAGTTGCGGCTCTCGCGATATATTGTATTCAAGAAGATAATCGGGATATTCGGATTACCCTTGCGCACAGCCTCGATAAATGGGCGGATACGGGTTTCAATCTGCTTGATGGAAGGGTTTGAGAAGGCATCGCAAATAAGTGCCTCAGCCTCGGTCTTGCCGAATACATCACCGAGGTACGGCTGCAACTTGCTATTGCCCGACATACCGAACGAGCAGAGGTGCAAACCTGTCGAACGCGAGAGAAATGCAGGCCAAGTCAAGCCTGCGCCCGAAGCGCACGAGCCGTGAGTGAAACTCGAACCAAAGACTGCGATATTGTGGCGGAAAGGATTTGGCAAAGCCTCGATTTTTGCACCATCTTCTACGCCAATCTCCAACGATAGAAGTTCCGAATAGAGAGGAAGATAGAGCAGACACTCTTTCTCTCCCTTTACCAAACCATTGATAACGCGCAATGGAGCCGCCATCTTCTCGAAATTATCTTTGTGAGGCGGAATTTTATGCACCTTCGATGCTGCCCAAGTCCATTCACCTTTGCTATCTTTAATAAAGAGGTTAAATCCCGTAGTCGAAGCAAGTGGAGCGCACGGATTCCAGGATGAAGCAGGACCATACTGTGCCTTCACCCATATAGAATTTGCATCGGTCTTGAACACAATTGCCAAACCCGATGACATCTTCAACAGATTAGCCTCAGCCTTAGTAATGCCCTCGACATTCGCCACCTCTACACGGTGGTACGGGTTTGTGGTCTTACACAACTTACCCAACATGGTAAGTTCTGTTGCCTTTACATAATTTACTTTTTGTTCGCTCTTCTTTGGTGCTGCCGACACCGATACTACAAGCACAGCGCAAACAAGCGCCATTAAAACTCGTTTCATAATATACTCTACTTATTGGTTACTTACAAAAATAGGGTTGTCTGCAAAAAGACAACCCCTTAAAAGATAGAAATATTCTACTTCTCCAACTCGTTCAAAATGCGCATTGCAGCATCGAGAATAGCGGTATCGTCAAGCGTTACAACGCCACCGTCAGGTCCCTGCTCGAAGTGAACACCTACCGAACCCTTAGCGTCAAAGTGCTTTCCGCCGAAATAGTTACGAACGGTCTCAACATCGAGACCCAACTCATCTGCAATACGCTGTGAACTGCCGCTTGGAAGTCTATCCTTGATACGGCGCAACTCGTTAAATGTGATAATCATAGAACTCAAATTTTAAGTGTTATTTCTTTGATTGTTATTCTTTCGCACTACTAAATTAAGGCATTTTTTGCAAACCGCCAAACTTTTCCACGAAAATTCTCACATTTTTACCGAAAATCTATCAATTCAAACCCTTTATATTGCTCTTTCGAGAACTTAGGCATTGGAGATGGTACTCCTTGCTGACGATTCACCTCCACCTCGGCCGAGTTCTCACCTACACCATATTTAACCTTTGCTATACTCTCTCCGTCAGGTGCGGTCACTATATAGATGGTTTCACCCGTACGCTTTGGAGTAAGACGGACAGCCACACAACCATCAACCTCGCACTCCTCGATATTGTAGTCATTCTTGACTCCCGAAAAGCCACTCAGCGGATTGAGCAGCTCCTTTTCGTAGGCATCGGCTCTATCCACAATTATCTCTTTCGATGCGCCTCGCACCTCGTAGCGCAACGAATCGACAACATAGACCTCCGTATCGGCAATCTTTATGTAGGAGTTGTTGCCCTCGACCATCAGTCTACCCTTCTGCTCGCCACCACCTGCACGCAACACAAACGAGAGCGAATAGTTACCCAAAGCCGAGTAGTGGCGAGAGATGCGCTCCAAACGCTTCTCTCCCCTCTCATCAGCCCAAGCCGACAAGGTGATAAACAGCAAAAATATGGTAAGTACTCTTTTCACATTAAAAGTTTTTTTTTAGTTTTCCGAACTCAGAGCGTGGTCAAGGCGCAAACCTTGTTAAGGAGTTTAAGGAATTTAGGGAGTTTAAGGAGTGCGCTCTCAGTTCTCAGTTCTCAGTTCTCAGCTCTCAGTTCTCAGCTCTCAGCTCTCAGCTCTCAGTTCTCCGTTCTCCGTTTTTATCAGTTCTCGTCTACTCACTAACTCCAAGGTCACGTAGCAATGTCTCCAACGACTCCATATCGTAAATCTTCACATCGCGAGGTTTCGAGCCGTTTGCAGGACCGATAATGCCCGCCTGCTCCAACTGTCGCGTGATACGACCAGCACGGTTAAAGCCGACATTATAGAAGCTCTGTATCGAGGAGGTCGAGAAGCGACCGCTTGCCACTGCATCGCGTGCAACCTCGGCAAAGTGTTCGTCAAAGCGTATTGGCGCACCACTCTCACTGCCGAAGTTCGCCTCCGAACTCGCTGCACTTGCATCTTCGTAGTCAGGCAGTAGATAAGTTCCACTTGGATATGGGAATGGTTGCTCCGAGATATGCTCCACAATATCGCGCACCTCAGGCGTATCGACAAAGGCACACTGAATACGTGTAAGTTCTCCGCCATTCGACATCAACATATCGCCACGACCGATAAGTTGGTTTGCACCCGGTTGGTCGATAATAGTTCGTGAGTCAATCATTTGCATCACGCGGAAGGCAATTCGTGCAGGGAAGTTCGCCTTGATACCTCCCGTGATAACCTTTACATCAGGTCGCTGTGTCGCCACGATAAGGTGGATACCGATAGCACGAGCCTTTTGTGCCAAACGCATCACAGGTTGTTCTACCTCCTTGGCAGTCATAATCAGGTCGGCAAACTCGTCAATTATAACCACGATATATGGCATAATATCATCTTCGACTTTGCGCTGACGCACCATATCGTTGTACTCTACGATATTTCTAACGCCCACCTTACCGCACTTTGCAAGACGGGTTTCCATCTCCACACAGAGCGAATTGAGCGTATATACCGCCTTCTTCGGGTCTTTTACGATGGCCTCCTCCTCGGACTCCATCTTCGCCAAGAAGTGCTTCTCCAACTTCGCATAGAGCGAGAACTCTACGGTCTTAGGGTCAATCAGCACAAACTTCAACTGCGAAGGGTCCTTGCGGTAGAGCAACGATGCAATAATGGCATTCAAACCCACCGACTTACCCTGTCCCGTAGCACCTGCAACGAGCAAGTGTGGCATCTTTGCCAAGTCGAAGACGAAGTTCTCGTTCTGGATTGTACGACCGATAACAATCGGCAGTTCGCCCTTAAAGTTCTGGAAACGCTCAGACTGAATTGCCGAGCGCATTGACACGGTCTCTTTGTTGCGGTTTGGCACCTCAATACCGATAGTACCCTTGCCCGGAATTGGGGCGATAATACGGATACCCAACGCCTTCAACGACTGCGCAATATCCTTCTCCAAGCCCTGCACTCGGGCAATCTTAACGCCTGCCTCCTGCACAATCTCGTAGAGCGTTACGGTAGGACCGATAGTTGCCGTCATCGAAACAATAGGCACACCGAAGTTGCCCAAGGTCTCCTCGATGCGTTGCTTGTTTTGCTCAATCTCCTCGTTCGACACCTCCACGCCACTCTCGTAACTATACAGATAATCGACCTTCGGAAATACATAGTCAGGTGTGCTATCGGGGTTGAATGGGCGATGTTTATCCACCTCCTCCGAAGAGAGTTGCTCCTCGGTATGTTCATAGACCTCGACAACATCAATATTAGATTTCGGAGCCTCCTCCGCAACCTCCTCGGATTGCTCTGCATCAGCAAGTTCCTCCTTTACAGGCTCTTCAACAGGTTCAACAGCAGGCTCTTCGGGTTTCTCCTCTGCGGCTTCGCCGATAATACGCACCTTATCCGCCGCCTCTACGGCATCGTTCTTGCGCTGTGCAGCCAACTCCTTACGAGCCTTGCGTTCCTCGCTCTTGCGAGCCATATAGCCCTGCAACGATGCAAATGCGCCCTTGCTCTGCTCCACACCCGTTTCGGTGGTGCGTTTAAGGAAGTCTATAAAGTGGAGATTTATGATAACACCCGTCAATATCCAGCACGCCACAAGCGAGAATACCACGCCCATAACGCCGATTTTGGCTTTGAGCATATCGACAACAGCGATGCCGTACTCTCCGCCCCAGCCACTGCCAAAGAAGCCGTCAGCACCCGTTACGAGCGCCAAAGTGAGCGAGCCACAGATAGTAACGAGCATAATCGACAATGCCGTGCGCCACAACACGCGCGAACGCTCCAAGAGCAAGAAGCCGCCGAACAACATTCCGATAATCGGAATCAGCACTCCAAACACACCAAACGACTTACCTGTAAGTGCATTTGCAAGTACTGCGCCCGAGCCACCACAGACATTTTTGATGGTTGTAGCGACATTTAGAGGGTTGTTCTCCAATGCTCCAAGGTCATTGCGCCACACAAAGAGGTGCGCCACCGCTGCCACCAAGACATAAAGCGAGAACAAGAGAATCAACAACCCTCCTATCCAGCATATTGTCTCCCAAGTGGTGCGTGTGCCATCACTCTCGGTCAAACTCTTTTTGCGCCTCTCCTCGCGCTCCTTGCGTTTCTGCTCGGCACGCGACATCGTTTTATCTTTTGCCATATACTATTGTTTCGTTTTTTCTATCTGTTAAACGCCTTCTCTCGTAACCTCTCGGCATACTCCTCGTCTGCAAAGGTCAAAAAGCGATATTCGGGCTTTGCTCCCTCCTCTGCCCTTAAATTATTTTCGTCAAGCAGTACTCCAACCCTGCGGGCCACAGCCTCCGAGGAGTCTATAATCTCCACCCCATCGCCTGCCACTCGTGCAATCACATCTCGCAAAAACGGGTAGTGCGTACAGCCCAAGACAATCTTATCTGCACCGCCCTCGACAAGCGGCTCAACCGCCTTGCGCACCAACGCTTCGGTTTCGGGCAACTGCTCTCTGTTTTGTTCTACCGCCTCGACAAAGCCCTCGCCTACGGCTTTCAATATCTTCACCTCCGAGCCGTACTTCTCCTCGTTGCGGCGGAAGTGGTCGCCCTGCAATGAACGCTCCGTTGCCAAGACTCCGATAACGCCCGATTTTGTCGAAAGTGCCGCAGGTTTTACGGCCGGTTCAAGCCCCACAAACGGCACGGTCGGATACTTCTCTCGCAACCCCTTAATCGCCACTGCGGTTGCCGTATTGCATGCCAGAACTATCAATTTACACCCCTCGGCAAGGAGTCTTTCGACTGCCTCCTCGGTAAATTGTCGTACCTCCTCGCTGCTGCGTGAGCCGTAGGGACAACGCTTGCCATCACCAAGGTATATCAAAGACTCATGTGGCAGCGCATCGTACAATGCCTGCCATACGGAGATTCCTCCCAAACCTGAGTCGAAGATACCTATCATAGGGGTTAAAAGTTTTCAGTTTTCAGTTTTCCGTTATAAACTCAACAAGTTTATCCGCTATTTCGTGGTCATTCACCTTGTCGCAGTCTATCACAACATCTGCCTTCAAATATATCGGCTCACGCTCGGCAATTCCATCACGCATAACCTGCAACACCTCCTCATCGCTCAACCCTCGCAATTTAGGTCGTTTGTAGCGACCATGAGGGGACAAACGCGACAAAATCTGCTCAGGCGTACGCTTCAAATAGACCGATACTCCATGTTCCGCTATCCACGCTTGGTTATCGCCCCACACGGGCAGACCTCCACCCGTAGAGATAATAGCACTCTCGTACTCAGCTGTCTGCTCCAATGCTCTGCGCTCCGCCTGACGGAAATACTCCTCACCCGCATAGGTGATGATGTCGGCAACCTCCGCACCCTCCGCCTCCTCGACCATCTTGTCGGTATCGAGGAATGGTAGTTCGGTGCGCTTGGCAATCTTCCGACCAAGGGTACTCTTTCCCGTACCCATATATCCCGTTAAGTACAATCGCATACTTTTTCAATTGAGAATTGAGAATTGAAAATTGAGAATTATTTTTTCATCTCCTATCTCCTCACTACTATCTCCTCACTACTATCTCTAGAATAGGTTTAGCTGTTCCGAGTTGCTCTCGTCAATATCGTTGCGGACAATCTCAATCGGAGTGCCACTATTATTTACAGGCTTTACAACCTCTTCTGCTGCGATATCCTCAAAATCTTCAGTCGGCTCTACCATTGGCTCAACATCGTCATCTATCGGCTCATCTCCGCTTTCAGGCTCCGCAGGCTCTACCACCTCAGGCTCGATAAAGGTCAAAGTATCAACATCGAAAGTGGTCAGTCGCTTACCCTTTGCCTTGCACGACTTAACGCCCACAAACTCCTCTACATCAACCATATCGGCTGGTCGTGATGCTTGTGCGCCCTTATAGGTTATCTGCAACTCGGCGCCCTTCGCACCCGAGATACAGACGAAGCGAGCCGAGCCATCTTCATCGAGGAAGTACTGCGCTTTGTCGGTCTGCTCCAACTGGAAACGCTTCATATAGTAGTAGCCCTGCTCATTATCGAAGTAGCAGAGGTTATAGACCTTACTAGCCTCGTAACGCTCGACACGCACCGTATCGTCAGGGAAGTGTTGCTGCGTATCGAAGCCCGTAATGTAGGCGAGATTTTTCGCGGTCCACACTACAATCTTGTCGTTACCCTTGAACTCACCGAGCAACTGACCTCGACCATCGCTATTGAGGCGGCGAACGTCATCGTCCCACCATATATTCTGACCTGCCAAGGTCGAAACACCCTTCTCCTTCAAGACAATCTTGTGGATTGGGTAGCGAGAGAAGAGATTACCCTGCGACTGTCTTCCCTTGATTGCCAACTCCGAGAAGTCCAAATCGACAATCATTTTCTTCAAGCGTGGTCGTGGGCGGAAGTAAACCTTCAACACCTCAGCCTCGCCATTCGGATTGACCGAGAGGTACAAAATATCGCTCTTTGGCGTACCCTTCGTGAGGTCATACTCCTTGTCGCGCGTAATACCCTTGATGGCGCATCGCTTCATCATTATCGCTCCACCCTTGCCGTCACGATACAATATATTATATATAGTGCGCTCGTCGTTGCGCTTAAAGACTCCAATGTAGTATATGTTCTTATCGACAAACTTCTTCTCGGCAACCTTTGTGATGACATAGCGACCATCACGCAAGATTACTATCACATCGTCAATATCCGAGCAGTCGCAGACAAACTCGGCGTCCTTCATCGACTTGCCGATACCGAAGAAGCCCTCCTCCCTATCGACATAGAGCTTGGCGTTCGACACCGCCACCTTTGTAGCCTCAATCGAATCAAACTCACGGATTTCGGTCTGACGCTCCTTGCCCTTACCGTACTTCTCGCGAATATGCTCAAAGTAGGCAATAGCATAGTCGGTAAGGTGTGCCAGGTCGTACTTAACCTGCTTGATATCCTTCTCAATCTGCTTTATCTCGTTGTCAGCCTTATCCGAATCGAAGCGCGAGATACGAATAAACTTCAACTCGGTCAGGCGTTGTACATCTTCGATGGTAACCTCCCTACGGAGCAACGACTTGAATGGCTCCAAACCCTTATCAACCGCTGCGTAAGCCTCCTCTCGGCTCTTGCAACCCTCGATAAGTTGGTAGAGTTTATTCTCGATAAAGATTCGCTCCAACGATGCTGCATGCCAAGCCTCATTATGCTCCGCCAAGGCTATCTCCAACTCCTTTTTCAGAAGTCCCTTGGTATGCTCTGCCGAGTGGCGCAAAATATCGCTTACGCCCATAAATGCAGGCTTGTCGTCCTTGATAACGCAGGCATTTGGCGAAATCGAAACCTCGCACAAAGTGAAGGCGTAGAGTGCGTCAATCGTCTTGTCGCACGACTCTCCCGCTGCCACCTGCACGATAATCTCCGCCTTGCGAGCAGTATTGTCATCGACACGGCGAATCTTAATCTTGCCCTTTTGGTTAGCCTTCAAAATGGAGTCTTTGATGCTCTCGGTAGTGGTTGAGAACGGTATCTCGGTAATCGCCAAAGTATTCTTATCCAACTTAGAAATCTTTGCTCGCACCTTCACCGCACCACCTCGCAAACCATCGTTATAGCGCGATACATCAATCATACCGCCCGTTGGGAAGTCGGGATAGAGTTGGAACTCCTCGCCTTTCAAGTGGGCGATAGATGCTGAAATCAACTCGTTGAAGTTGTGTGGCAGAATCTTCGATGCAAGACCTACGGCAATACCCTCGGCTCCCTGCGCCAAGAGCAACGGGAACTTCACAGGCAGGGTTACAGGCTCCTCCTTGCGACCATCGTATGCCAACATCCACTCGGTAGTCTTCTTGTTATAGACCACCTCCAAAGCGAACTTCGACAAGCGCGCCTCGATATATCGGGCAGCCGCAGCATCATCGCCCGTGAGGATATTACCCCAGTTACCCTGACAGTCAATCAGCAACTCCTTCTGTCCGAGTTGCACCAGCGCATCTTTGATTGATGCATCGCCGTGTGGGTGGTACTGCATGGTCTGTCCAACGAGGTTTGCCACCTTGTTCAACTTGCCGTCATCAACAACCTTCATAGCGTGAAGGATACGGCGTTGCACAGGCTTCAAACCATCGTCAATATGGGGCACTGCACGCTCCAAAATAACATACGAGGCGTAGTCCAAAAACCAATTCTTGTACATACCCGTCAGTCGCTTGGTGCTCTGCTCCGCCATCAAGGC